>CAZTTQ010000001.1:0-21204 GCA_964616135.1 uncultured Gammaproteobacteria bacterium
GAAGAAGCCGCCTTGGCGTGTCTCGGAGTGGAAGAGGACTAAACCGCCCATCGAGTCGTTTCTCACGGCTCGTTTTTTTTTGTGCTATACTGGGGCCATATTCTGGAGGAAGTATGGGTTTATTCGACGGCTTCATGAAGCAGGTGCCCCAGGGATTCTTGGGTGTGGACGTCGGGAGCAGCGGATTCAAGATCGTGGAACTGGGCGGGGAAAAAGGAAAGCCCAAGCTCATGACCTACGGCTATTCGGAACCGGCCCCCGGAGAGCCTGTTCCGAGCCCGTTTGAAAACACCCAGGCGGGCGGGGAGTTATTGTCATTCCTCTGCAAGAAATCCGGCGTAAAGGGAACGCAGGCCATGGCCGCGCTGCCGGCCTCTTCCGTGTTCTCGGCCATCATCGCCGTGCCGCGCAAGCCCGGGGACGGTCCGCGCGAATTGAAACCGCTTATCGACGCCCAGGTGTCCAAGCTGGCGCCGTTGCCGTTGGCCGAGATGGTCACGTACTCCACATTCATCGATGACCTGAACAAAAAGCCCCCTGTCGCCGCCCCGGTTCCCGCGGGCGTGGCGCCGGCCGCGAAAAAGCAGGAATATGCCCGCGTCCTGGTGACGGGTGCGGCCAAGAGCCTGGTGCAAAAGTACCTGGAGATTTTCCGCGTCGCCAAACTTGAGCTGAAGGCCATCGACTCGGAGGCGTTCGCCCTCATCCGCTCGCTCGTAGGCAAGGACAAGAGCACGATCGCGCTGCTGGACATCGGTTCCAAGCGCACCAACATCACCATCGTGGAAAAAGGCATTCCGTTCGTTACGCGCAGTATCAATATCGGCGGGTCCGCGGTGACGCGCCGCATCATGGACCAAATGAAAGTCTCGGAGGACCAGGCGGAACAGATGAAGCGCGACCTTTCCAGCGTGGACAACGGCGGCGGCATGCCGGCGGTCCTGGAAGCGGTGGTCCAGCCGGTCTTGAATGAGGTGAAGTACGCCTTCCAGCTCTTCGCCAACATGGAATTGACGGAATCCAAGCGGGTGGAGAAGATCATCCTGACGGGCGGCTCCTCGCACCTGCCGCAGCTGCCGGAGGCGTTGAAAGCGGCGCTGAACCTGAACGTATACCGCGGCGACCCGTGGGCGCGCGTTGGCTATCCAAGCGACCTGCGGCCCGTCCTGGACGAAATCGGCCCGCGCATGAGCGTGGCGGTCGGCCTGGCCATGCGTGACCTAGAATAGACCCTATGCAACTCTTCAAAGACGCCGAGGGCCGCATCAACTGGGCGGAAATCCTGACCATCGTGCTGGTGGTCGGCGTCATTAGCGCCTTGGCCGCCGTGGCGGTGAACAGCGCGCGCTCCAAACAGCGTGATGCCACGCGCCTGTCCCAAGTGCGCCAGTTGCAGAGCGCGCTGGAAGACTACTTCGGCAACGCGAACGCCTATCCGGTCGGAGAAGCGCTTCCTATCGGCGACGCGGCCGTGTCCGCCTGCTTGGCGGGCGGCGGCTTTGCCGGGGACTGCACCGGGGAAAAGGACATCTTCCTCCGCGTTGTGCGCGGCACGGTGGACATCGGCCTTAAGGGCCTGAACGCCTGCGGCACGCCTGCCCGTAACGCCTTCTGCTACACCCAACGTCGCGGGGGAGACGATTACGCGATCCAATTTGAACTGGAAAACGCGCTGCCGGAAACCGGCTTGGTGGATGGCATTAATTGCGCCACGCCGCAGGGGATGCAAGGCGGTGTTTGCCGGTAGTTATCCCCACGGGATCCATTGATTTGGGTCCCGTTTTCTGATGGGTTGGATCTACCTCCCCCCCAAGAAGTTATAATCGCGGAAGTATGGCCAAGAAGATGACATTGGAACAATTGGATCAGAAGTTCGACGAATTCATGGATTTCATGAAAGACACTGTCCCGACAAAATCGGAGCTTGATTCAGGTTTGCAAGGGGTGCGGTCGGAAATCCAAGAAGTACGGTCTGATGTGCAAAAAGTTCAATTGCAGGTTCTAGAGGTGCGGTCGGAAATTCTGACTGTCGCCGACCAGGTTGCCAAGATTCAAGAGACGGTAGAAATTGAATTGGTGGCCCCGACCCGCCGCGTAGACCGCCTGGAGCGCCGGGTGACGGCAGTCGAACGCAAACTCGGTCTCGCGACGTAAGAGACTCCCTCCAACCCCCTCTTTGCAAGAAGGGGGGGACAGGGGAGTTGTGAAAACAAAGAGCGCACCCGGGGCGGGGAGCCGGGATGGCTCTCTGCCGCGCGGATGCGCGAGTCTACTCCTCCGTCTCGTGCAGCTCCACAAGGAACGCGCCGTTCTCGAACTTCATGATGGGAACGTGCTTCGGATTTCCCCCCTCCTTCACGTGTTGGTTGTAGGCGTCCAAGGCGCTGGTGAGGATGGGCATCTTCCTCAATGCGGACAGCCAGACATCGTTCATCGTGGGGAGGTCGGCCTTGGCCGGACCGATACCGACGTCGTAGAGCTCGATCTTCCCCGACGGTCTTCCGGGCATCTGTTCGTGCCACCCATCACCGTCCAGGTCGTAGTACTCGATCCCGGGATCTGGCATGAGAGCCCTGAGGAGATTCTTCTCCATCAGGCAGAATTTCAGCCCCTCTCGCGTCAGGACTTCGGTTTCGTACGAGTCCGTGATCGTGCTCCAGGCTCGGAACTGCTCTTCGCCTGCAATGACCTTTCGGTGAACGACGATGCCCATGGGGCACTCCTCTGTCGGCGCTCCTTGCGGAGGTCGGCGTTTGTGTGGGCCTTCCGTTTTCCCCGTTCCCCAATGGCTTTTCCAAGAGAAAACGAGGATCGAATATACCCCATTTTGGCCCTTTTGTCAACCGTCCAAGCCTGCTACAATCCCTGGGATTCGTAGAACGCATAACGCATAACGTAGAACGTTCGGATATCTCGTTTTCTAACGATCCACGTTCTACGACCCACGTTCCACGTTATGACCAAAGCCGAAGCCAAGGCGCGCGTCGCCACCCTGCGGGAAACCATTGAAAAGCACCGCTACGCCTACCACGTGTTGGACCAGGCGCAGATTTCGGATGCCGCGTTGGATTCGCTTAAACACGAGCTGTACACCTTGGAACAGCAGTACCCGGACCTCATCACGGCCGATTCGCCTACCCAGCGCGTAGGCGGGCAGGCCATGGAGAAATTCACCAAGGTCACGCACCGCCAGCGGATGCTGTCCATGGAGGACGTATTCACGCCGGAGGAATTTCGGGCGTGGGTGGCGCGCATTGAAAAACTGGCGGGGAAGCCGCTCGCGTTTTTCTGCATGCCGAAAATCGACGGCCTCGCCGTGTCGTTGACCTACAAGGACGGCGTGTTGGAAACGGCGGCCACGCGCGGCGACGGCTACGTCGGGGAAGACGTGACGCATAACATCCGGACCATCGAGTCCGTGCCGTTGAAACTCGGGACTCCCTCCAACTCCCTCTTGCAAAGAGGGAGGGGCGCGATTCCGGAACTGGTCGAAGTGCGTGGGGAAATCTATTTGCCCGTGAAGGCGTTCGAAAAGATGAACAAGGAATTGGCCAAGGATGGCAAACCGACGTTCGCTAATCCGCGGAACGCCGCCGCCGGTTCCATCCGCCAGTTGGATCCCGCCATTGCCGCGGCGCGCCCGTTGCAATTCATCGCGTGGGATTTGGTGACGGATTTGGGGCAGAAAACGCAAACGGAAGAAGCGGAACGGCTCGCGGAGCTGGGCTTTAAGTTCGCCCCGCACTCCGTGCGTTGTGAGACGGTCGGCGCGGTGGAATCGCATTGGTACGCGCTGCAGAAAAAGCGCGACGGCCTGGACTTTTGGATTGACGGCATGGTCGCGCGCGTGGACGACAACGCCGCGTATGCCGGCTTGGGCATCGTCGGTAAGACGCCGCGCGGCTTGGTCGCGTGGAAGTTCCCGGCGGAAGAAGCGACGACGGTCGTGCAGGACATCGCCTGGTACGTGGGCCGCACGGGCGCGCTGACGCCAGTCGCCGTGTTCGATCCGACCTGGATCGGCGGGACCACGGTCAAGCACGCTTCGCTGCATAATTTGGATGAAATCGAACGCCTGGACGTGCGCGTGGGCGACACCGTCATTTTGTACAAGGCCGGCGACATCATTCCCAAGGTGAAAAGCGTCCTCACGGACTTGCGTCCCAAGGGCACGCACGCGGTCACGGCGCCCAAGAAGTGCCCCGTGTGTTCTTCGCCCGTCGGACGGCTTGAAGGGGAAGTGGCCATCGTCTGTTCCAACCCGCGCTGTCCCGCCAAGGACATGGAAGCCGTGCTGCACGCGGCGCGCTCCTTTGGCATCGACGGCCTGGGTCCCCAGACCATCGTTCAGTTGCTGGAAACCGGTTTGGTGAAAAACGCCTCCGACTTGTTCGGCCTGGAAGAAACGGACTTGGTCGGCCTGGAAGGGTTCGCGGAAGTTTCGGCCAAGAAACTGGTGGAAGAAATCACCCGGCGCAAAACCGTGCCGTTGGATAAATTCATCGCCGCACTCGGTATCCGCAACGTCGGCGGGGAAACGGCGTACGACTTCGCCCGCCACTTCGGCACCTTGGAGAAATTCATGGCGGCGACGGAGGAAGAACTGACGGCCGTGGAAAACGTCGGCGTCGTCGTGGCGAAAAGCGTCGTGGAACATTTCAAAGACGCCCACCAACGGGAAACCGTGAAGGGATTCCTGAAACACGGCGTCGAGCTCGTCGCGCTGCCCAAGGCGTCGGCGCAGCCGTTCGCCGGCCTCACCTTCGTCCTGACCGGCAGCATGGAAAAGCTGTCGCGCGAGGATGCGGAAGCCAAAATCAAGGAGCTGGGCGGCAAGGCGAGCGGCAGCGTGAGCAAGAAAACGTCGTACGTCGTCGCGGGGGCCGAAGCCGGCTCCAAATTAACCAAGGCCCAGGAGCTGGGCGTGCCCGTCTTGTCGGAGGACCAGTTCCTCGCTATGCTCGGCGAGAAGTAACCGTAGAACGCATAACGTGGAACGTAAGAATTACCACATTTCAAACGATCTACGTTCAACGATACACGTTATACGAATCCCTATGCCCATCATTACCGACGACGACATCAAGAAACTGGCCAACCTGTCCCGCCTCGGCGTGGAAGACGGGGAACTGGAGGGCATGCGCAATAAAATCGGCAGCGTCCTTTCCTACGTGGAAAAGCTGCAGGAATTGGATACGACGGGCGTCCCGGAAATCGCGAACGGCGCCGGGGAGACCAACACGTTCCGCGAGGACGTGCCGGTGGCGTCCGACCCCGCCCGCCTTATTGCCGCGTTTCCGCACCGCCTGGGGGACCTGATGGAAGCGCCCGCCGCCATTTCCCGTAAGGAATAACTATGGACGTGCGCCACCTGACGATCGAGGAGATGGGGAAGAACCTTGCCGACGGCTCGCTGACCAGCGAGGCGTTGGTTGCGGCCACTCTGTCGAATATCGAAAAGAACGACGCCGACGTCCATGCGTTCGTGGACGTGTACGGCGACGCCATGGAACAAGCCAAGGCAGCGGATCGGAAACGGGCGGCAGGCGGCGACGTCGGCCCGTTGTGCGGCATCCCCGTCGGCATCAAGGACAATATCTTGGTCCGGGACCACAAGGCATCCGCCGGGTCCAAGATTTTGTCCGCGTACACGGCCGCCTATGACTCCACCGTCGCCGCCCGCCTGAAACGGGCCGGCGCCGTTCTGGTCGGCCGCACCAACATGGACGAATTCGCCATGGGGTCGTCTTCCGAGACGTCCGCCCATGGTCCCACCAAGAACCCGTGGGACTTGGCGCGCGTGCCGGGCGGGTCTTCCGGCGGTTCCGCCGCCGCGGTCGCGGCCGGATTGGTTCCCGTCGCGCTCGGTTCCGATACGGGCGGTTCCGTCCGCCAACCGGCCTCTTTGTGCGGCGTGGTCGGGTTGAAGCCCACGTACGGCCGCGTATCGCGGTACGGGCTGATGGCCATGGCGTCCTCGCTCGACCAGATCGGGCCGCTGACGCGCACGGTTGCCGACGCCGCCACGGTGCTCTCCGTGATTGAAGGAGAAGACGCCAAGGACGCGACGACGGTGAAGCTGTCTTCCACCTTCGTCCCGGCGCTGGAAACGCGCGGCGTCAAAGGCCTGCGCGTCGGCTTGCCGAAGGAATACTTTGCTGCAGGCTTGGATCCGTTCGTAAAGAAATCCGTAGAGGAAGCAGTAAAGGTGCTGGAGGCCGGCGGCGCCACCGTGCGCGAGGTTTCCTTGCTGCACAGCGAATACGCGCTCGCCGCCTACTACGTGAACATGCCGGCGGAAGCTAGCTCCAACCTGGGGCGCTTTGACGGCCTGCGCTACGGCGCGCCGGCCGCGGCGGACGAACTGCGCGAGACGTACATGAAGACGCGCGGGGAAGGCTTTGGCGCGGAGGTAAAACGCCGCATCGTGCTGGGCAGCTACGTGCTGTCCGCCGGGTATTACGACGCGTATTACCGCAAGGCGATGCAGGTGCGCACGCTCATCAAGCGCGACTTTGAGAATGCGTTCAAGGACGTGGACGTCATCGCCGGGCCGACGTCTCCCTCCGTCGCGTGGAAGCTCGGGGAAAAGGCGGACGACCCGTTGACCATGTACCCGTCCGACATCTACACGATTTCCGCCAACTTGGCGGGCGTGCCGGCCTTGTCCATGCCGTGCGGGTTCGTGGACGGCCTGCCGGTCGGGTTCCAGCTGCACGCGCGCCATTTCGGCGAAGCGGATCTGTTCCGCGCGGGGATGTACTACCAGAGCAAGACAGAATGGCATCAGAAGCGCCCGTAGGGATTTCTCCACGTTGGTCGAAATGACACGAACATGATCCCTTGGTTCCAGTTTACCGCGATCCACCTGGGTCCCCTGACACTCTACGTGTGGGGGATCTTTGCGGCGTTCGGTTTGCTGGCAGGGGCATGGGTGGCGGCACGGTTGGCGAAGGAACGCGGGTTGGAGGAGAAAATCATCTGGGACGTGGCAGCTGTGGCCGGCATCGCGGGCATCGTCGGCGGGCGCCTGTTCCACGTGCTGTTCTACGAGCCGTCCGCGTACGCGGCCGATCCGCTTTCTGTCCTGGCGTTGTGGGATGGCGGCATTTCCATCGTCGGTTCGTTGCTGGGCGCGCTTGTCGCGGTCCTCGTATTTCTTCGAAACAAGAAATTGCCGATCTTGGCGTATCTTGATACCGCCACGTTCGGTTTTCCGCTGGGCTACGCCGTCGGCCGCGTCGGGTGCTTCCTGATCCACGACCATCCGGGGACGCTGACGCATTTCATCCTGGGGGTGAGGTTTCCGGACGGTATCCGCCATGACTTGGGCCTCTACGAGGCGTTCAACGGCCTCGGGTTGTTCCTCCTGTTCCTGGTCCTCCGGAAGCGCAAGGCGCCTCCGCCAACGTATGTGATCGCCTTTCTCCTGTGGTACGGCGCGGTCCGGTTTTTCCTGGACTTTCTCCGGAGCGCAGACGCGCGATATTTCGGCCTGACGCCCGCGCAATACGTGTCCGCCGCGTTTTGCGCGATAGGCGCCGGATGGCTCGCGTGGCGGGGGAGCAAGAAACTCGTTTGACGCCAAGAACGGACGCTTCTAGGATAGGGGGCGTCCGTTTGTCCTTTTTCCCGGAAGGAGGTGAACGTTTGGCTACCCACGCCGTCGTCATGGTCTGCGGTCCGCACCACCCGAAGTTCACGCCGGACGGCGTCGTGCTCTGCACCGCCTTTCATCAGCGTACGCGTTGCTTTTCGCGTCTCGACCACGCCCGCCGTCTCGCGGGGTACCTGGAAAGCCCGCTCCTCGTCTGTGGGGACGCGAACGGCGGCCAGGACGTCGACGCGTACGTGGCACATGCCCGAGCCCACGGCATCCGGGCGTTGCCCATCCACTGGACGGGCGAGCCGCGGGCAAGCAACACGTTGCTCGACGTCCGCCTGGCATTGGAGGCGCTGCTCCAGTCGTCCGAGATGTTCGAGGGGTGCACCCTCGTCACGGATGAGTGGCATATGCCGCGCGCGTTCCTGCTTGCGTTCCTCGAATCCCTGCGTCTCTGCAAGGAATCCGGACGCCTGCAGTACCTGCTGCGCCACGACGCGTGCCCGCCGACGTGGATGCCGCCCGCGGAGATGCTCGCCCGCGAACGCGCGGGTGTCATGGCTATTGCCGACGGTACCTACGGCGCCTCGGCGGACGCGTACGCGTTCGGCAAGCCGATCTTGGAAGTCCTCTCGCGGACTGGGTGACGCCCGGTCCGTTTTTCTTGACAAAAACCGCCCTAGGGGCGGTTTTGCTGTTCCAAGTCCCGGCGGGCGATCTCCTGCATCTGCTGCCAGGCCTGGGCGAATTCCGGGTCTTCTTTCAGGAGTTTGTCGATCCGTTTTCCTGGGAACCACAACGGTTTCCCGTCTTCCATTCCCAATTTCCGTTTGACGGTTTCAACCGCCTCTTTCATGTCCGGACGTTCGCCGAGGGCCCGCGCATGGGACGGCTCTAGGAACCGCACGAGCGGATGCGTACGTGCCGCGTCCCATTGCCCGTCCGTCCTGCGGAATTCCGCGACAGAGAGCGCAAGAAAGAGCAGGCCAAAGCACGAGGTTGCCAACTGCCTGCCGTGCACATCCACGAGCGTCGTCCATGGGTCTCCGCTGCCCATCCATGCAAGGACGGCATCCTTGCTCTGGGGGAAGGACGTCAGGAAGAGGAATGCCCCGAAACCGATGAAGACGACCCCTTTCGCCTTTCTCAAGAGAAAGGCGCCGTCGACGAGTTCTTTTATCATACGGCTATCCGAATAACGAGCTCCAGAATCCGCCGGACTTGGCCGGTCGGGAAGAGGGGCCGTTGTCTTCTTTTCCGGCGTCGGCCTGACCACGGAGGGATTCGACCCCGGCTTGGATACGGGCAATTTCTTTTTCTACCAACGGGCCGCCGTACTCGCCACGGTGTTCACGACCAAAGTCCCCGCCGCCCGCCGTTTGGTCCAAGTGCAGGTTCACCTGCAGCCCGCCGTCTTTGTTTTCCACGTAGGCGTGGTACTTGGGATAAGGGGCGGAGGTAAAGCGGCGGTTGAAGCTGACCTGGCCCTCACGCGACCGTTGTTCGCCGTAGCCGAGGCGCTGCATGATGTTGCGGGCGTGGTCGGGCAAGGGGCCCTTGATAAAGACGTTCATACGCGGGCCATGGTCCCAGGAAACGGGCGAAAAGAAAAGACCCGCCGGCTCCGAGTGCGGAGCGGCGGGCAGCGGTCAAAGGGCGGCGCACCTCGGGTGGAAGAACCGGAGCCACGCCTCGATCGAGTGGAGATCGTGCAGGCGGTCGTGATAGCCGGCGATCCGCAGGCGCGTCTCCTCGAGGGATTGCCGGGCGGCGTCGGATTCCGGCGTCGCGGCCCTCATCAGGTCGCGTTCGCGGTCGGCCTGCCGCTCCGCGTCGTCGAGCGCCGCCTGGGTCGCGAGGCGTTCGCGTCCGGCGACGTCCTTCCAGACCCGGTAGGCCACTTCTTCCGGCGTGATACCGGCCATGGCGGCGATTACTTCGGGCGTCGACGTTCGCAGGATCATCCGCGTGGCGGCGTGGAGGCCGTGCTCCTTGTATTGCGGATCCCAGCGGAACTCGACGTAGGCGAGAAGCCACGTGCGGCTGACGGTGAGGCCGTACAGGACGACGGTGCCGTCGCGTGACGCCGGATGGTCCGGGTGCGCGGGTTCGCCGTGGTAGGTGACCTGGTCGTCCGGCTGCGCGAAGAAGGAGCCGCGGACAGTCGACGACAATTCGTGGGGCGCGTCGACGATGGGGCTGTCGCGGAACGGTTCGCGCTTCCGGGTGGATCCGGCGCCGCTCCAGAGGCAGGGAAGAGAACGGAGCTCGTCCAGCTGGACGCCCGGAAAACCGCCCAGCAGGGAACGCATCTGGTCTTCGGCCAGCATCGTGAATTCGGCGGGTGTCAGCGACGCCTGCCGGGCGAGCAATCGGATCGGGGACGACATGCTTCCTCCGGAAGTCGGAGCCGGGCAGACCTGCCCGTTCCGCACGGCACTGTGCGCCCGGAAAACAGGCCTGTCAACGGCCTCTTGCCTTTCTCCGTTTCTCCCTGTATATTCCCGGACGCACCGACCAGACGGAGGGGTCGCATAGTGGTCTAGTGCACACGCTTGGAAAGCGTGCAAACCGCAAGGTTTCAGGAGTTCGAATCTCCTCCCCTCCGCCAGAAAGCCCCCAAGCTTTGCTTGGGGGCTTTTCTTTTGGAAGAAAAAAACACCCCCGAGCGGCTGGGAGTATCGAGCGTCTAGGCGCGGCCGGCGAATCCGCCCACGCGGCCGGCGGAGAGGTAGCCGGAGCTGATGCGGCGAGGCTCACCGCAGGCGGGCAGGGCGCAGAGGGTGGCGGCCGTATCGCGGAGCTTGCGGAACTCCTTGAAGGCGCCTTCCTTCAGGTGCTTCTTGTCCGCCAGCTGGCGCAGGCGCTGGACGACGAGCTTGAGTCCTTCCTGCTGGTTCTTGGGGAGGATCTTCCCCTCACCCCGCAGGATGCGTTCATACTCGTCCGCCTTCGCGCGGAGCTTGCCCCGGAGGGACGGATCTGCGTACACGACGGCCAAAGCGGTACCTCTTTCTGAGAAAAAGGAAGGCGGACGTTGCGGGACGTCCGCGTGGGTTATACCGGAAAATGTGGCTTGTGTCAATCCTCCCGTCGGGTACACTGGGGGGCCTATGGAATCACGTTGCGCGTGGTGCGGCACCGACCCGCTCTACGTTTCCTACCATGATACGGAGTGGGGCGTGCCGTCCCATGACGACCGGCATTTGTTCGAGCACCTCATTTTGGAAGGCGCCCAGGCCGGGTTGAGTTGGATCACGATCTTGCGGAAGCGGAAGTCCTACCGGAAGGCGTTCGCCCAATTCAACCCAAAGAAGGTCGCGGCGTTTACCGCTACGGACGTTGCGCGGCTCATGAAGGACGCGGGCATTGTCCGTAACCGGCTGAAGATCCAAAGCGCCGTGAAGAATGCCAAGGCGTTTTTGGCCGTCCAAAAGGAGCACGGTTCGTTCGCCAAGTACCTGTGGGATTTCGTCGGTGGAAAGACAATCGTGAACCGTCCGAAAACCATGCAAGACCTGGTACCGCAGACGGACCTCTCCAAACGCCTGTCCAAGGATTTGAAGAAGCGTGGATTCACATTCGTCGGCCCGGTCGGCGTGTACGCGTTCCTCCAGGCCGTCGGCTGCGTGGACGACCATCTGGTCTCCTGCTTCCGGAAATAAAAAACGCCCGACCCGGAGTGGGGTCAGGCGAAGGTGAACAGGCCGTTCTCGTTGAGAACTTTGGCCGCTTCTTCCCGGACGAGGGCGTGGCGGAAGCCGTTGCCCCATGCGCGGAAGAGATCCGTCCCCTTCAGGGACGGGACGCGGATCTTGAGGTCGTTTCCCCGCACGCTGAAGTTCAGGTTGAGGAG
This sequence comes from uncultured Gammaproteobacteria bacterium, assembly GCA_964616135.1. Lineage (GTDB taxonomy): Bacteria > Patescibacteriota > Patescibacteriia > UBA9934 > GWF2-40-263 > JAJYIV01. The sequence continues at coordinate 11,460 of CAZTTQ010000001.1, forward strand.
GATCAGCCGCGCGTCACCGTCGTCTCCGACGTCGAACGACTGGTCTTCGTCGCCTGCCTCGGCCACGACGCGGACGGGCAGATGCAGGATCGACGGGGTGGGGAGGATCCGCGCGCGGATCGCTATCTGGGTGCCTATTACGAGCGCCGACGCCTCGTGGATGCGTCCGACAGGCGGACGCGGACCTTGCACCAGGCGGTGCGTCTCGTGGAGGCGCGCGTCCGGAGCGAGCGTACGGATCTGCTTCAGCAGCTCCTCGTCGTGCGGGTCACTGAAGGCTTCGACCGCCTTGACCGTGCCTGCGCCCGTTTCCCGGAACCCGACCTTGAAGTATTCCGGTGCCTTGCTTCCCGTGGGGGCCTCCTTGTGTCCGGCCATTGGGGCGCGAGCAGCCCAACCTACGCGTTTTTCGGCCGATTGTCAACAGGTTTCCCCTTGCCCCTTCGGGCCGGGCAGGGCAGACTGCGGCTATGGACCAGAAAGAAGAAATCAAGGCGAAAACCGACGTCGTGGACCTCATTTCGGAATACGTCCAGCTGAAACAGGCCGGCAGCGTCAGCTGGAAAGGCCTGTGCCCGTTCCATGGGGAAAAAACGCCGTCGTTCCACGTCTCCCGGGACAAGCAGATTTGGCATTGCTTCGGCTGTTCCGAAGGGGGAGACGTGTTTGCGTTCGTCATGAAAATGGAAGGGATGGATTTCCCGGAGGCGTTGCGCCACCTGGGGAACAAGTGCGGCGTGGAGGTCACCCGCTTTTCGTCCGCCGACAGCGGCGACAAACAACGGTTGGTCGGGGCGAATGCGTTCGCGGCGTCCTACTTCCGCCAGTACTTGCTTGAGTCTCCGGCGGCGGTTGCCGCCCGCGCGTATTTGGAGAAGCGCGGCATCCCGGAGGAATTGGCAAACCAATTCGGCTTGGGCGTGGCGCCCGACGCGTGGGACGCGCTCGCCTTGGCGTTCGCCAAAAAAGGCATCCCGGATACGGACGGGGAGCGTGCTGGGTTGCTGATGCGCCGCAAGCAGGGCACCGGGTTCCTGGACCGCTTCCGCAGCCGCATCATGGTGCCGCTCCGCGACGCGCAGGGGAATACGGTCGGCTTCACGGGCCGCGTGTACCTGCCGAATGATCCCAACCCGGCCAAGTACATGAACTCGCCCGAAACGGCCGTGTACCACAAGGGCTCCATTTTGTTCGGCTTGGATTTGGCAAAGAAATACATTCGGGAAAAAGGCTGCGTGATTATCGTGGAAGGAAACCTGGACGTCATCGCGTCGCACAAGGCGGGCGTCGGCAACATCGTCGCGTCTTCTGGAACCGCGTTGACCGAACAGCAGTTGGCGCTCCTCAAACGCTACACCACCACCATCGTATTCTCGTTCGATGCCGACGCCGCCGGGTTCAAGGCGGCGCAGCGCGGCATCGCGCTCGCGCGCCAGGCGGGCTTTAACGTGCGCGTCGCGGTGCTTCCCGCCACCGCCGGCAAAGACCCGGACGAGGCGGTGCAAAAGGACCCGCAGCTGTGGCGGAGCGCGGTGGAAAAAACCGTGCCGATCATGCAGTACTACATTGACCGTGCCGTCGCGGGAAAGAATTTGAACGACGTGGACCACAAGCGCGAGATCTCCGCGTTCCTCTTGCCGGAGTTCGCCCACATCTTGGACGTCGTGGAACGGGAGCATTGGCTGCAGGTTTTGGCCGACCTGTTGCGCACGGACATGGCGGTGTTGCGACAAGCGGCGGCGCGGCCGGTAGGTTCCTCCTCCTCTGTCGCTGGACGCGGCATCTCCTCCTCCGCGGGAGGAGGAGCCGTGAGGTCGGCTCCCGCGCCTGCGGCCCCTGTTGTCGCTGCGAAACCCCGCCGGGAAGGCCAAAGCATGCTGGTGCTGGCGGGATTGTTCGTCAACAAAGCCGAATTGCGCGAATTGATCATGAAATCCCTGCCGCAGGACTGGCCTGGGGATAGTTCCGCCCCCCTTGCGCTTTACACACAGGCGGTTTTTGCCTACAATCAGCAGCGTTCATCCCTCTCCACGCAGGGCCCGTTTTACGGGTCCTTGCAAGCGCATCTGCAGACGCTGCCGGAATCCCAGCGGGACTTGTTGCTCCCGCTCTTGGACGCGGCCGTCTTGCACGCCGAGCGCCTTGCGGCCGACCTTCCGGCCAAAGACGTGCAGGGGCATGTGCGACAACTGACCGCAGTCGTCACTTCTTCCGAGATCCACCGCCGCCGCAAGGCGATCGAAACGGATCTGCGCCGAGCCGAACAGGCCGGGAACCAAGAGGAAGTGCAACGGCTCCTTGAACTTTATCGCCATTTGAGCTGACGACCGGTGTGGGTCCGCCTACGCCCGTACGCCTATGCCCACCAAAAAAGTTCCGTTGAAGAAAGTTGTCGCCGCCAAAAAACCGGTTCCGGCAAAAAAGCCCGCGCCGGCAAAGTCCGCCGCCAAGGAAGAAAAAAAGCCGGCCGGGAAAAAATTCGTCCCGCATTCGCGCCCGCGTTACGTGAAGTCGCCGCCCCCGGCGCCGGAAGTGATCGCCAAACTGATCCATAAGGCGCAAGCCCGCGGATTCATCACGGAAAATGAAATCCTCTTCGGCTTCCCGGACGTGGAAGATTATTTGGACGTGTACGAACAGTTCTTGGACCAGTTGGACAAGATCGGCGTCCATTATGTGGAACTGAAAGAGGGTATTCTCGGCCAGCGGAAGGAACAGGAGGACGTGTTCGGCAAAATCCGCGTCACGCGCGAGAAGGAGAAAAAGGAAAGCTCCTCCGCCGCGGCCAAGAAACTGGAAATCCCGGAGCTCACGCAGGACTCCATCCAGATGTACTTGCGTGAAATCGGCAAGATCCCGTTGTTGACGGGTGAGGACGAAGTCGCGCTCGCTAAGCGCAAGGAGCGCAATGAGAAGGAGGCCGAACAGCGCCTGATTGAGGCGAACTTGCGTTTGGTGGTCTCCATCGCCAAGAAGTTCGTCGGCAAGCAGATGTCGTTGCTCGACTTGATCCAAGAAGGGAACATCGGCCTGTTCCGTGCGGTGAAAAAGTTCGAGTACCGCAAGGGGTACAAGTTCTCCACGTACGCCACGTGGTGGATCCGCCAGGCCATCACGCGCGCCCTGGCCGACCAGAGCCGCACCATCCGCATCCCGGTGCACATGGTGGAAACCATCAACAAGTTCACGCAGGTGGAACGCCAGCTGATTCAGGACCTCGGTCGCGAACCGCTGCCGGAGGAAATTGCCGCGGAAATGGGTGAGGAAGTTGATAAGGTTCGTCAGATCCAGCGCATTTCGCAGGATACGGTTTCCTTGGAAACGTCCGTGGGTGAAGACGACGAAGATTCCAAACTGGAAGACTTCATTGAGGACGTGAAGACGATCTCCCCGGACCGTTCCGCCGCGCGCGAACTGCTGCGCGACTACGTGAACGCCGCCATGGGGGATTTGTCCCCGCGTGAACAGAAGATTCTGGAAATGCGCTTCGGCCTGACCGACGGCGTGTCCCACACGCTGGAAGAAGTGGGCAAGGAATTTGACGTGACCCGCGAACGCATTCGCCAGATTGAGGCGAAGGCGTTGGAGAAAATCAAGGCGAATCCGATTATTGACAAGCTCAAAGATTATTAAGGGCGAACGTATGGTCAAACCGCTTCCGCCCATCAAAGACCTGTTTACGCGTACCTGGGACGGGTATAAGCGCCGCGTGCGTTCCGTGATCACCGTGTACGTCTGGGCGACCCTCGGACTGTTGGGAACGGTCGCCGCGTGCGTCGCCTCGTTTGCCGTTCCCGCGATCGTGTTTCCTTCGGCCGCGCCGATGCTCATCGTTTCGGGAGTAGGCATCCTCGTCGCCGCCTTGTTTCTCGTAGGAATGTTTTTCCAATCCGCCGCGGTGGGAGTCGCCTTGCAAGATGGAATCGTTCCGTCGGAAGCCGTCGCCCACGCCAAGAAAGACTGGAAAGCGTTCACCTGGGCGAATCTCGCCAGCGGTATCGTCGGCACCCTCGCGTTCGGCGCGTTTCTTATTCCGGGCATCCTGTTGGCACCGGCCCTGCGGTTGGTCGAATACGCGTTCAAGGTGGAAGGGAAGCGGGGATTGGACGCCCTGCTCCACGCCCACGCGTTGGTGCGCGGCCGTTGGTGGGCCGTCGTCGGGCGCATGGTGCTGTTCGGGATCTTGGTTGGCATCGTGCCTGAAATCTTGGATGCGGCCGCGCCGACGTCTGGTCTGCAGACGCCGTTGACGGCGGCGGAAGCGTCGGTCGACGCCCTGCAATTCGCCTACGCGTTTCTCCTGGCCGGGCCGCTTGCGTTGGTGTTCGGCGCGGAGTTGTACAAGGACGTAGCCCTCACCGCTTCTTCCGCTACTCCGGCCGTTACGGCAAAGGGCCGTCGGGGATGGATCCTGATTGCCGTCGCCGGCGCGGTGCTCGCTACCGCCGCGTTGCTGGCCCTGTGGCTCACCTTTGGCAAGGAGGCAATTGACGCGTTGGTCGCCGAGTTGAACGTCGGTGGCTGACGCCATATGAAACACCGCCCGGAAGGGCGGTTTTTTGTTTCAAGACTCCCTCCAACTCCCTCTTAAAAAGAGGGAGAGGCGCGGTTGACAAAAGGCCGTTTTTGTGGTATAAATGAACGTCCCGAATGGTTCGGGCATGCCCTTTTTCCGCCACGCCCCGCGTGGTAAACGAGGCCGAAATGACCTGGAAGACCATGGCGACAGTCGTCGTCGGAATGCTCGTGGCGGCCGGCCTCTGGGCCGGGTTCCGCCAAGGGGAGCGCGTCGTGGCCCGCCAGGACATTCCCGTTCTGGCCGCTCCCCGGCACGCGTTCTACGACGGCAAGCCGGAATACTTCGTCCGGCACGCCGGCGGAAACCTCACGGTGGCCGAGCGCCGCGCCGCCCGCACTCTGCGGGACGGCTCCGTCCTGCTGGACGACGCGGAGCTGACCTTCTACCGCGTCCGCCGCGGCGACACGGTCAGCGGGATCCGGGCGCGTCTCGGCCGCCTGCGGGAGTTCGACCACTTCGGCGAGCAGCTCGCCAAGTTGGACTCCTTCAACATCCCGCCGCGCTACCTGCGCGCGGGCATGTGGCTGCCGCTCCCGATGGTCCGTGGCGACCGCGAGGTGCGCCCGGACCAGTTCCTGGCCTACGCGGCCACGGCGATCCGGGAGATGCGCGACGCCGGCTCCTACGCCCGCGTGACGCGCAACCTGCTCTCCCGTGTCTCCTGGGAGGACCTCGCCGTCCTTGTCACCGCCACGGCGATGCAGGAAGCGGGCGGGCAGCCGCTCGGCCGCCTGGAGCTTCACCGGTGGGAGGAGGGGCAGCGCGCCTTTTCCTTCGGCTACTGCCACGTGGTCATGGTCGGTCCCGGTCTCCGGGCCCGCCAGCGCCTGGGCCTTACCGAGGGCCAGACGTACCACCCGGTAAACTCAGCCAAGCTCTTCCTCGCCTTCCTCTTTGAGAAGGCGGCGGAGACGGGCAGGGACCCGGCGGATTTCTTCCCGCTGGAAGGGAAGCGGGCCGAGGCCTACGCCGCGTTCTACAACGGGACGTCGTGGCGGAGCATCAACCCGCACTACGTCGCCCATGTGGAGCGGAACATAGCCTTCGCCCGGCGGGAGCTGTCCAAGGCGGTGTCCAGGACGGTCTCGCCGCATCTGGCCTTGGCCGACAACCGCTGACGCCGCCGTTCTCACGGTCCCCAACTCCATTCGGAGTCGGGGGCCGGTTTCTTTTTGCCTGCCTGTCTTGACGAAACGCCATTTTTGGTGGATAATAGGGCCTTCGAATGGCTGGATGAGTCCTGCCATTTGGAGAACGGGCAGACCCCGTTTCGCCCTTTTCCGCGGCCTGAAATGCCGCAAAGGAGCTCGACATGGCCATCCTGGCCAACCTGCAGAACCGCCCCAACGGGCGGCGCACCTTCCTGATCGGCCTGGGCATCGCCCTGGCGGCCGGCATCGCCGGCTGGGCGTTCCTCCCGGGTCGGGAGAACGTGGACGTGGTCAACGGCGTTCCGCCGGTCTCCCGTTCGATGGTCTCCATCTCGGAGACCCTCGCGACGCTCGCCACGCTGCCCCCGGCGGAGCGGGGCGCGTACCTCGAGCGCACCTGGCCGCACCTGGCCGAGGACGTCGTGTACTTCGTCCGCCGCCAGGGCAAGGTCCCCGCGGGCGCGCGCGTTCAGCGCGTCGAGTTCTACTACGGCTCGCTCGAGGGCGTCTCCGCCGAGAGCGCCAACGGCGACCGTCACGGGTACTTCAACAACCAGCTCGTCGCGCTCGTCAGCGTCGAAGGGGTCGAGAAGCCGGTCAAGGTGATCGTCCAGTGCCTCAACGGGACGTTCGCCTTGGAGGAGGACCTGCGCCGGCTCCAGCCCATCGGCAGCCACACGCCGATCGAGCAGTTCGTGATCGGTCCGCGCGAGGGGCTCGTCCACCACGTGGACTTCCCGACGGCGATCGCGATCGCGGAGCAGCACAACCTGCCGCTCTACCGTGGACAGACGATCACGAGCCGGACGCGGCTCACTCCGGCGCAGGCACGGCTCCTCGAGTCGCAGACCGACCGCCTGCAGGTGACGGTCCTCGTCTACGAGGGCGACCGGTTCGACCTCGCGCGCGGGACCTACGCCCCCGCCTCCGGCGGCTGACGCGCCGCACTCCCTCGACCCACGATTCCTCACGGATTCGTGGGTCGTTTTCTTGTGGATCCCGTGGATTGACTTTTTTCACAAAACGTGATAGAAACCGGCGTCCGGCACTCGTGCCGGTTCGGTGTTTCACAACCGAAAACACGGACATGCCGTTCGTGTGAAGCAAAGGAGATCGAGAATAATGCGCTGTATCGCCGTACTCGCCGTTCTGGCCGCACTGGCCTGCAGCCGGGAGAACGCGCTGCCACCCAAGGTGGCTGCCTCCGTTCCCATGGCTCCGGCCGCCGTCGCGCCCCAGCCCCCGAACCCGCCCCCGTTCGATCTCTCGTTCGAGAGCCAGGAACAGGTGGTCGCCTGGACCGCGAAGGTGGTGGCCCAGGCGGAGGCGGAGAAGACGCTGCCCAACCCGAAGCCGTTCCTCGCCGCGTTGTCGGCCTTCAAACCGCCGGCGCGCGTGACCGCGCTCTTCGATCCGCCGGTCTCCGTAGTCGAGGCGGGCGATCCGCCCGGGTACAAGCCCGACCCCGCCGAAGCCAAGCGCCTGGAAAGGGAGGGTGAGCACTGGGAGGCCGGACGGATCTACGCCCGGCTGAAGGATACGGCCGGCCTCCGCCGCTGTGCGGATGAGCTCAAGAAGAAGGGCGAGTGGACGGTCGTCGCCTACCTGGCCGCCAACCTCGGCGACCAGAAGCTGTTCGACCTGGCCTTCGACACCCTGGCGAAGAGCGACCAGGAGTCACGCTCCATGAGCGTGGCCGCGTACGCCGTACGCGCCGGACACAAGGACTTCGTGGAGGCGGCGTATACGCGCCACTCGATGGAGTTCTCCGACACGGAGGCCGAGATGATGGCGCGCGCCGGGTGGCTTGAGCCGTTGCGCGCACGTCTCCATGCCGCGTTCGAGGATCCGGAATTCCCGGATCTCGGTACGGCTGGCACGCTGCGCCGTATCTTCGCCGCCAAGTTTGAGGGGAAGGAAATCCTCCTCAAGTACCTGCAGCGGCCGGATGCGGAAGTACTTCTCTACAACTGCCACTGCGGCGGCGAGGGGATGAGCGAGACCGACGTGCTGGTCGAGGCGGAAGAGCTGTGGAAGGCGGTGCGCAGCGGCGGTTTCGGCACGCTCTATGCCGCGGCCGTCAAGCGGCAGTTTTCCGCCCCGCGTCCCACAGAGGACGGCAGCGTCGACTACGAGGCGCTTGATGCCGAGCACGTCGTCGGTAAGCTCGTCCATCTCTTCGACGGGGCCCGCAAGGACCCCGCGTGGGCGAACGTCCTCGCCGCCGGTCTTGCGGACGCTTCGCCGTACGTCCGCGAAGTCGGGCGCCTCGCGCTCGGCCTCAAGGCCAATTCGGCCGCGCAGGACCTGAGGCCGAACCAGCGGTACGTGGTCGCCTGGCTCTCAGGTGCCAGCCCGAATCCGGCGGATCTCGATGGCCGCGACGTCGAGGACCTCGGTTTGGACGACGTCTTCGGCATCCTCGCGCGCGGAACGCTCGTTCCCGCGGAGGCGAAGCGCCTCTGGAAGCTCGTCGACCTGCCCGAGGAAACCGACGCGCTCCGCGTCGATGCCAAGGACCAGGCGGCGGCGTTCGCCCAGCTGGCGGACCTCGAAGAAGGCAACGCCGACGTCCTGCGCGCCCGCCTGGTCCGTTCCGGCGCGGGCGCCAAGGCCCTGCCGGACACGGTGCGCTTTGGCTACAGCGTGGAGGCATGCAGGGTGAACAGTGACGCCGCGCTTGACTGCGCCCTGGCGTACCGCCGGACGGCCTTTGCCGCGCTGTCGACGGGCATCGCTTGGGACGGAACGACGGAGTGGATCGCGCGGGCCTTGCAGGCGCGCATCGAACACGCCTGGTCCTCGTACGACGAATGGCATACGACGATGCTCGCTCTCCTCCTGCGGCCGTATACTACGGCGAACAAGAACATCTTGCCGGCGTCCAGACTCGCCGACGGTTCGGTCCCGCCGAAGTGTTCCAATCGGCCGTATGCCGACGGCTTGGTCTTGACCCTGACGGGGGAGTTCCGAACGCTCGTCAGCGGAGACGCGTTCGAGGATCTTCTCCTCGACCTTCGGCGGGCCGGCTACAACGGGCCGTACGACGCGGAGGTTGGTCGTCGCGTGAAGACGAACGACATCGCGGGGCTGGCACGCCTCCGCGCCCCGCAGTGACCCTTCGGCCCCGTTCCCAGACGCTTGGGAACGGGGCCGTTTTTTGTTCAAATACAAAGACCCTTACGTGCGAATGCATCAAGGCAATCGATAGACGGGTATACCTTTCGGACGCTGCCGGGGCATGGCGCGGGAACAGACGTGTCCGTTCCGGCATCCATAAGGCAGCTTCACCGCGAGGCTCTCACACGGCGGCCGGAGCCATCGTGCCTCTAAGCCTGATTGCCATGTTTGGCCAAGATGCATTCGCGCGTCAGGGTCTGGGATGACTATACCAAACCTGTTTGAAAAAGAAAAAACCCGCTGTCCACGTATTGGACGGGCGGGTCAGTACTGCTTGTAATTCGCGGTGAGGCGCTGGTCCAGGAAATCGTCGGCGTTGATCTCCGGCTCGTGCGCCAAGTGGGCGAATGCCGGAAGAACGCGCAGCGTCACTTCCCGGCGCGGGTGGACAAAGAACGGCCACGCGTACCGCGACTTGCTGGGATCCCGCGGACGCGCCACGCGGTGCGTGGTGGACGGGATTTCCCCGGCGGTCAGGCGCTTCAACATGTCTCCGGCATTGACGACCAGGTCGCCCTCCGAGACGCAGACCGGGATCCAGTGGCCCGTGCGGGTCAGGATGTGCAGGCTGTCGTCCATTGGGTTGCCCGGCACGAAACCGGGGAACAGGACAGTGATGAGGTTGATGTCCTCATGCGCCGCGCTGCGCATCGCGTCCGGCCTTACCCGTTCGGGGTCGAACGGCGGGTAGTGGATGAGCCGCAGCACGGAGTTGCCGCGTTCCGCCATCCCGCGTAGCGTGTCTACTTCGCCGAGGGCGAGGTCGAGCGCGCGGAGCAGGAGATTCGCAAGATTGTCCGCCGCGTAGAAGAATCGTTCTGTGCTGTCTCGAAAC
>CAZTTQ010000001.1:21214-26755 GCA_964616135.1 uncultured Gammaproteobacteria bacterium
GTCCTACGGCAACAACAAGCCCATCGACGTCTACAAGCAGGAATCCCTCACGATGTTTGAGGACATGATCTCCGCCATTCAGGGCGACACGGTGCGCCGCATCTTCTCCGCCCGCGTCAAGACCGAGGGCGAGGTCAAGCGCGTGAAGCAGGAGGTTCGAGAGGTGGTCCGCCGCGTAGTAAAACCCTTCCATGCTCCCGCGGAACGTCTTGCCCGAGGGCCAGATGTTGTCCCCGCAGGCGTGGCGGCCGACGTGGTAGAACTCCTTCAGGTCGGGCGTCTTGGCGCCAACGGCCGTCTCGGAGCCGAGCTTCATGTACCCACGCTTGCCTACGAGGTCCTGGCGGGTGTAGCCGTACTTTTGCCAGCCCGGACGGTCGAAGAACTCGATCGTGTCCCGGCGCACGTTTGCCAGGATCCGCTCCTCGATGCCGTGGTCGGTGACCACGGCGAACCCGTAGGAACGGAAGGCGGCCAGGAAGGCCGTGGCGAATGCCCGGAGGGCGTCCTTGTCGCCCCGACGCGCGTCCCGGAGGGACAGGCGCGGGACGGATTCGGTCGTTTCGGTCTGCACGCGTGTCTCCGTTCGGGGGAGAAATTCCCCGTGTCCGTCCATTGGACGCGGAAGAGTGTAGCAGGTTCGTCCCCGGACGCAAGAAAGGAACGCCCTTAGGCGTTCCTTTCTCCTTCCAGTAGCGTCGCCTTGCTTGCCCCGCGCAGACCGTTGTACCCGCCAGGCGTGCCGTCCGCCTTGACCACGCGGTGGCAGGGAACGGCGGTATCCGCGTTCCGGGACAGGATTGTCCCGACGGCGCGGGCAGCACCGGGATTCCCGGCGGCCGAGGCTACTTGGCCGTACGTCATGGTTTTGCCGCGTGGAATGCCACGGACGACGGTCAGCACCCGTTCCTTAAACGCCATATCACTTGAAGCGGATCGGCACGTCCACGTGCAGGTCAAATTCTGGGAGCCCCGACGGATTATCTTTCATGAAGCGGAGGAAGCCCGTATCTCCCTTTGGGTGGTTGAACGTCAGCGGAAGCGTGAACCAGACGAAGTTCTTGGTCATCCAGTCGCCGTCCGCCTGCGCGATCCCGGTGCCCAGTTCCGTGCCGTCGGTATCCAAGACGCGGACGGGGAAGCTGGCTTCAAAAAACATCGTGCCCCGCGCCTGGCCGTGCAAGATGACCGGACTTGAAAGTGCCTCCAGCGGAAGAGAGTACAGACGGACGTTCTCGTCTTCAAAGGAGGAACCGTCGTCCACGCCGTCGGCAGTGTCACCGTCCATGCCGTCTCCCGGACGCGGACCGGCGTAGGCGAAGCGATAGACGACGCCCGCTTTGTCGTCCGTCACGAACATGGTCCCGCCTGGTTGGACCAACACGTCCACCGGGCGACCGACCGCGCCGTTCTTGGTCAGCCAGCCAGTGATGAAGTCCTCCGTGCCTTCCACTTCACCTTTCGCATTGCGCTTTACACGCACTAGTTTGTAGCCCGTAGGTGACGTGGCGTTCCAGGAGCCGTGTTCGGCAATGACGGCGTCGTACCACCAGTCTTCAGGCCAGCCTTCTTCCGGGACGAATGCGATGCCGAGCGGCGCGACGTGCGCGCCCAGATCTACCTTTGCCGGCGTTTCAAACGGCGCCATGCACGGGTTGCGGACGTACGTGTTCTTGTCGAACGCGGTGTCGTGCACGTTTTGTCCGTAGCAATTCGGCCAGCCGAAATCCGGCACCGTTTTCACGTCCGTCGGGATGACGTTGATTTCATCCGGCGGCAGTGCGTTGCCCATGCCGTCGCGGCCCATCTCCGTGGCCCACAGTTCGCCCTTCAGTTCTTCCCGGGCGAAGAAGACGCTGTTGCGGAGGCCCTTGGCGACCTGCCCGAAGTCCGTCCCGTCCTTTTTGAGCGACCACAGGGACGCGTAGCGTTCGTCTTTCTCCACGCAGACGTCGCAGGTGGAACCGATGGAGACGTAGAGGCGTTCGTCCGGGCCGAATTTGATCGTGCGGGTGAAATGCCGCCCGCCCGGAGGCAGGTCGAGGATCTTCGACGGCTGCGGGTCCGCCGCCGTCGTGTCGTAGCGGAGGATGGCGTTTTCCGTGGCGACGTAGAGCATGCCTGGTTCCTTCCAGTCGAAGGCGAGGCCGTGCGGTTTCTTCAGGCCGGAGGCGAAGACGCGACGGCCCGTTTCAACCCAGTCCTTGCCGAAGGAAAGGACGGTGATTTTTCCCTCGCTTGTCTGGCTGACGTAGAAGTCCGCCGTAGGGCCCTGTGCGATGACGCGGGCGCCAGGCAGGTTTTTTGCCAAGACCGACACGGACATTCCTTCTGGAAGAACCAGGGGAAGCCCGGTGCTGTTGGCGGAAGTGACGGGGACCGGTTCGATGGCCGGCGGCGGGAGAATGGCGGGGGCCGCGCCACGGAACTGCCAGGCGATGGCGGCCAGCCCCGCCGCGGGAACCAGGATCAGGACGGCGAAGAGCGCGCGTTTGTTCATAGGTAGGTCCGGCCTTTGAGACGCGGGGGCAGGTAGTCCTGTGCCGCGTCCTTCGGGTCCGCATAATCAGGAGTGTACTTGTAATCCTTGCCGTAGCCCAGGTTTTTCATGAGCGCGGTGGGCGCATTGCGCAGGTGGATCGGTACGGGATCTGCGGGTTGTTCCCGAATATCCCGCTGGACGTTTTGATAGGCCACGTAAAGCGCATTGCTTTTCTTTGCCCGGGCCAAGTACGCGACGCATTGGGCCAGGATGACGTTGCATTCCGGCAGGCCGATGAAGTGCGCCGCCTGGTACGCGGCGACGGCCTGCGGCAGGGCCTGCGGATCCGCGAGCCCGATGTCTTCCGACGCGAACCGCACCAGGCGTCGCGCGACGTAGAGCGGATCTTCTCCCGCCTCCAGCATGCGGCCGAGCCAGTAGAGCGCCGCGTCCGCGTTGTTGCCGCGCATCGACTTATGGAGCGCCGAGATGATGTTGTAGTGCTCCTCTCCCGCGCGATCGTACAACAGATGCGTGCGTTGCAGCGCCTGCTTTATTTGGTCCGCGTCGATGGCGATCTTCCCGTCCTCGGTCGGCTTAGCACTGCCCACCGAAAGTTCAAGCGCGTTGAGTGCTGTGCGTGCATCTCCGTTACTCATCTCGGCCAGGAAGAGGAGCGTTTCGTCCGAAACGGAAACGGGCGTGCCGCCCAAGCCGCGCTGCACGTCCGCGAGCGTGCGGCGGAGCAGCGATTCGATATGCTTCGCTTCCAATTTTTCCAACACGAACACGCGGCAACGGGACAGGAGAGCGGAGTTCAATTCGAACGACGGGTTTTCCGTGGTCGCGCCGATAAGGATGACCGTCCCGTTTTCAATGGAGGGGAGAAACGCGTCTTGCTGCGCCTTGTTGAAGCGGTGGATTTCGTCCACGAACAGCACGGTGCGCTGGCGGTGGAGCGTCCGGCGTTCCGCGGCGGCCTGGATGATTTCCCGCACCTCCTTTACGCCGCCCGCGACGGCGGAGAAGGGGATGAACCGGGCCTTGGTGGTTTTGGCGACCAGGCGGGCCAGGGTCGTTTTGCCGCTGCCGGGCGGACCCCAGAGGATCATGGAGGGGAGTTGGTCCGCTTCCAGCGCGCGCCGAAGCACGGCGCCCGGGGCGACCAGGTGTTCTTGCCCGACGTATTCGGCCAGGTTTTGCGCGCGCATGCGCTCCGCCAGCGGCATGGAGGCCGCGGCGTCCTGTGCGGCGGCAAAGGCGAATAGGTCCATAGGAACCCAGCATGACACACGGAACGGGACGCGCAAGATGGTATAATCGTTCCATATGGAGACTCCGAAACCGTACCACGTACCTCCGACCCCGGACGCCATGAAGGCCTATTTTGACGCCCAGAAAAAAGCGCAGGAGGCAAAAGAGGTTCCCAAGCCGCCGCAAGGCCGCGGGGATTCGGCCAAGCGCCCGGAAGCGCCGCGGCCCGGGCCAGACAGGTTCGGATTCCGCAACGGGCTCGAACGCCTCTCCACGTCCATCGACTTGTCCCGCCGCAGCACGCGCGAAAGCCCGGATGAGGTCGCTGCAGTGGACGTAAAACGTTTTTTGGAAGAGCGAAACAGTAAGGGCGATTGGGCGAAGGTTGATTATCCGGCCGGCATGTTCAAATATCTCCGTGACCTGAAGGGGAAACTGGCGGATTCCGGCACGCGGGAGAAACTGCCGCGCGGGGACGAACTGAAAGTTGCCGTGGAACGCGCGTTGGACCAATTCGAATAAGCAAAAACTCCCCTAGGGGAGTTTTTGGTAGAGGGTAATGCCGTTTCCTTCGTACTTCATCCGCTTGAAGCGGGGGAAACGCGCGTCCCACCCTGCCGTCGCGTCCGCAAACCGGTACTGGTTGAGGGCGACGGTGCCGCCATGGGCAAGGAGGCGGACGCACGCGTCCTGGAGCGCCGGGTCCCGCACGGCGTCCGCGATCTCCACGCCTCGTTCCGTTCCGTTGAACAGATCAACCGCGATGAAGTCAAACGGGCCGTCCAGGGTCGGCACGACCTTGGCCGCGTCGCCGGATAGGAACGTGATACGCGGGTTGTCCTGGGAAACGCCGAGACTTCGGCCGAGCGCGAGGAGGTCCGGTTCCCAGTCCACGCCGGTGATGCGTGCGTTCGGCCAGTGGCGCAGGATCAGGTTGAACGTGTCGCCCATGGCGACGCCGAGCAGGAGGACGCGGACGGGCGCGTCGGACGCGGGAACGGCCTTCAGTACCTTGGTCCAAAGGCCGTTCATGTATGAGCCGGTTTGGTAGGTGCCGTTTTCCCCATGTATTTCCCATCGGCCGAACAGGCGTTTCAGAACCAGCGGACGGCCATTTTTTGTCGGGATCACTTCCGGTTTCGGGAACCAACGGCTGAGGAAGGACATGTTAATTGAGGGTGAGTTCGCGCAGACTGACGAGGTCGAATCCGTTCCAGATGCCGTAGATCACGGTCCGATGATCCTTCCAGCCGAGACGTTCGTACGGGGTGATGCCACTGGGAGTGGAAAGGCTTTCCGGCGGAGAAACCCGCAGGACTTCGCGGACGGTCCGCGTGGCCAAGTCGACGACGTACAGGGCCCGCGCGAAGCCTTCTTGGTGCGCCGGGGCCCAGGCGATCCGTCGTCCGTCCGGGGAGACGCTCATCGCCAGCCACCCCCAGGCATCGACGATGTCCGTGGCGGCGGCGAACGGCGTCAATTTCCACGTCTTGAACGAATAGAACCAGAATTGCGGATCGGGCGGCCGCCCGCTCTCGTTTTCTATCCCGCTCGCAAGCAGGACGGTGTTTTCATCCGGCCGGGCGACGACGTAGTACGAAGGCCGATCCGCGCTCGTCCCGGCGGAAAGGTCGGGTAGTGAGCGTTTCACCTCCTTGCCGTTCACCGTGCAGACGAGCTGTTGTTTGGCCAGGACGCCGCCTTTGGCGTTGTAAGCCTCAATGCGGCAGTGCGGGTCCGGTTGGGGCAGGGCCGTGGCGCGGAAGGCGGCTTCCGGATCCGGCGCGGGCGCCTGGACCGGTTGG
>CAZTTQ010000001.1:26790-118310 GCA_964616135.1 uncultured Gammaproteobacteria bacterium
CGCAACCATCACCGTAGAGGATATTCCCGACGCAGACGCCGCGGGCAAGGAAAAAATTCCGTGGGGGAGGGGTGCGGTCCATATTACGAAGGAAGAGTGAGCCGATTCCTGACGTGGGCGATCAATCCGTCGTTTGCCAGCCGGCCGATCATGGCGCGCATCCAGAGCCGGTCTTTCCGTTCATCATACTCCGGGTCCACGCGCGCGCCGACGGCGGAGGCGGAAATGCCCGGTTCTTCCCGCACCAGCTTGAGGATGCGACCGCGGTAGATGCGGTCCGGATGCGGCTTGTCGCGGTGTCTGCTTTCCACGGCTTTTTTCACGCTGCGTTTGGGGATACGGACCGTGCCTGCCAGGAATTTCTGGGCGGCGGGACAATCATTCCGCAGCGGGCAGCGCGCGCAGTCCGGCGTCTTGGTGCAGATGGACGTCGCCAGGTCAAAAATGGCCTGCGGCACGTCGCCGTAGGCGCCGCGCTTGGGGAGCAGGCGGTCCGATTTCTTTTCCAACTTCTCGTCATCTTCCAATTGCGCGAACGGCTTCCCGAGCAGGAGGCGTCCCAAGACGCGGCGGACATTGGTATCCACCGGCATCACGCGTTTCCCTTGGGCGAACGCGGATACGGCGGCCGACGTGTACGGACCGATGCCTTTCAGCGCCATCCATTCTTCGCGTGTAGTTGGCAGTTGGTAGTTGGCAGTTGGGTTCGGCCAGCCGACGATTTGGCGAGCAATGTCGCGCAGCATCAACCCGCGGCGGTTGTAGCCCAGGCCGGCCCACATCTTGATCACTTCCGCGTTATTCGCCTTCGCGAGTGCCGCCCAATCCGGAAATTGCGCCAGCCAGCGTTCGAAATAGCCCAGGACGCGGTGTACCTGGGTCTGTTGGAGCATGATTTCGGAAACCAGGACGCGATAGGGGGTTTTGTCCGCGCGCCACGGCAAATCCCGGCCGGATTTCCGGTACCAGGCAAGCAGACGGGCGGAGACGGAAGCCATACGGGGGCAAGCATAGCCGAAACGTCGTATAATGTCCCTATTCTATGCACACTCCGCACTTGCGCGTGCCGTTCGCCCAGTTCTTCCGTTCCTACCTGCTCATGGACGTGAATCCGGTCATCCGGTTTCTCATCTTGTCGGACATCGTGTGGCGGAGCGGCGTCGGGCTCCTGACGCCGGTGTTCCCGATCTTCATCATCGAACGCATCGTAGGCGGGAACGAACTGGTCGCGGGCGTCGCGGCGACCATCGGCCTGGTCACCAAGGGCGTGTTCCAGGTGCCGGCCGCGTCCATCATCGACCGAATCCGCGGGGAAAAGGACGATTACTGGATGATGGTGTGCTTTTCCTTCCTGACGTTGCTCATGCCGCTGTGGTACCTGGTGGTCCGCACGCCGACGCAGCTGTACTTGGTCGAATTCTTCAGCAACCTGTTCCTGGCATTCACGTTCCCGTCGTTCATGGCGATCTTTACCCGCCACGTGGACCGGCAAAAAGAGGGGACGACGTGGGGTTTGTACTTCACCCTGACGGATTTTGCCGGGGCGGCGGCCGCGGCGGTCGGCGGCGCCATCGCGCTCACGCTCGGCTTCGACAAACTGATTATCGCGACGGTGTGCATCAGCATCCTGGCGGCGTTCCTGCTGCTGCCGATTCACGGCAAGATGCGCCGCGCGCGGAAGGAGGCTTAAGTTTGGTACAATGGGGGGACTATGGCGATCGCTTCCGTGCCGTTTGACCGCGCCGCGACGCTTGGCAGCGACGCCGTTTTGTCTGCGCTGCGCACGCACGTGGCCGGGCTGTCCTCCAAAGAGGCCGCGCGGCGGTTGGCGTTGGCGGGACCGAACGCGTTGCCGGAGGCGAAGCGCGGCGGATGGCGCGTGTTGGCGCGGCAGGTCTTTTCGCCGTTCAGCTTGCTATTGGTGGGCGCTGCCGTCCTTTCCTGCGTCACGGACGATCGCGTCGGGGCGTATCTCATCGGCGCGTTCGTGTTGTTCAACGCGACCCTCGGGTTCTTCCAGGAATACCGGGCCGAACGCGCGGCGCGCGCCCTGCGTTCGTTTTGGCGCACGTCATCCCGCGTGCGGCGTGACGGAAAAGAGGAACTGGTGCCGTCGGAAACGCTGGTGCCGGGGGACATCGTTTTGTTACGCGCCGGCGACCGCGTGCCTGCGGACGTGCGCTTCCTGCAGACGCGCGGCCTCCTGGCGGATGAAAGCGTGCTGACGGGCGAATCCCAACACGCGTCCAAGGACGCGCGCCGCATGGTCGCCGCTCCCGCGGGGATGCACGCCGCGGCCAACGTCGGATTTTCCGGTACGGTCGTGTCCGGCGGGGAAGCGGAAGCGGTCGTCATTGGGACGGGGAGCCATTCCGCCGCGGGCCAGACCATCGCCCTCGCGGAGGAATTGCGCCCGCCGTCCGCGTTTGAACGCGACATTGGCAAATTCGCCGGGTTCACGCTGAAGCTGGTGTGCGCGACCGTCGTCCTGCTGGTCGCGGCGAACGTTTTGTTGAAGGGTACAGACGGCGTTGAACACTTGGTCCTCTTCGCCGTCGCGTTGGTCGTGGGTGTCATTCCGGAGGCGCTACCGGTCGTGACGTCGGTCGCCTTGTCGTCGGGCGCCCTCCACATGGCCAAGAAAGGAGTGGTCGTAAAGCGCCTGTCGGCCATCAGCGACTTGGGCGGCATTGACGTTTTGTGCACCGACAAGACGGGCACTATGACGCAAAACGTCCTGCGCGTCGTGGACGTGCTGGCGGAGGATAAAAAGGCCTGTCTCCGCGCCGCCGTCTTCGCCTGCGACCGGGAAGGAACCGACGCGTTCGACGTCGCGTTGCGCGCCAAGGCGCCGGCGGAGGTGCGCGGCGAGTGGGAATTGTCGCGCGTCCTGGCCGACGCGCCGTTTGACGCGGACCGTCGCCGCAATGCCATGCTGCTCCGCCTGCCGGACGGGGAACGGCTCCTGGTCGTCCGCGGGGCTCCGGAGGAAGTCGCCGCGTTATGCGCGGACGCGCCGCGCCCCAAATCCCTTTCGGAGGCGTTGAAAAAAGAAGGATGCGACGGAAACCGCGTCCTGGCGGTCGCGGTGAAGCGCCACGTGCGCGGCCTGAACGTGTTGAAAGAAGAACACGGCCTGTCTTGGCTCGGCATGGTGTCGTTCCGGGATCCGCTGAAGGAAGACGCGGCCGCGGCCGTACGCAAAGCAGAGCGGCTTGGGGTGCAGATCAAGGTCCTCACGGGGGACGCGGCGGACGTCGCGGGCGCCGTAGCCCACCGGCTCGGCCTTGTGGAAGATCCGTCCCACGTCCTGACGGGCGCCGCATTCATGGAATTGTCGCCCGCGGAGCGGCGACGCGCGGTGGAGCAGCGCCACGTCTTCGCCCGCCTGTCGCCCGCGCAGAAGTTCGCCATCCTGGACCTGCTCAAGGAAAAGCACGCGGTCGGTTTCTTGGGAGAAGGTTTTAACGACGCGCCGGGCCTCAAGGTGTCGCATGCCGCCATCGCGGTCGCGGGGGCCAGCGACGCCGCCAAGGACGTGTCCGACGTCATCCTGACCGAGCGCTCACTTCTGGTCGTCTGCGACGGCATTGAGGAAGGCCGCCGCATCGCCGCGAACGTCTCCACGTACCTGAAGGTGACGCTCGCCTCCAACTTCGGCAATTTCTATTCGTTGGCGCTGGCGTCGCTCTTCATCAAGTTCCTGCCGATGCTGCCGATCCAGATCCTGCTCCTCAACCTCCTGTCGGACCTGCCGATGGTGGCCATTGCCGGCGACCATCCGGATCCGGAGTCGTTGCGCAAGCCGCACCATTCCGACGCGCGTCAGATCATCATCTCGGCGACGGTACTCGGTTTCGTGAGCAGCCTGTTTGACCTCACGGTGTTCCTGATCTTCCGCCGGTTCGGCGAAGGGCCGCTCCAGACGTCCTGGTTCGTCATCAGCGTGTTGACGGAATTGGCGCTCATCTACGTGCTGCGTTCCAACCGGCCGCTGTGGAAGGCGTCGGCGCCCAGCGCGTCACTCGCGGCCATTACCGTGACGGCCGCGCTCCTGGCCGCGTTCGCGCCGCTGTGGCCGCGGTCCGCCGCCTTGTTCCACTTCGTCACGCCGGATCCGGCGTGGATGCTGGGAGGCCTCGGGCTTTTGGTCGCCTACGTCGTCCTGTCCGAGTTCGTGAAACTGCGGATCGTCGCGCGGACCCGCCCTTCCCCTTAAGGGCCGGACGTGATACGAGAAGAAAACCCTATGCCCCAAAAAACCCTGTACCGCTCCCTGCAGAACAAACAGGTCGCCGGCGTGATCGGCGGCTTGGCCGAATACCTCGACCAGGACGCGAGCATGCTGCGCCTGGTCGCCATCCTCGTGATCGTCTTCAGCGGCTTCATGCCGGGCCTGCTCGCGTACTTCATCGCGGCGGCCGTCATTCCGGCGCGTCCGGAAGCGGGGACGCCGACGGACGTGTAGGAATAAAAAAACATCGGCGCAGAGCCGATGTTTTTGTTTACGCGGCGGCGGAGGCGCCGGCCAAACGGCCGGTCGCCCAGGAGGCCTGCAGGTTGAAACCGCCGGTAAAGCCGTCGACGTCGAGCAATTCGCCGGCAAAGAAGAGGCCGGGGCAGAGCTTGGATTCCATCGTGGACGGGTTCACTTCCGCCAAGGACACGCCGCCGGCGGTGACGAACTCGTCCCCGGCGCCGCGGCCGACCACGTTCAGCGGAATGCCGGTGAGCCAGGTGGCCAAGGCGCGCGTCTGGACCTTGTTCAGGTCGCCCGCGTTCAATTCGCCCAGGGCCAATTCCTTGCAGATCACGTCGGCCATCGACTTTGGCACGAAGGCGGACAGGACCGTGCGCGCCGCTTTCTTGCCGTTCTCGCGGAAGGCGGTTTCCAGCTGCTTGTGCACGTCGTCGACGGATTCTTCCGGATAGAGGTTGATCGAAATCGGCATCGGCGCGTCGGGGCCGTACGTTTCGAATGCGACCAACCCGGACAGGGCGAATACGGCCGGGCCGCTCACGCCCTTGTGCGTGAACAGGAATGGGCCGGTCCACGACTTGTCGCGCGCGCTGATTTTCGCCCATTCCCAGGAGACGCCGGAAATTTCCTTCGGCCAGGGTTCCTTGGTGAAGAACGAATTCAAGCTGGGCGCGAGCGGCGTCAGCGAGTGGCCGAGCGACTCCGCAAACGCGTACCCGTCGCCGGTGGAACCCGTGTGGCGGTACGCTTGGCCGCCGGTGGTCAGAATGACGCGGTCGGCGCGCAGCGGGGCGCCCTCATGGAAGGTGATGACGAATTCCTCGCCTTCCTTTTTGACGGACGTGACGGCGCGGTTCAGCAGGATGCGCAGGTTCGGCACGTCGCGGAACACCTTCACGAACGCGCCGACCACTTCGTGCCCGTCGTCGCTTTGCGGGAAGACGCGCAGGTCCGCTTCCACCTTCAATGGGACGCCGTGGGTTTCAAACCACTCGTACACGGCCGCGGGAGGGAACTGGTGCATGGCCGACGTCAAAAACTTGGCGCCGCGGGGATAGCGCTTGGCCAGTTCGCGGACGTCGGTGATGCCGGTGGTTACGTTGCATCGTCCGCCGCCGGAGATGATCACTTTTTTGCCCAACTCCGCGTTCCGCTCAATCAGAACGATGTCGGCGGCCGGGTCGGTTTCCAGGGCGGAAGCGGCGGCCATCAGGCCGGCGGCACCTCCGCCGATAATGGCGATACGCATAGGATGGGCTACACTGTGCCCGTTATGGCGTCTTTCGTCCATGGGTGTGTCTCCCGCCGTAGGCCGTTGAAGTTCGTCCATGCAGACAAAAGATTGCCTCTGACGAGGGCAACTTTTGCCAGCATGGCCTAAAGTACGGCCTTAGAAGCGATCGACTCCACCTTCCTATGCCTCAATTCACCCATCACGGGCGACAGATTTCGTGGGAGTTTAAACGCCACCACTTGGCGCGGGGGTTGAAGTTGAAAGTGTATCCGGGCGGGCGGATCGTCGTTTCTGCCTCGCCCCGTTACGCGAGTGAAGCGGCGGCGGAGCGGTTGGTGCGGGCGAACGCGGACTGGATCCTGCGGGCCCTGGCGGTCCACGGCTCGGCGCCGGCTCCGAAACCGCTAAAAGGACCGGCGGACGAATACAAACGCTTCAAGAAGGCCGCCTTGGCCGTAGCGAGGGAACGCGTGGAGCGCTTCGCTCCCTTGTTGGGCGTGAAACCGGGCCGGCTCTCCATCCGCAACCAAAACACGCGTTGGGGCAGCTGTTCCCGGCGCGCGTCATTGTCGTTCCACTACAAAATCGCCTTGGTCCCGCGCCCGCTGGCGGACTACTTGGTAGTGCACGAGTTGGCGCACCTGAAGCATTTTGACCATTCGCCGCGCTTTTGGGCCACGGTCGCTTCGTTGGTTCCCGATTACCTTCGGTTGCGTAAAACCCTGGCGAAATACGGACGCGGGGAAGAGGATTGACGAAAACCGGTTTTTCTGCTAAAACCCGGGCGTTCCGAAAGGAACCCGGGGGATCTCCCTCCGGTACTTTTCCCCGTCCCCGCTTGGGGACATCGAGGTGTTTCGTGAAGGCACTCGCAATCGCCGGTTCCGTCCTGCTTGTCCTGTTCCTCATCGCGATCGGCATCTACAACGCCCCCGTGGCTCCCGCGCAGCGCGTGGAGCAGGCGTGGGCGGACGTGGAGACCGCGCACCAGCGCCGCTACGACCTGGTGCCGAACCTCGTCGCCACGGTGAAGGGCGCCTCCGAGTTCGAGGAGCGCGTGCTCACCGAGGTCACCGAGGCGCGCGCGTCCGCTGGGAAGGCCGCCCTCACCGCCGCCGACCTCGGCGACCCGGAGAAGGTGAAGCAGTTCCAGGCGGCGCAGCAGGCGCTCTCGGCCTCGCTCACGCGCTTCGTCGCGACCGCGGAGGCGTATCCGGCGCTCAAGTCGGTGGACGCGTTCCGCGACCTCATGACGCAGCTCGAGGGCACGGAGAACCGCATCGCGACGGAGACGCACAAGTACAACAAGGCCGTCGCGGAGTACAACACCGTGCTCCAGACGTTCCCCAGCAGCATCGGGGCCGGCTGGCACGGGTACGCGCGGCGCGAGCCGTTCACCGCCGTCGCCGAGGCGAAGAACCCGGTGAAGGTGGACTTCGGGAGCGCGCAGTAATGCGCCCCGTCCTGCTCGTCTGGGCCTTGCTCTCCTTGGCGGGACCGGCCACCGCCGAGGACGTGCCGGCCCACACGGGGTTCGTCACGGACCTGGCCGGCCTGCTGCCCGCCGAAACGCGCAACACGCTCGACGCGGAGCTGCGCGCCTACCGCGACGTGACGACCATCGAGGTCGCCGTCCTGGTGGTCCCGACCATCCGCGGCCGCGAGCCGAGCGCCTACGCCCAGGAGGTGTGGGAATCCTGGCACGTCGGCAAGAAGGGGGACGACAACGGCGTGCTTCTGCTCGTCGTCCCGCCCCCCGAAAAGCAGGCATGGATCGCCACGGGCTACGGTATCCAACCGTACCTGACAGACGTCACGGGCAAACACATCGTCAACGAGGTGATGCGGCCGCTCAACTTGGAGGGGAAGCGGGCTGAAGCGGTCGTCGCCGGTGCCCGCGCGATCATCTCCGTCCTGGGCAAGACGCCGTGGGCCCAGCGGAAGCCACCGCCCAAGGAAGAGCCGATGGATCCGAACCTGGTGCTCCTCCTGATCGTCATCGGGGTCATTCTCTTCCTTCTGTTCATCCGTTGGCTCATCCGCAACGGCGGCGGGCGCGGCGGCTACTCGTCCGGGTATTCGTCTTCCGACTACGGCGGCTCGAGTTCCAGCTCAAGTAGCAGCGACTTCGGCGGAGGCGATTCCGGCGGCGGGGGAGGCGGAGGCGATTCCGGCTAGACGCACAAGACACGTGAGGGGTTCGCGCCACGCGCGGCCCCTCGTTTTTATTTGGCCGCGGAGAGGATTGACGCCGGACCGGTTTTCCGGTAGGTTGGACGCTCGTCCATCTGAGGGCGAGAGAGGTGTACTCTCATGAACCTGTTGCCGTTTCGCCGTAGGATCAACCGGGAAAGCGTTGAGGAAGTCCTCGTCGCTCTCAAGAACGCCAACGCACCGGAGGGGCTGTACGTGGATTCTCCGGGCGGCGCGTTCGAGTGCTTCTCCGTCCTGGGCCCCGCCATTGCCCGGCGCGGCATCATCACGTTGGCGGGAGACGTACGGTCCGCGGCGGTCATCCTGCACTTGCTGGGCTATTACCGCCTGGCGTTGCCGGACGCGACATTCTTCTTTCACGAGGTCCGCACTCTGGTCGGACCCGGGGAAGAGGAGGTGACGATCTGCGATCTCCAGTACGTATTGGAGGTCCAAGAGAAGATGCAGGCGGAGAAGCGCGAAGCGCTCGAGGAGTGGCTGCGCCGCATGCGGATGGCCCAGAGCTGGTTTCTGGACTTTCTTGCGCGGCACACTGACGTGCCTGCGAGTACGTTCCTGGACCTGATGCGCAACAATGCGACGCTCTCCGCTCAGGAAGCGAAGCGCTACGGCATCGTCCACGCGATCATTTCGCCTTCCGTCGTTCAGATGCACTGACCTTCCTGCACTGGGGGGTCTTTTTTTACGCAAAAACCGCCCATTCGGGCGGTCTTTTTATTCCTTCGCTTCTTGTTCCTGTTCCGTGTCGTCCAAGCCGTTGTCCGGGCCGAATTGTGCCGCATGCAGTTTTAGCTGGCGTTCCATGTAGGCTTGGCGGAAGGCGTGGTCTAGTTCCTCGTCCGCCGTGCGTTTGGCCGACGCCTGTTCGCCGCCGCGCTTGCCGACTTCCGCCAACAGGCGGGAAAGGAACAGCCGGCGTCGTTCGCCCGCGAGGTTCTTTGAATTAAGCGCGAGGTCGACGGCTTCTTCTACGCGCCGGCGGTGCGCTTCCGCGTCCTTGGGCGCTCCCAGGTTTTTCCGGTTGTCCGCCATCTTGCGGTCTACGGTGGCCAGGAGGGAATCGAATAGGACGCGGTCCAGTCCCCGTTCGGCCACGGGGGTGCGTTTTGGCGCGCGCACTTCGTACGCGGCGGGTCTTTCACGGGGCATATGCCGACAGTATAGCAAAAGACGCCCGTTAAGGGGCGTCTTGCTTACTCAACGACGCAGCACGTGCAATGCGTCCATGGCGCGGGTGAGAGCGACGTAGAATAGGTCGCGCTTGATCTTTGCTTGTTCCTCAGCGAATGCCGGGTCTTCGCCTGCGGCTGAGGTGAAGAACTCCCGGGAGAATCCCAGCACGCAGGCGACGTCGAATTCTACGCCCTGTGCTTCATGGACGGTCAGGACGTGTACGTTCGGCGTGTCCTTGAACGCTTCCACAAACGGACGCAGCACGTGGGCCGACGGGGCAAGTACGCCGATCTGTTTACCGGGATTCTCGGTAACGAGTGTGCGTACGTAGGCGAGTTCGTCGTTCGTATCCGTGTGTGTCTGTTCGACGACGGGCGCGCCTTCGGTCATTTCCTCCGGAATGACCGTCGGATAACCGCACGCGGTGACGTAGCGCAGGATGGCCTTGGTATTGCGGTACACCTTTTCCAAAGCCACGCGTCGGCCACTACCGAAGTCTTCCCCCGCCTCTTTCCAATCGCGGATAGTACCGAGCAATACCTGTTGGCCCAGGTCGCCGACGTACAGCACTGCCTTGGTGCTTGGATCGACGCAGGAACGCAGGAGAGCCAATTGTTCTGGGAGGTAGTTTTGTGTCTCGTCCACGATGATCAAGGAATAGGTAAGCGGAACCGAACGCGTGCGTCGCGTCACGCGGTAATTCGCTCCTTGCACTAAGTACTCCTCTTCGCGCAGGAGCGGTCCGCGTTCCAAGGCGTGCGTGAGAAGAAAGGAGAGATCAAAGCGGTCCAACTGTTTTGCCTCTTCTTGCGCGTCCAGCAGACGCTTGTCTTCCGCGGTGAACGACGGTTTGTATGCGGCGCGTAGCGACGTGAACGGATTTTTGCTGCGGGCGGCTGCCGGAATCGCGCGCAAAGCGAGGAGCTTGCGGTGTTCGAATCCGTCCACCGCGTCTTCCACGCCGTTGGGCCGGCGGATCACGGTGAAGCCTTCCAGACCGAGCCGTTCCAACGCCCAGGCGCCGAACGTAGTGATTTCCACGTCGTGGATGCCCAGGTCCGGCAGGAGGCGGGAGAAATAGGCTTTCGTCCGTTCGTCTTGGACAAAGACAATCATACGTCGCGCAGGGAAGCGCTCCGCCGTGTCCGGCGATTGCAATAGATAGGCGAGGCGGTGGAGGGCCAAAGTCGTTTTGCCAGAGCCCGCGGGGCCCGCAATGAGGAACGAACCCGTTTCCGGCGCGCGAATGACGTCGTCCTGCGCCTTTTCCATGCGTTCGACGATTTCCGGCAGGACGAACCCCGTTTTGCGCTGTGCCAGTTTTTCTTGGTGCACCAACGTGCGTGCGTACGCCTCCGCTTCGCTCGCCATGAACACGACCTTTCCACCAACGATCATGAACTGGTCTTTGCGCTCCAATGTCCCGTTCCATGATTTTTCTACGCCAGGAAGTGCATAGGACGTGGGACCCACAGAAGCGAAACGAAGGCGCGCTGCGGGCGATGTCCACGAAAAGACGCTTTGTTCCGCCAACAGGAATTTCGAAAAGTAGAGGGATTGGGTTTTACCGCCGTCGCCGCGCACGTCGCAACGGAAAAAGTACGGGCTGGGGAACAGGTGGTGCAGCTGGTCCAGACGTTCCGAAAAATGTGCCTTCAGTTTTTGGCGGACGGGGAGATCAGTTCCGTAGGTTTCATCCACACGAGCGAGGGTGGCGGATGTCTTCTTGATCTCCGCTTCAATGGCCGTACGGACGTCGGCGACGTGCGCGGTGGCTTCCGTGAGTAAGGCCTGCTTGTCGGGCGGGTGGGACATAGAATGGCATTCAGTGTACGTGGCGAATAAAGCCGTGTCGATTTTTCAGAAAAAAAGACACTGCCCCCATCAGGGGGAGTGCCTTTTTGGCTTAAATTCCCATGCCACCGTAGAACTTGCGCGGGCCCTTGCTGCGCTTTTGGGCGCCGGAGAACTGGTCCTCGTGGAGGTCCAGCTTGGGGCCGCCCTTGCGCTTGCCGCGCGGGCCGCCGTGGGAACGGGGGCCGCGGGAAGACGCGCCGCCGAAGGACGATCCGCCGTTCATGCGGCGTTCCGCCATGTGGGCGTAGCGTTCGTCGCGTGGCGCCGTGGCGCCGGGGACGCTGGTCGAAACCGTGCGCGTGCGTTCGCCCGGACGGGCGTCGTCGCGGTCATCGGAACGGCCGGTGCCCGGACGGGCATAGCCGCCGCGGGCGCCGTGGCCTCCGCGGGAACCGCCGCGGTGGGAACCGCGGTCAAAGCGGCCGCGGGAACCGCCGTCGTCTTCAATGTGGACGGCGGCGCGGGCGGCCGGCAGGTCGCTCGGAAGCGGCATGACCGGGATCTGCTTGCGCACCAGGCGTTCAATCGCCTTCACGTCCGGCTTCTGGTCCGGCATGGCGAAGGAAATGGCCTTGCCCTTGGCGCCGTTGCGGGCCGTGCGGCCGATGCGGTGCACGTAGTCGTCGCTCTGGTCCGGCAGGTCGTAGTTCACGACCAATTCGATGCCGGTCACGTCGATGCCGCGCGCGGCGATGTCGGTGGCGACCAGGACGCGGTACTTGCCGCGCTTGAAGCCGTCCAACGCCTCACGGCGCTGGGACAAGGAACGGTCGGAATGGATGTCCGCCGCCGTGTGTCCCATGAGCTTGATCTGGCGGGCCAACTTGCGCGCGCCAAATTTCGTGCGGGAGAACACCAGGACGGACCCGGCGTACTGTCCAAGCAACTTTTCAAGCAGGCGGGACTTGTCGGCCTTGTGGACGAAGAACATCTCCTGTTCCACGCGGTCGGCAGTCGTGCCCGGGGGCACGACTTCGATGCGCACCGGGAGCTGCATGTAGTTGTTCACCATGCGGGTGATTTCGGACGGCATCGTCGCGGAGAACAGCAGGGTCTGGCGGGCCTTCGGCACCGTTTCCAGAATGCGGTTGATCTGCGGGGCGAAGCCCATGTCCAACATGCGGTCCGCTTCGTCCATGACGAGCACCGAGATGTTGTCCAACTTCAAAGTCTTCTGGTCGAGGTGGTCGATCAGGCGGCCCGGCGTGGCGACGATGACGTGCGGGTTGTCGCGGAGCTGTTGGATCTGGCGGTGCATGGAGGCGCCGCCGATCAATACGACCGTGCGCAGGCCGATGGAGCGGCCGATGCGCTGGTAGGTTTCTTCCACCTGGAGCGCGAGCTCGCGGGTCGGCAGCAACACCAAGCCGCGGCCCTTTACGGACGCGAGACGCTGCAACATGGGAATGGCGAAGGCAAGCGTCTTGCCGGTGCCCGTCTGGGCGATGCCAATGACATCCTTGCAGCCGACCGCGGCCGGGATGGCCTGGTGCTGAATCGGGGTCGGGGTCACGAACTTGGCCTTGTCCAGGGCTTCCAACAGTTTCGGGGCGATGCCCAGGCCGTGGAAGGAAGGCTGGTTAGCAAGAAGGGTTTCGGGAGTCGGGGTCGGCGTCTGCGGAGTCGTCATAAACAAAAAGCGAGAGACGGACGCCTATACCCATGGCGCACGTACGATTAGATGCCGCTTCCCGCTGGAGGGGAAGCGTTGACCCGATTCCGGAGTCGCATCTAAGCGTTTCTCTCGCGATTTCGAGTCCTGACGTCCGAGACAAGCTCTCCGCCAAATGGCGGTCCGCGTGAGGCGGAAAGGACGTCGGAGTAACGGAGGGATACTAGCAGAACGCCCCGTTTTTGTCAACCGTCAGAGGAAGAAAAAACCGGCCGCACGGAAGGGGGCCGGGTTCAGTGGGGACGGTCGTGGGCGTCATGCTCCGCCTGCGCGTCCGCTTGGACGATCTTCTCGAATTCCGCGAAGGCGTATGCCGACTGCTGCTGGAATCGGTGGTGGTTGACGTGATTTGTCACCCAGAACAGGTCTTCGCCGCGGTCCCCGTCGAGCGCACGCATCCAGAGCGCGTCGATGTGCGAGGTCCACAGGCGGAGTCGGCAGAGCTCGAAGGCGCGGCCGGCCTGCTGGGCGAACGCTCGGCGGGTATCCAGGAAGCGCGTGACGAATGCGTCGACCTCCGGGCCCGTGGTTGACCCCATCAGGTGGAGGAGTTCTTCGTGGTCGTCGAGGGAGAATGCCACCACTGTCCACGCCCCTTCAGGCATGCCGTCCCGCGTGCCGACGACGTCCATGCCCACCGCCTTTGCCTGGGCCAGCCCGCTCTTCACCACGTCCGGCGTTTTCGCGGAGAAGACGCGGTAGGCGAACGGGAATTTGACGGACGTCGTCTCGCGCGGGACGTCGTGCCCGACGATGGCGATCCTCCGGGCCTTTTCGTGTTGCTCCCGCGTGAGCTTGAATGTCGTTTCTCGGATCATGGGTTCCTCCTCCGTCCGTGGGTTCGTCCGCCGCGGATCATAGGATACTTTGGCGTTTTGTCAATACAAACACCCGCCTTTTGGGCGGGTGTTTGCGGAGAGCGCTTACGCGCGGGGCTCCATGGGCTTCGCCTCGTTGACGACGATCGGGCGGCCGGCCATCTGGCTGCCGTCGAACATCTTCACGGCGTTTTCCAGGACTTCCTGGGATTCAAACTCCACGAAGCCGAAGCCGCGGGAGCGGCCGGTCATCTTGTCGGTAATGACGCGGGCCGACTTCACGGCGCCGGCGGCGGAGAAGTGCGCGGACAATTCCTCATCCGTGGTGGAGTAGGGAAGGTTGCCGACGAACACCTTGAACATGCTGGCCATAGGGAGCACTGCGCTGACTAAGTAATAAGGGACCGTCTCCTTTGGGGAACAGGTCTGGGGCCGAGTGTAGCAGGGGAGAAACGAAAGCGGAAGCGGCCAGTGGATAACGCCGGGCGATGTGCTAAGCTTTTCCCGCTATGATCTCCGACGAACTCCTCAAACGCCTGGAAACCCAGTTCGGCTCCTCCGCCAAGTTCCTGGCCGGGTTTAAGGCGGCCAAGGACCGCCGTCCCAGCTTTCGCGTGAACCTACTCAAATCGAATGACGCCAAGGTGATGGAGGTGCTCCGCCAGGACAACACCGCGTTCGAACGGGCAAAAACCGTGCCGCACGCGTTCTTCGTCCGCAACCGTACGGACCGGGAACTACTGGAACATCCGTTGAACGTCCGCGGCGACATCTACCTGCAAGGTATCGCGTCCATGTTGCCGGCACTCGTCCTGGATCCCAAACCGAACGAGGCCGTGTTGGATCTGTGCGCCGCGCCAGGAAGCAAGACGTCCCAGATGGCGGCCATGATGGGTGGCGGAACGCTCGTCGCATGCGAGGACGATTCCGTGCGCTTCCAAAAGTTGCAAAACACGCTGCGCATCCAAGGCGCAAGCTTCGTGGAAGCGATCAACCAAGATGCGGCCATCCTCCACCATGAGCGTCCGGAGGCGTTTGATAAGGTACTGGCCGACGTCCCGTGTTCGGCAGAAGGGCGCATGGACGCGTTTGATCCGCGCACGTACCGGTACTGGTCCCAAAAGAACGTGACGGACCACGCCAAGCTGCAGCGCCGCCTGCTGCGCTCCGCCGTGAAGTGCTTGAAAGCGGGCGGGACGCTGGTGTATTCCACGTGTACGCTCGCGCCGGAGGAAAATGAAGGCCAGGTCGAATGGCTCTTGGGCGAATTCCCGGAACTGAAGGCGGAAACATTCGACTTGCCGGTGGGAGAAGTGAAGCGCTGGCCGAACGGCGGTGTGACAGTCTTGCCAACGAAAGATTACGAAGGGTTCTTCGTGGCGAAATTTACCAAGCGCGTCCCTTGACGGGGACGCGCTTTTTCGTTGTAATGCCCGCCGTCCCGTTTCCAGGAGGAACCGTGTTCCAGACGATTGCCGAAGTGTTCGCTTCGTTTCCGATCCTGTTCGTCGGCCTGTCCCTGTGTTTTGCCGCCGTCCTCGGATGGATGGCAGCCGTCACGCTCGGCGCGCTCGTCCCCAGGCTCGATCTCGGCGGTCGGAAGGTCCATCAGGACATTGGCGTCATCGTTGAGGTGAGAACCGTCGAACGCCACGGGGGCTTTTCCCCGGCGCGTAGGTGGTTGGCCGTCGTCGCCATCACGAACGGGCGCCACATCCGCTACACGGGGGAGGGAGCGCCGCCCCTTCGCGTGGATTCCTGCGTTCGGTGTTCGTTCGTCGTCGGACGCCTGACGCGGGACTACTTCCCGCCTCTCGGCCTCGAGGCGCCCGCGCTTGTCGCCTACACCTGACCCTTCTTGGGTCGGTTTTTTTGTACAAAAAACCTCTAACGGGGTCAGAGGAAGAAGAACAGGAGAAACAGCCAATTCGTGTCCGCCGGATGCGTCCGACGGGCGGTCCGTGGGGGAGGGGGCGGAACGGACGCGGGTTCCCGACAGGAATCCGGGTCAAGCCGACAGGACGTCGTCTTGAGCCCCATTGCCATGCCGGCCGGATTGGCGAGAGCGGCGAGCGACACGATCGAACAGACGGTCAGAATGCGGACGAAGCGCACGGGGGACCTCCTTCGCTGTGTATGTCATCAAGGAAACCCCTTCTTGACAATGGGTTGATCCTGGCTGGTTTTCGTGCTAGATTCTCTGTCTTATGGCCTACGTCTCCCGCGCCGAGCGCATTAAGGCGCTCTTCCCGAACGAACCCGCCTTCCGCCTGAAACAGGCGCAGGAGGCGTTGTTCACGCCGGGCAAGAACGGATGGGAGGACGTGCAGGTATTGCCCAAGCCCATGCGCGAGACGTTGATCAAGGAAGTGCCGTGGATGGCGGTGAAGGAGGTCACGGTGCTGCAGAGCAAAAAACTGGACACGTTCAAGGCGATTGTCGAAGTGGAGGGAGGCAAGCGCGTGGAAACGGTGTTGATGCAAAACGCCCGCGACCAATGGACCGTGTGCGTGTCGTCCCAGGTCGGGTGCGCCATGCGCTGCGCGTTCTGCGCCACGGGCAAGATGGGCCTGACGCGTTCGTTGGACGCCGACGAGATCGTGGACCAGATCCGTTTCTGGCGCGCGTTCTTGGCCAAGCGCCCGGCATTGCCGCCGCGCATCTCCAACGTGGTCTACATGGGCATGGGGGAGCCGCTGGCCAACTACGAAGGCGTGAAGGCGTCGTTGAACGCCATCCTGAAGCATACGGACATTGGCCCGACGCACATCACGGTTTCCACCGTCGGCGTGCTGCCGCGCCTGGAACAGATCCTGACGGACGCGGAATGGCCGCACGTGCGCCTGGCCGTTTCGCTCCACAGCGCGGACCCCAAGACGCGCAAGGAGATCGTCCCGACGTCGTACGAGGACTTCCTCCCGAAGCTGCTCGCGTGGACCAAGCAGTATTTGGAAGTGCTCGGCAACCGCCGGCACCACCTGACGTTCGAATACGTCATGCTGCACGGCGTGAACGACACCGAGCACCACGCGGACGTTCTGGCCGACTTCGTGAAGCGGGCGGGGCAGGTGAAGGTGAACCTCATCCCGTACAACTTCACCGACAGTGAGTTTGAAACGACGCCGCGCGCCACATTGGAGGCGTTCATGGCCCGTTTGGAAGCGCAGGACGTGACCGTCACCTCCCGTCGTACCATGGGGGAGGACATTGCGGCCGCGTGCGGGCAGCTCATCGTGAAAACCGACCAAAAAACCCCGGCCTAAGCGCCGGGGTTTTCCATTGACGGGGCGGCGAGAATATGATAGTGATTGCCCATCGCTCTTTCTTGTTTCCCTGGAGGTATGGATGTCCGTAAACGCGCGGACGGTCCTCCGGACGGAGGATCGGAAGTACGGCTTCTGGTGCCTGGTCGACGGGCACCGCATCACCTTGCGTTCATGGGGGCCTTCCGGCATCCATGAAACGGAACTGACCGTGATCTTCGAAGACTTGGAAGACGCTTGCCGTGAGGACGACGTGGTCTTCGTCATGGGCCAGGACGTACAGACGTGCCATTGGCCCGACTCATGGTCGCGGCCGTGCGAATGGCCGTGCGTGGTCCCTGCAGCCGCGCTCGAAGAGATCTTCCACTTCGCCCTCCCCACCCATCTCCGGCTCCCAGCCGGGAGGAGCTCTTAATGGATTTCGTCATCGCGTCCGCGTGCGTGTTCACCGTCGTCGTCTTGCTCTGGGCGTTCAGCGGAGAACTGGACCAGGCGTTCATGCCCGTCCATACCTGCCTGGCGACCGTGGTCCGGATCGAGATGGCGCCCGTCAACGTTCCTCCGTCGGGATCCGAGGCGGAGTTGCCCGCTTCCATCACGAATATGCGGGTGGCCCAAATCCGCGTCGTTGACCTCGACTTAGATGACGGCGGAAGCGGCCAGTACGCCGGCCAACCGCCCACACTCCTATCCAAGGACGAACGCGTACGGTGCACCTACCGGATCGGCCGCACGGGCCACCGGTATATCCGCACCGTGGACAAGCTTGCCCCCGCCGACGCCTAGCGTCGCGCGGGGGATTTTTTTTTGGAACAGAAAAGCGCTCCGTTGCCGGAGCGCTTTCGCTTAGGCTTTCGCCTTGGCCTTGGCGGCCAGTTTCGTCAGGCGGATAGCCTTCTGCGTGCGGATGCGGGCGAGGTCCAGCTTGCGCTGTGCCTTCCACATCGTGCGAACCTTTTTGCGCATGCCCATAGGGAAGTAGATCAGTATGTGCCGGAGGATACAGGAATCCCGGAGGGGAGTCAAGAGCCGGGCCTGTGGTACAATGGAGGCCATATGATTGCCATGGGGGACCCGTATTTGGTGCTGTACGGAGCGATGTTGTTCCTATTCGGCATCGCCTTGGCCTTGGTAGCCCTGCTGCCAAAGGCCGAGCACGCCGGCTGGCCGCTGGCCGGGGTGCTGGGGACGCTGACGGCCTTGTTCGCCGGGTTGTTCGCCTATGACTTGGCACGCCTGTACGCGGCGGACGTGCGCCCGCAGGACTTGGGCTACCGTTGGGCGCTGTACGTGGCCGCGGTGCTGTTGTGCGGTACGGGCACGCTTCTTTTGGGTACCTTTGGGAACCACATCATGGCCCCGCAGGCAAAAGAATACCGTTTGGCGACGCTCATCTGCCTGTTGTTGTCCGCCGCCGCGCTGGCCGGGGTCGTCCTTCAACCCTTGTTCGCCTAATATGCCGCACCACTCCACGCGCTTGCACGAACCGGTGGCCTTGGGTGCCTTGTTCGCGGCCGGCGTCTCGCTCCACGTCCTGTGGATCGCGAACCTGATTACGCTCCGCGCCCCGGGCGCCGCGCGGACCATGTCGCTGGTGCCGGAACTCGGCCCCGCGTCCGGATTGTTCGCTTTGTGCGCTCTGGTGTATGCCGTCGTATTCCTGGGAACGGTCGCGCTGTTCCGTGGGCGCGACTGCGAGCCGGCCCGTGACGGAGTGTTTTGGTTCTTCCTGTCCTCCGTGGTCGCGTTCGCTCTGCTGACCCTGCCGTTCGTCGCCGGGTTTTCCGCCACGCTGCGCTTGGAGTAGTGCAAGGGGATAACCCTTTTGTGTCTCGTTCCGTGTGCGGATCTAAACGCGAATCTCCGCTCCTGCGCCGAGAAGCGTCGTGCGCGCGCCTTCGACGAGAATAAATTGTCGGTCCGTTAGTATTTTTACTGGATGGGATGCGGCAGGGACGCGTTCCCTCAGTATGTCGTCCCATTTCGTCTCATAGTGTACTGACAGTAGAAAAGGGACTAGATTCATTGCAGTAAGATCCGTTAGACCAAAACGATTGACGTGTCGGTCTTTCCAAGTAGCTGTCTCTATTGTTGGACAGGCAATGTATGCTCCTGCGCTTATGCCGATATAGATCTTTCCCTGATCAAGCATTTTTGGCACCAAGGATATGAATCCGCTTTCTCGAGCGCATTTTAAAAGGTAGAACGTATTACCGCCTTGTACGTAGATGATGTCTTGATCTTCCAAGGAACGATGCACGTCCTCCGGTCGCATCCCCGCGATGTCTACTTCTTTTATTTGGAAACCAGCTTGTTGCAATAGCAGGTTCTGCTTGATGAGGTATTTCCGGTCGGTCCGAACATTTGCTGCTGTCACAATGTTCGCGAGTTTTAGTTCTTTTGGTGGTTTGGGGAGGAGTTTAAGAATTTCGTCTTGTGTCAGGGACATCCCCGATGAAGTCAAAAGTAATTTCCTCATAAAACCGAGTGAAAGATGACTCGAGACCGTCATCATACAATGATTCACCCTTTCTCTTAATATACCTCCTTTGGCTGTTGCCCTTCTTTTGTTTTTCACGCAAGATCGAGCCATATGGAACTCCTCCTCACACAGGCGAATCCGGCGAAAGTCCTATGCGATACGCTGGCGTTGTTTTGGACGGAAGGAAAACAAAGCGGGATCACCAAAGAAGTGGATACGGCGTTGGACGGACTGTTGACGCAGGTGTCCGTGGAAGAGGGATTCAAGGGGAAGGCGGGTGAAACGCTCGCGCTGCGGACCGAGGGGAAATTGGCCGCCAAGCGCGTGCTGTTGGTCGGATGCGGCCCGTTGAAAGAACAGGCGGAGGAGACGGTGCGCGTGGCGGCCGCCACGGCGTTGAACGCGGTTAAAAAGACCGGCGGGAAGTTGGTGATCGGCCTGGACGCGTTGAAGGACGTGGGAATGGGCGAAGCCGCCAAGGCGGCCGCGGAAGGCGCGTTGCTCGCGGGGTATCGGTACGGGCAATTCAAGACGCTGGAAGCGGAAGGGCCCGCGCTGGTCGTTTTGCTCGTTTCGGACGCAAAGGCGTTGAAGCAGGCGAAAGAAGGATTCGCCCTCGGGAAGCTGTTTGCGGAGGCGACCAAAACCGCCCGCGACTTGGTGAACCACCCGGGCGGGCACCTGACGCCGGCGGAACTGGCGAAGCAGGCCGAAGCGCTGGTGGCCGGCAAGGCGCGCGTTTCGTTCACGTCGTACGACAAGGCGAAGTTGTCGGAGATGGGCATGGGCGGGCTGTTGGGCGTCGGGCAGGGGAGCGACCATGACCCGGTGCTCGTCCACATGGCGTACTCGCCCGCCAAGGCAAAGAAGCGCGTGGCGCTGGTCGGAAAAGCGATCACGTTCGATTCGGGCGGCCTATCCATCAAGACCAGCAAGGGCATGGAGACCATGAAGTGCGACATGGCCGGCGCCGCGGCCGTCATCGGCGCGTTCTCCGCTATTTCGGCCTTGAAGCCGGACGTGGAAGTGCACGGTATTTTCGGCGCCTGCGAGAACATGGTGAGCGGCAACTCGCTCCGTCCCGGCGACGTGGTGAAAACCATGGGTGGCAAGACGATCGAAATTCTGAACACGGACGCCGAAGGCCGCGTGACGCTGGCGGACACGCTCCATTACGCAACGACGCTCGAACCGGACTACATCATCGACTTGGCGACACTGACGGGCGCCGTCGTGGTCGCGCTCGGGGAGGAAATCACCGGCCTCATGTCCAACGACCCGCGTTTGGCCGCCAAGGTGAAAGCCGCGAGCGTCGAAGCCGGGGAGAAAATGTGGGAGCTTCCGCTCGAGCCGAACTACACGTTCGAACTGAAGTCCGACGTCGCGGACTATAAGAACGACACGAGCCGCAACGGCATGTCGCTGACGGCCGGGTTGCTGCTGCAGGAATTCGTCGCCGGGAAGCCGTGGGTCCACTTGGACATCGCCGGCCCCGCGTTTGCCGATCGCCCGCACAACGCCTACACCAAAAAAGGCGGCACGGGACACGGGGTGCGCACGTTATTGACGTGGTTGCGCGCGCAGTAGGCGGGAAAGAAAAAGCGGCCCGACGAAGTGTCGGACCGCGAGAGATTACTCGGCGTCTGCCATTGCCGGGACGAACGTCACGGCGACGACGGACGGGGTGAGATGGCGGCCGTTCGGGTGGAACAGGACGACGTCGCCGTCGCGCGGGAAGTAGCGGTGGTTGCCGCGTTCCTGCACGTAGAGCGTCTTTCCGTCCTCGACCGCCTGTTGGAAGCCGCCCTTGGGGTGGCGCCGCCGCACGATGGTGCCGAGTCGGTACCCCGCCAGCTGGAGATGGCGGCGAAGGGCCTTCTCCAGGCCATCGTCCTCGCGTCCCAGCTGCCGCCAGGCGACGTACACCTTGGAGGCGTTGGCGGACAGGAGGACCCGGCTCACGGTCTTGGCGTAAAAGCCGTGGCGCTCCTCCGGCGGCAGCTCCAGGAGGAGCGTGAACAGGAACTGCGCCGTCGGCTTCACGAGGAAGTCCTTCTCGACGGCCGCCAGCCGTTCCGCGAAGCGCGTGCGCTGGTCGACGGACAGACGTGCCCACTCGTCCGCGGGGACGTCCGAGACGGAATCGAGGCGGTCCAGCGCGTCTCCGACGATGATGTCCGCGGCGGCAGCGTCGAGGCGGCGCAGGATCCGCGCCCGCGCCTTGACCGTCTCGCCCGGGGCCTTCTCGGCGCAGAGGAGGAGTGCGGTCTCGAGCTCGCGGTTCGTCAGCACGGACCAGGGGTTCAACCCGCAGAAAGCCGCCGTCCACTTCTCGGCCGCGGTCGGCCGCGCGTGCGGCGGAAACTCGAGCACGAAGTGGAAGGGGACGTTGGGCGGGAGACCGGCGTCCATCCGGGCGTTCTGCTCTGCCACCGTCTTCTCGATGGACGGCCAGGCCTTGTCCGGGGCACGGACGAGCTCGTCGTGGCGCCCGTTGCGCCCGTGTTCGATGCCCAGCCTCCGGACGGTCATCGCGATCGGACTTGCGTCCTCCGGTCGCTCGATCCCGTACCGTAGGAAGTCATGGACGTCGTTTGCCATCCCCGGTTCGATCCGCGTCCCGCGCAGGCGCTCGAGGAGCGCCTCGGCCATCGTCGCGCGGGAGACGCCTGCCATGGCGGCGGCACGCACCCACTCGTTGTTGGTGGCGCCGAAGCGGGGATAGAGATCGCGGACGCAGCGGGTGCGGCCCTCGGGGGAGAGAAGCCGCAGCAGCTCCGGGGAGATGAGGAAGCTCCGGAAGAACCAGTGGGACGAGAGACGGACGCCCTCGTTCTTCTCCTGCGGATTTCCCTCCGCCCGGTCGTAGAGGCGGACCACGCTCTCCAGGAAGATGTCCGCGTCGCCGACGATCTGCAGGAACGGTTCCGGGTTCTCCGCGATCCAGCGCATTCCCATGGACACGGGGATCGTCTCGAACCCGCAGGCATCGATGAGGAGGATGAACCGCAGGAGGTCCGTCGGGGTCGCCGTGCCCGCCTTGACCTTCGCGGGGAAGGCGTCGCGGGCGGCCTGGAGTTCGTCGTAGGCCGTCCAGGTTCCCGCGATTTCCTGTCCCAGGATCTGTCGTGCGTCGATCAAGCTGACGGTCTGCATCAAGGTCTCCGGTCGGTCGTCGAAAGACGTTGCCGAGTGAGAGGGGGGGGGTCTCGCATTCTCCGAAGGATTTCGAAGAAATACGAGGGGCGTTCTTATCATAAAAAACCCACGTTGTCAATGGATATAGACGATATGCATCTCCTCCAACCGACGCACCGAAAATGGGTATTGGTTTGCACGAAC
The DNA here is from genome assembly GCA_964616135.1 of uncultured Gammaproteobacteria bacterium. Classification (GTDB taxonomy): domain Bacteria; phylum Patescibacteriota; class Patescibacteriia; order UBA9934; family GWF2-40-263; genus JAJYIV01. The sequence continues at coordinate 49,326 of CAZTTQ010000001.1, forward strand.
ATGAAAGAACCCGGGAAACCCTGTTGTGGGATCCAGGGGAGTGCCGACCTGCACCTGAAGTTAAAGGAGGCCATGAAGGCGGCGGACCTGACCGTCCGCGTGTCCAAGACCGGCTGTTTGGACCGTTGTTCCGAGGGACCCGTTGTCGCCATCATGCCGGATAACCGTTGGTTTGGCGGCGTTACCGAAGCGGACATCCCGGCCATCATTGAAGCGGCGAAATAAAAACGCACGGCCCCGCGGGGCCGTGTTTGCGTTGGAAGAAAAATCCCCCGGCCACAGGCGTGGTCGGGGGAGAAGGTCAGAACGACAGGTCTTTGCCGGCGACGAGCGGGTCGCCGTTGACGCAGAAGCCCTGCGCCATGACGAGGTCCGTGTAGCAGAAGCGGAGAATCTCGACGCGGAGGACGTTGCCCGGAACGGCCCGGGTCGCGTCCATTGCGAAACGGAAGACCCGTTCGGTCCCGTTTGCAAGCGTCCCGCCGTTTCCCGCCATGTTGATGACTGAGACCGTGGGGGAGATCGCCGTCCGGGTGACATCCGCGAAGAGTGCGGCGTCCGGCAGGGCGGCGTCCGTGGTCCGAACCGCCTCCGTGCCGCCGTACCACCCGTCGTGGGTGAGGCGGTACCGTACGGAGGTGAGGAGGGCGTCGTGTCCGGCGGGTGCGGCGGGGTTCACTACGCGGAACGCCAGCGTGTTGGCGAACGACGGGGAGACGGTTCCCGCGGGGGAATCGTCCGTCCGCGCGGCTTGCGGCATCTGGGGGATCCGGATGAACGCGTAGTCGTGGTGGGACGCGTTCGTCGCGCCGTAGGCGATCTCCGGAACTTCTCCCGTATCGGCGTCCCGCAGGTCGATGGACCGGAGGGACGCGGCCAGGAGGAAGTTCGGCGCGCCGACGTTCGCGTTCGTCCAACAGAAGACGCCGAGTTCGCCGGATCCATGCAGGACGAACGGTTGGTCCGCGAACGAGAGGACGGTCCGTCCCTCTTCGGCCGCGGGACGCCGTCCGGATGCCTGTCCCGGAGGCGTGGTTGGCCCCGCGTAGGAAACGTAGCAGGCGCCGATACGGTCGCGCAGCAAGGAGGAAGACGCCTCCCAGACGTTGGTCCCGTCGAACGGGGCCACGTCCTGGACGACGTCGAGGTCGATCCTGGCCACGCGGACGTTCCGGTCTCCGGCACGGACGGAGAGGCGGAGGAACTGGAACAGGCCGCCCGGATACGACTGGGTGACCGTGTCCTCGTCCGGAGACGCGTCCCCGACCGCCACGATGCCGGGCGGCGGGTTTACCAACGGTTCGCATGAGCGGCCGTCCGCGGCGAGGGTTTCCCCCCGTTCGCAGCGCCGCTTGCACGTGGCGGTTGCCGTGTCGAACAGCCATCCCTCGTCACACGTGACGTCGTAGGCGCAGGATGCATGGCCGGTCTCCCGGTCCATGTTCGGCGAGAGGCCGTCCGGACACGTGATCGTGACGTCCGGGCACTCCTTTTCGGAGAACACCTCCGCGCCCGTGGAGAGACAGACGTAGAAGATCACTTCTTCCGGCGGCTGCGTCGTGGGGCACGCGCCCGCGCGCGGGCGGATGGAACCGTCGGCGCAGACGTAGACGCGCTTCTCGACGACCTTCGCAGGACCGCCGAACGGATGGCAGGCGATCCCGCCGTCTTCCACCACCGCCCCTTCATCGGGGAGGCAGGGGACTGAGAAGCAGGCGCCGGAGGAGGTCGCGTACGACCCTTCCGGGCACGAGGAGGAGACGGGGGCGTCTCCACAGGATGCCAGGGCCGATGCGGCCAGGGCGAAGTACATGAGGCGGGTGCGCATGGCACCTCCGATATCCCCGGAATGGGGACGGGTTTTGGCCCTTTCAAGGGGGCCTGGTTGGGAGAGAGCAAGGACGAATGATAGGTCTTTTTCAACCGTTTGTCAATCGTCCATGGAAAAGAAAATCCCCCGGCCACGGCGTGTGGTCGGGGGAGAGCGTCAGAACGTCCACGTCTCGCCCGTGATGAGCACGGAGGAGTTGTCCAGGCAGGTTTCCACGTCCGCGAACGGATCGCGGTAGCAGAACCCGGTGACGTCGACGCGGACGGTGTCCGTGCCGGGCGCCCGCGCCTGCTCCGTGTCCATCTGGAACCGGAGCGTCAGCGGACGGGACGCCTGGATCGGGACCGCGTCGCGGGCCGTGTCCTGCATGAGGAACAGGAATTCCCCGTTGCTGGCGTTCGTCTGGATGTTGGTGAACAACGAGCGCGACGGGTCGCGGATGTCGGTCACCCGTACGGTGGAAGGCGCGGTGTACCAGCCGTTGTCGATGATCGCAAACTGGACGGACCAGGTCTGCAGATCTCGACAGGACGCGTCGGCCACCACGTCGAACCGGAGGACTTCCCGGAGCGTGGTGGGCGTGGTGGGGTCCCAGTCCGTCTGCCCGACCTGGAGGACGGGCGGCGGACAGGGGGGAAGCGGCGCGGCGCGGACCTGGTAGCTGAAATCGCTGTTCAGGTCCTCGAAGGTCACTTCGCTGCCGACGATGGGTTCGCCGGTTTCCGCGTCGACCAGGGTGACCAGGTCGAGCACGAGCGCCACGTGGTATGCGACCGGCGACGGCTTGAGGTCGCACTGGACGCTCACGTTGATGGACGTCCCCGAGCCGACGGCTTCGGGAAAGAACACCATCGCCTGCTCGGACAGGGGGACGTGGTCCAAGGACACTGGCCCCGCGACCTGCGCGGTGCTTGCATCCGTCAGCGTGCAGTCGCCGAGGTATTCGGCGACGTCCGCCTGGGTATGGAGCCACAGGGTCCGGTCGGGCACGACGCCGTCCTGCTCCACGCCGACGTAGGCGAGGAACCGGACGTCGCGCAACGTCACGGCGCGCGTCTCGTCCTGGATGATGAGCGGAAACAGGTCGGTGCGGGTTCCCACCGTCGTGTCGACGAGCCGCGGGACGCCGCCGTTCGGCGGGCGGACGGAGACGGTCCCCCGGACCTGCTGTCGGACACAGCCGTCGCCGGAGGCGTTCACCGTCTGGCCGGGCGGGCACACCTTGAGGCAGGCCTTGGAGACCTCCTCGTACGCGTACCCGTCCGCGCAGGCCCGGGGACAGTCTTCCGGACGATCGACGTAGGTGTCGGTCGCCACGCACTTGTACTTGGTGACCGTCTCCTTTACGGTCACGGTTTCCTTGATGACGACCGGGGCGTCGACCGGGCACCGGGCCGGGTCGGTCACCCGCGTCTGCGCCGCGTCGCGGCAGACGTATTCCTGCGGCACGTCACCGCAGGCGGTGGCAAGGGAAAAGAGCAAGACGAACGGGACAGGGGGACGGAACATGGGTTTACTCCTTCGGTGGGGCGCGGCCTTCGCCATTACGATAACACGTCCGTTCATTTGTGATAGGGCGAGGAGTGACGATAGGCGTTTTTCCAAGGTTTGTCAACCGTCCGTGGAAAAGAAAATCCCCCGGCCACAGTGTGTGGTCGGGGGAGGTAGGGGGCGCGTTTATGGCGTGTCGCGGGGATCGGGCTCCGTCCCGCAGAGGATGTACCGGTTGCCGGCCAGCACGTCGAACGCCGTTTCAGAGAGGATGATCCTCTTACCGGTGGTTAGCCCGTACGCTTCGGTCCGGGAGACCACGAGGCTCGTGGCCCAGCCGTTGAAGCCGTGGGCATTCCGGCAGACGTTCATGTCGCCGGAGAGGCCAGTGTTGAGCTGGCTCGTCCCTCCCTTTGGGACGAACATCCGGATGGGGATTTGCGCGTCCGCGTTCACCGCTCCGTCGGCGGAGGCGTGGTACGCCACGTTGCCTTCGTCGGTGTAGTACACGTGACTGGCCGTGATCCAGCTCGCCCAGTCGCCCTGGAGGCCGAGGCTGCCCAGGCCGAGCGCGACCTTGGTGACCACGAAGTCTTCTCCGACCGCGTGGAACACGAACCCGCTCGTCTCCGCCCAGCTACCATCGGTTGCCGGAGCGTATTCGACGCGCTCGGTGCCGGCGAGGGTCACGTACACGCGGCTGGTGGCCGCGATGCGGGAGAGCTCGTCGCCGCCGACCGCCGTGCAGGTGCCGTCCGACTGCAGGACGTTGCCGGCGGCGCAAGGGAACTTCCACGCCGGCGTGCACGACCCATCCTCGTGGAGAAGATCTTCGTCCCCGCAAGGGAACACCCAGGGTGTCTCGGGGTCGGCCGGCGGGACGCAGGTTCCGTCGGACGCCTCGAGCATGCCGCGGGCGCAGTGCTTCTCCCGGGCGACCAGGTCGTCCGGATCGGCGCAGACGCCGAGGGACGTGAGCACTTCGCCGGCCCTGCAGGGGAACTTCCACGCCGCGGTGTCGCCGCAGGCGGAGAGGGTCGCCGCAAGCAGGATTGCCGCGGCGTAGAACGACGTGTGGATGCGCAACGCGCCTCCGATGTCCCCGGGATGGGGACGGTTTTGGCCCTTTCAATGGGGCCGAGTTGCGAGAGAGCTGGAGCTGGTCAAGGCTCGCGAGGGATTCGTGAGCTTTGTGCAGCGCCCGACGCGGAGAGAGTCTCTCGCGTCGGGGAAAGAGAATGGGTCACTTCGGAGGGATGACACCTTGGATGTCGTAGTCCATTATGGCGTCGCACTGCAGCTGGTCCTGCATATTGTGACCGCAGAAGTCGGCGGATGGGTCGTGGGTGACCACGATCGGTGCAATAGGTACGGGGTCTATGTGGAAGAAGAAGATCGGCGGATCCATCTCCTGAGCCATCTTGATTACCGGCCCGGGCGGGCAGGAGCGGGGGTCGTTCGCCTCGGTGTCGTCGGCACAGACGTACACCTTTTCCGTCTGGACCACGACCTTCTCAGTCGTGACAGTGACGATCTCCGACTCGCAGGCCGCGATCAGGTTCGCCAGGGCCAGGATGGCCGCGGCGCAGAACGTGGTGTAAGCGCGCAAAGCGCCTCCGATGTCCCCGGGATGGGGACGGTTTTGGCCCTTTCAAGGGGGCCTGGTTGGGAACGTGCTCTTTTGGGCGAGAAGCCCGTACTTAGTGACGTTTCCTAGGCAGAAACACTCAATAAATACGGGCCTTCCTCCCTGATCAATTCGAGGGAAAACTATAGCACTTTTTGGCCCGTTTGTCAATCGTGCCAGGGCAACGAAAAACCCACCCGTGGAATGGGTGGGTTTTTACGTTCGATTTACGCCTTGCCGAGCGTCTTGCCGCCCTTGGACCAGTCCATGGGGCAGAGTTCGCCGGTTTGGAGCGCTTCCAGTACGCGGAGCGTTTCGGCCACGGAGCGGCCGACGCCGAGGTCATGGTAGAGCGCGTAGCGGAGTACGCCTTCCGGATCAATGATGAACGTGCCGCGCAAGGCGATGCCTTTTTCTGGAATCAAGACATTGTAGTCGCGCGACAACGTACGGTTCATGTCGGCGAACAACGGGAAGGTGAGGGCGCCGAGTTCCTTCAACCACGCTTTGTGGGAGTGAACGGAGTCGGTGGATCCGCCCAGTACTTCTGCCTTCAACTTTTTGAAATCATCATGGTGCTTGGAGTAGCCGGTGATTTCCGTCGGGCAGACGAAGGTGAAGTCCAGCGGATAGAAGAACAGGACCAACCACTTGCCTTTGTAGTCTTTCAGCGAGCGGGTGCCAAAGGAACCGTCCGGTTCACAGACTTCCAGGGTGAAGTCCGGGGCCTTGGCGCCCACGCGGGCCAGCTGCGGGGTGTTCAATGCAGAATCATGCATATCAAGAGAGATTACAGAGAAATGGTTCTGGCTTTTAGGTAGAGTTCTTCTGCTCTTGCCCAGTTGAAGTTCTTCCAGAACGCGGCGATGTAAGCCGCCTTGTCCGCGCCGTAGTCCAGGAAGTACGCGTGTTCGTAGCAATCCATCACGATGACCGGGACACAGCCCCAGACGCCGCCTTGGTTGTGCGCGTCGCCGTTGTACTGCTTCAGCCGGCCGGCCTTCAAGTCCCAGCAGACGACGCTCCAGCCGCGCGACGCCATGCCGCAGGCGGAGAGATACGCGAGCGCGTTTTCCACGGAGCCCCATTTTTCGGCCAGGGCTTTGGAGAGTTCCGGCGCCGCGGCGACGTTGCCGTCCCCGCCTAAGACGTCAAAGTACCACTCGTGCAGGTAGACGCCGTTGACGGCGAAGGTCTCCGCGTCTTTTAGCGAACGCAGGTCCGAATAGGTGGCGTTGCCGGTGGCGGTGCCAGAGAGCGCCAGTTCTTTCAGCTTTTCGCTTACTTCTTTCAACTTATTCACGTAGCCGACGTACAGCTTGTCATGGTGGATCTCCACCGTCTTTTTTGAAATGCCGTCCAATTCCTTGGAAAAGGGAAGTGGGTGCGCTTGAACGTCCGCGTGGGAAGCCATAGGAAGCTTCTGGCATCTAGCTGTTAGCTTCTAGCCAGAATCCAGCTGCCACCGTATTCTAGCAGCGTTATGTCATCACGCAACCAGCGGATCCTGCTTGTGACGGCGGCGGCGGCCCTCTCGGTCGGGGCCGTGGTTTTGCAATACCGTTCGTATCCGACGCCGCCGTTGGGCGTCGCGGGAGCTGCCGTCTCCAAATCGGACATTCTGCCGTCCGGTCCCGGACCAAACGGGATGCCGGCATTGGAAGACCCGTCGTTCGAATCCGTGCGCGCCGCGGACCAGTACCTGAAGGACGACGGCTACGGCGTGGACGTGGAAGTCGGAGGCAAGCGCCGGTTCTACCCGTACCAAGTGTTGGTGTGGCACGCGGTGGCCAATGACGCGTTCGGGGGAGAAGAATTGGCCGTGACGTTCTGCCCTTTATGCCAAGGAGCCGCCGTGTACCGCCGCGCCATCGGCGGCAAGGACGCCGTGTTCGTCTCCGCGGGGAGCACGTGGAACGGCAATACGGTGTTGGTGGACCGTGAAAGCGGGTCGCTATGGCTGCAGGCGTCCGGGGAATCCATCGACGGCGCGCTCAAGGGGCGTCGCCTGGAGACGTACCCGTTCCGCGTCGTCGCATGGAAACGCTGGAAGGCCGCCTATCCGGACGGCCAGGTTCTTTCCCGCGTCACCGGCGTTGATCGTGACTACACGCTGGACCCGGCGCTGACGTATGCGGCCGGCCAGTCCCTGCCGTTTCCCTCCGCCCGCGTGGACGCTCGGGAATCCGCCAAGACGCCCGTGGTCGGGTTGGAGGCGGGAGACGCGCACGTGGCGTACAACGTCGCGGATGTGTCGCGCCTGGGCGTCGTGAACGACGTCGTCGGGGACGTGCCGGCCAGCGTCTGGTTTGACGCTGACGCGGGCACCGCCGCCGCGTTCGACCGCCGGTTGTCCGACGGTCGCACGCTGACCTTCGTCCAGCGTTCCGGCGGCACCATTGAAGACAAGGAAACCGGCTCCGCGTGGCGTCGGGACGGAAAAGCCGTCGCCGGCGCGCTTAAGGGCCGCACGCTTACGCCATTGTCCCTCCGTCCCATGTTCTGGTCCTGCTGGGCGGGTGCGTTTCCAGGAACTAACCTCTACGAACTTCCGTAAGTATGCCGGGTATCCTGTACGTCGTCGCCACGCCGATCGGCAACCTGTCGGACGCCTCGCCGCGGTCGCATGAGATTTTGCGTTCCGTGGACGCCATTGCCTGTGAAGATACGCGCGTGACGTCCAAGTTATTGGCCGCCGCGGGGATTTCCCGCACGCTTATCGCCTACCACCAGCACTCGGACGACAGCCGCGTGCAGGACATTTTGGCGGAGCTGGAAGAAGGAAAGAACATCGCGTTGGTCACCGACGCCGGCACTCCCGCCATTTCGGACCCGGGCGGCATGCTGGTCCGGGACGTGGTGGAAGCGTTCGGCGCGGAGGCCAAGATCGTCCCGATCCCGGGGCCTTCCGCCTGCATCGCCGCCTTGTCCATTGCCGGGTTCCCGGCGGACCGGTTCGTCTTCCTTGGATTCCCTCCGCACAAGAAGGGGCGCAACACGTGGTTCAAGGAAATGGCCGGACGTCCGGAGACGGTGGTGTTTTACGAAAGCACGCACCGGATTGAAAAGACGTTGGAGCAACTGGCTGAAGTAGCTCCGTCCCGTCCGTTGGTCGTCTGTCGCGAGTTAACCAAGATGTACGAAACCACGTATCGCGGAACAGCCGTGGAAGTCATGGCGGCCCTGAAGGCCTCCAGCGACAAAGGGGAGTTCGTAATTGTCGTCGGGCCCGTATGAATAAGATCATCCTGATCGGCGGTTCGCCGACAGCGGGGAAAACCCACGCCGCGAAAGCGCTGGCCAAGGAACGCAACCTGCCGTGGATGTCCACGGACACGGTGCGCGAGCAGATGCGTGCGCTGGTGAAGCCCGCGGAGTACCCGGCCCTGTTCCGCTTCGCGGACGAAACGTCGGGCACAGCCGCGGAAGTCCTCACCGGCAACACGCCGGCCCAGATGGTCGCGCATGAAAAGGCCGAGGGGGAGGAAGTGTGGCGCGGCGTGAAGGCGCTGATTGAAACCGATTACGCGTGGGGCGACTTCATCATGGAAGGCGTCGCCATTCTCCCGCACCTCGTCGCGGAGTTGTCGGTGCCGGATAAGGAAATCAAGGCCGTGTTCTTGATCGATGAGGATGAGGCGCGCGTACGTAACACGATCTTCACCCGCGGGCTCTGGGACGAAGCGCACAAGTACCCCGACGCTGTGAAGGAATTGGAAGTCGCGTGGATCTTGGCGTTCAATGCGTGGATCAAGAAGGAAGCGCAGGCGTACGGTTTCCCGGTCATCTCCGTGAACCGCACGGACCATTTGGAAGAATTGAAGCGCCTTACGGCGTAGAAAGCCCCGCCTCCGGGCGGTCTTTCTTTTTGGCTGCAGGATTGACACGCGACCGTTTTTGCCCTAGAGTGTCCCCCTTGCGATCCCGTCGGGTTGCAAGGGGGTTTTCGGACCCAAAGGAGATGCTATGGACCTGCTTGCCGTCGCCCCCACCGTCGCCTGGGGCGCGTTCATCGCCTACGTTCTCGACTTGGTGACCAAGAGGCCGGACCGCGAGTGGGAGACGTTCGCCCGCTACGCCCCGGTTCGGTGGTTCGTTTCACCGGAAGGCCGCCAGATCGGCTGGTGGGCCGGAGCGTTCCTGCTCCTGTGCGCCGTCGCGAGCGCCTGGCAGCGGCCGGTCGAAGCCCTGATCGGCTTCGTCCTGTACGCCGTGACCTTCGGCCAGACCCGCTGGCCGTGGCGCAAGAAGCAGGCGGACGACCCGCTCGGGCGCTCCGCCTTCACCCTGGGCCTGCGCGTCGCCGCCGACACGTTCGAGACCCTCGAGCGCCGTCTCGGCAACCGCGCCAAGACCGCGAACGTCACCGGCATACGCTTCCAGTCCGGCATCCTCACGGTCTACGTGCGGGAAGCCGACCCGGTGCTCGAGTCCTTCGTCAAGGACTACGTCCGCGATCGGCGGCCCGACCTGCCGACCTACGTGGTCGAGGACCGCCCGCCGGATCCCGACCCGAACGTCATGTAATCCTCGCCGCCCCGCGCTTCGGGGTGGTTTTTTTATTGGTTTTGCGGTAGGATTCACGCATCTATGGATTCCACATCGCCCGTTACGTTCGAAGAAACGATTGATTGGAAGGTGGCGTTCTACGTCTATTTGGCCATTGCTGTCATTGTCTTGGCGGGTCGTATCCTTATGGCTTTCGTCGAAGGTCTCGCTGGGTTCGGGGAGATCGCGGGGTTTGCGGTGGTCATCGCGTTTCTCTCGGTCTGCGGATACTGGTGGTTCCGCGAACGCCATACGACCATCCGTGTAGACCAGACCGGTCTCACTGTCACGGACATAAGCGGCGCCAAGCACATTCCGTTCAACCAGATTCGCTCGGTCCGTCTTGCGCGTATCGGCATCGCTCGGCATGGCCACTACGCGTATCTCAGAGAGGCGACGGATTTTAAGACGAATATTCTTAGTTTGCAGCCACGCGTCAATGTGATGTATCGCAATCCGGGAATGTTCTTTACCTTGAAGCGGGGTGGGCCGAATGCGGTTTTATTGGACATTGGCGCGGATAAGCCTCAAGCCATTCCCTGTAAACGTATCGATGAACTGCTGACGGCAATCCAATCCGGTCTGTCCCGTTGACCTATGTCCAAGTATTACCTGACCACCACTTTGCCGTACGTGAACGCCGACCCGCACGTCGGGTTCGCGCTGGAAATCGTCCAGGCTGACGCGTTGGCCCGCTACCGCCGCCTATTGGGGGACGAAGTCGTCTTCAACACCGGTACGGACGAACACGGCCAGAAGATTTACGAGAAGGCCTTGGAAGCGAAGCTGGATCCCAAAACGTATTGCGACGGGTACGCCAAAAAGTTCGAAGAGCTCAAAGGAGCCCTCAATTTGACGTACACGCACTTCATTCGCACGACGGACGAAAAGCACATCGCCGCCGCCCAGGAATTCTGGCGCCGCTGCGACGCCGCGGGCGACATCTACAAAAAGGCCTACCAGACCAAGTACTGCGTCGGCTGCGAATTGGAAAAGACGGACTCGGAACTGGTCGAAGGGAAGTGCCCGGTCCACCCCAAGCTGACGGTGGAACTGCGCGACGAGGAAAACTACTTCTTCCGTTGGTCGAAATACGAGGGCGCGCTGAAGGTACATTTCGCCGCGCACCCGGACTTTGTCGTGCCGTCCGGCCGCTTCAACGAAATCAAGTCGTTCTTGGAAGGCGGCCTGCAGGACTTCAGCATTTCGCGCCTGAAATCGAAAATGCCGTGGGGGATTGAAGTCCCGACGGATCCGGACCACGTCATGTACGTGTGGTTCGACGCGCTCGTGAATTACATCTCCACGCTCGGTTGGCCGAACAAGGGCTCCGAGTTCGACCAGTTTTGGCCCGGCACGCAGGTCGCTGGGAAAGACAACCTGCGCCAGCAGTCCGCCATGTGGCAGGGCATGCTGCTGTCCGCCGGCGTTCCGCTGTCCAAGCAGATTTTCATCCACGGCTTCATCACGGCCGAAGGGCAGAAGATGTCGAAGTCCTTGGGTAACGTGGTGAACCCGTACGACCTGGTGAACCAGTACGGCACGGACGCGACGCGCTACTACCTGTTGGGCGCGCTTCCTTCCCACAGCGACGGGGATTTCTCCAAGAAGATTTTCGAAGACACGTACCTGGCGCGTTTGGCGAACGGCATTGGCAACCTGGCCGCGCGCGTGACGACCATGGCCGGCAAGTTCTGCGACGGCAAGGTTCCGGCGCCGTCCACGGACCGCTTCGGCACCGCCGCCGCGTGGAAGAATTATGACGCCGCGCTGTCCCACTTCCGCTTTGACGACGCGGTGAAGGCGGCCGAGGAACTGATTACGGCCTGCAACCAGTCCATTGACGTAGAGGCGCCGTGGAAAAAGGCCAAGGCGGGAGAAGACGTGTCCCCGTTCATGTACCAGCTGCTGGAGGCGCTGCGCCACGCGGGCATGATGCTGCTGCCGGTCATTCCGGCCGCCGCGGAGAAACTGTTGGCCCAGCTCGGCGTGGACGCCGCCAAGGTCTCGTTACCGAAGGACGCCGCCTGGGGCGGCCTGAAGCAGGGAACCGCCGTGCAAAGCGGCGTGATCCTGTTCCCGCGTTTGGAAACTAAGTCCTAAACTCGTCATTGCGAGCCGAAGGCGAAGCAATCCTCTCAGAAAAGATTGCTTCGTCACTCCGTTCCTCGCAATGACGGACACATATGCCCTGGATCGACATTGGTCTGCTCGTACTCATCGTCGGGTTCACCCTTGTCGGTTTTTGGTTGGGGTTCGTCCAGATGATGGGGAACCTACTGGGCACGTTCCTGGGCATCACGGTCGCGGGGCGCCTGGTGGATCCGGTCATGACGTGGATGCACAGCGACAGCGGGTGGACGCGCGTCATTGTCTTCATCGTCGCGTACTCCATCGTCTCGCGTGTCTTCGACGTCGTCTTCTGGTTCGTCCGCAAGACGTTCGGCGTGATTTCCTGGCTGCCGCTCGCGGGTTTGGCGAACCGCATGGTCGGCGCGGTGCTCGGTTTGGCCGAAGGGATCATTGCCATCGGCGCGGCACTGTTCGTCGCGTCCGCGTTCGTCCCCGAACCCACGTTGCAGGCCTGGCTCGCGACGTCGTCCGTCGCCTGGGCGCTCCTGGCCATCATGCAGCTCTTCAAATTCCTTCTTCCCGAGGCCATCCGCCTTCTGAACCGGTAAGTATGTTGATTGATACTCATTGCCATGTCAGTTTTGAAGCGTACAAGGACGACGCAGAAGAAGTCGTGAAGCGCGCGCTTGCCGCCGGCGTGCAGATGGTCACGATTGGCACGCGCATCGAGACTTCCGTTGCCGCGGTGAAGTTTGCCGAGGCACATGAAGGCGTGTGGGCGACGATCGGCCTCCATCCGGGCCACGTGCACGCGCAGGAGTATGTGGATAAAAACGAAGTGCCCGCGGACCAAGTCGGCGCCGGGCACGCGGCGGAAGTGTTTGATGCGGAAGCGTATCGGAAACTGCTTGCGCATCCGAAAGTCGTCGCGATCGGCGAATGCGGGTTGGATTACTATCACGCGCCAAAAGACGCGGCGGACGACGCGTGGAAAACGGAGCAGCAGGCGGTCTGTCGCGCGCAACTCAAGCTCGCTTCTGAAGCGGGGAAGCCGGTGGTGATCCATTGCAGGGACGCGCACCAGGACCAGGCGCGGCTCATCCGTGACGAAATCGCCGCGGGAGGCCTCGCCCGCCGCGGAGTGATCCATTGCTTCACCGGCACGGCCGAAGAAGCGGCGATGTATCGCGAACTGGGATTCATGGTCGCGTTCGGCGGCATTATCACGTTCGGCAAGAGCGTGGCGGACGCGGCCGCGCAGGTTCCGCTCGACCAAATCGTGCTGGAAACCGACGCGCCGTACCTTGCTCCCGCGCCGTACCGCGGCAAACGCAACGAACCGGCCTACGTCACGGAGGTCGCGCGCAAACTCGCCACGCTCAAAGGCACGACGGTGGAAGAAATTTCCCGCGTGACGACGGAGAACGCGAAACGGCTGTTCCAGATATAAAAAATCACCGCCCCGTCCGGAGTACCGGAGGGGCGGTTTCGCGTTTCAGTACTGGGCGCGGAAGCGCTCCAGCAGCCAGCCGGGACGCGTCGCGAAGCCGAAGACGTCGCAGAGGGCGTTCGGCAGCTTGTGCCGGTCCTGGTAGCCGTCCTTCACGCCGTAGAGGAGCGGCGCCTCGAGCCGGCCGGCGAGCAGGGCCGCGCACGTGTGGTTGTGCAGCGGTGGCGCGCGGAAGAAGTAGTGGAGGAGGGCCTCCGCTTCCACCTTCGGCAGGTGCAGGACGTCCGTCCGCTTCTTCTCCTGGGAGACGAGCGTCGTGTCCGCGCGGAGGAGGGCGTCGTTGTCGTGCGTCTCGCGCTCGACGTCGCGGACCGGCAGGTCGAAGCGGTCCGTGATCACGGGCAGCTGGCCCTTGGCGAGCAGCTCTCGCGTGTCTGGTAGCAGGTCGTCCGGTTCCGGCACGGCGAAGCGGATGAACCAGCAGCCGATGCCGGGAATACTCGTGTTCATCGTGACCGTGCAGTCCGCGATGTCCACGATGATGGTGTTGCCTTCGCACGCGAAGATCCTTGTCGTATAGTCCGACATCCTATTTCCTCCGTCCCGGTTGACTGTTAGGCGGGACGAAGCACCCTAGCTGAACGGCTGGCCATTGTCAATGTATACCGGTAAAAAAACGCCGCCCTTCCGGAGTACTGGAGGGGCGGTTTGCGTTTGCGGCTACCAGCGAGGCTTGCCGCTGGCGCGGTCGCGCCGCTCGCGGAAGTAACGGTCCAGGACCGCCTGGTGGGTGGAGAAGACGAGCGTGTCTCCTTCGCGCAGGATGACCCGTTCCCGGACCTCGGCGTTCGGGACGAACGGGGGCAGGTCGCCGTTCAGGGCGGGAGTGATACCGAACAGCAGGATGATGTTCGATTCCGTCGCATCCCCCGCGTCGTACTGGAGGATCGAGTGCGGGGGCACGTGGATGCCCAGCTCCTCGTGCAGCTCCCGGGCGCCCGCGGCGCGCCACGGTTCGCGCCGGTTGACGTACCCGCCGGGGAAGGCGAGGCCTCCCTTGCCGGGGTCGATATTCCGCCGCACGCCGAGCAGGCCGTCCCCGTAGGGAACCAGCAGAGCGGCGGCCGGCAGGGGGTTGCCGTATTCGACGTGCCCGCAGCCGGGACAGGTGAGAGGCCAGGCCTCTTGCTCGGGTAGGAGGTGCGTGCAGCGCGTGCAATGAAGGGCTTCGGGGATCGCGTCGGACATCCGTCTCCTCAAGTCCCGCCGGGAACGTGGCGGGAGAGGAACGATAGGCGAAATAGGGCCCCTTGTCAATCCGCCCTCGCCGCTTTTCGCCCGCCGGTTTACACTGTCCCCGCTATGGCCAACCTCCTCGAGAACGCCAATCCGGAGCAGCTCTCCGCCATCACCCACCGGGAGGGGCCGTTGATGATTGTGGCCGGGGCCGGGACGGGCAAAACGTCCGTCATCACCCAGCGCATCGCCTGGTTGATCGAACAGGGCCTGGCGACGCCGGAAAACATCCTGGCGCTGACGTTCACGGACAAGGCCGCGGGCGAAATGGAAGAGCGCGTGGACCTGCTGTTACCGTTCGGCTACGCGAACCTGCAGATCTCCACCTTTCACGCGTTTGCAGAAATGACGTTGCGCGAATGGGGCGTGGAAATCGGCCTGGCCAAGGACTTCACGCTGCTGGCCGAATTGGACGCGTGGCTCCTGACCCGCCAGCACTGGGACCGGTTCCAGCTGACCTACTACAAGCCGATGGGGAACCCGACCAAGTATTTGCGCGGGCTGCTTTCGCATTTCTCCCGGGCAAAGGACGCGGCGATTACCCCGGCGATGTACCGCGACTTCGTCACGCAGAAGGAACGCGACATGCCGCCCAATCCGACGGCGGAAGAACAGGACGAATTGGTGCGCGCGAAAGAACTGGCCGGCGCGTATGAAACCTACCAGGCGATTTTGCAGGAGAACGACGCCTGCGACTTCGGCGACCTGATGGTCTACCTGTTGGAATTGCTCCGCCGCCGCCCGCGCGCGCTGAACGCCATCCGCGAACGATTCACCTACGTTCTGGTGGACGAATTCCAAGACACGAACCAGGCGCAGTATGAAATCGTGAAGTTGGTCGCGGCGCCCCGCAACAACCTGACGATCGTCGGCGACGACGACCAGGCCATCTACAAGTTCCGCGGCGCCAGCATTGAGAACATCCTGCGCTTCTCGGCCGACTATCCGACGGCCAAGAAGGTGGTGCTCACGCGCAACTACCGTTCGGTCCAGCCGATCTTGGACAAGGCGCACGGATTCATCCAAGCGAACAACCCGCGCCGCTTGGAAGCGAGCGACCCGACGTTGAACAAGAAGCTGTCGTCGGAGAAAGCCGGGGAAGGGAACGTGGAACACCTGCATTTCCCGTCGTTGGAGGACGAAGTGGACGCGGTCGCGATGAAGATCATGGAATTGAAGCAGCTCCATCCGGACGCGGAATGGAGCGACTTCGGCATCCTGGTCCGCGGGAACGACGCGGCCAACCCGTTCTTGGGGCCGCTTGAACGCGCGGGCATTCCGTACCGCTTCCACGCGCTTTCCGGCTTGTACACCAAGCGCGTGTTGCTCGACCTGCTCGCGTTCTTGCGCGTGATCGACGACCCGTACGACGGCCCCAGCACCTACCGCCTGCTGACGCTGCCGATCCACGCCATTCCGGTAGAAGCGATCGTGGCGGTGACGCATGAGGCGCACAAAAAAGGGAAATCGCTCACGGACGCGTGCGAACTGGTGCGCGCGGCCGGCGGATTCGCCCCGGACGTGGCCGACAAAATCGGCAGCCTGCTTTCCACCCTGGCCAAGCTGCGCGAGGACGCGCCGAAGATGCGCGTCACGGAGTTCTTCCTGAAGGTCGCCAAGGACACGGGCTACCTGCACTGGCTGAACCAGCAAAAGGAACAGCAGAAGCTGGAGGACTTCCGCTATTTGCAGCAATTCTACGAACGCCTGAAGCGGTTTGAAGAGCGCCAGGACCATCCGGTTCTCCGGCGTTTCTTGGAGGAATTCAAGCATGAACGTGACGCGGGCGAGGACGGTTCGTTGGCCCAGGACGTAGAGGCGGGCCCGGACGTCGTGAGTATCATGACTGTGCACGGTTCCAAGGGGTTGGAGTTCCGGTTCGTGTTCGTCGTGTCGTTGGTGGACCGCAAATTCCCGGCGCAGGCGCGCGCGGAAAGCATCCCGCTGCCCGCGGGGCTTCTTCCGGCCGAAGCGGAAGACGGCGACGCGCACTTGGAAGAAGAACGCCGCCTGTTCTACGTGGCCGTGACGCGCGCCAAGGAACACCTGTACTTCACGTCCGCGGACGACTACGGCGGCAGCCGCAAGCGCAAGCCGTCGCGGTTCTTGGTCGAATTGGGATACGTGGAAGAGCAGAAGAAACTGACCAAAAAGGAACGCGACCTCGCAAAACAGATCGAAGCGGCGGGGAAGCCGCCCGAACCCGTTTCGGACGACATGCCGGTGATTGAAGTGCCCAAGGCGTTTTCGTTCACGCAGTTGGCCGCGTTCGCCAGTTGCCCGTTGCAGTACAAGTTTGCCCACGTCTACAAGATCCCGATCTTCGGCAGCCGGTCGATGTCGTTCGGCAAGACGGTCCACAACGCGCTGCAGCAGTTCTTCCAAGCGTGGATTGACCGGAAGGGAGGGGTGACGCTGGATGAACTCGAATCCTTCTACCGTGACCACTGGCAGGATGATTGGTACAAGGACGACAACGAGCGCGAGCAATTCCGCCAGCAGGGCCTGGACATGTTGCGGACGTATTACGGAACCCTGGCCGAAGCGAAGCCGGATCCGCTGTTTCTGGAACAAGCATTCACGTTGAAACTGGCCGGCGTGATCTTGAAAGGACGCATCGACCGCATCGACCGCTGCGGCGACGGCGTGGAAATCATCGACTACAAGACCGGCAGCCCGAAAACCGAAGACGACTTGAAAAAGGACAAGACCAAAAAGGAACAGCTGTACCTGTACCAGCTGGCGGCGCGCGACGTGTTGGGCTTGGACGTGAAGAAACTGACGTTCCATTATTTGGAAGACGGTTCCCGCGTGTCGTTCCTGGCGGATCCGGGCGAACTGCTCACGTTCCAAGAGGACCTGGCGGACCGCGTGGAGCGCATCAAGAAGGGCGTGTTCGACGCGACGCCTGGCTTCCATTGCCGGTTCTGCGACTTCAAGGACATCTGCGAATTCAGGGCGAAAGAATAATATGAAAAACGCGATCCCCATCGGCGACCTGCTCGGCCGCGCCATCAAGCGCGCCGGCATTGAGAGGGAAGTGACGCGCGCGCAGCTGTTGGAAGCGGCAAATGAAGCGGTGGCCAAGGCCCTGCCCGCCGGCCACGCGGCGGACGCCAAGGCGGTGTCTTTGAAAGACGGCCTCCTGCTGGTGGCCTGCCGCCACGCCGCCGCCGCCAGCGCCGTTTCGCGCGCGGGAAACGAGGTATTGGCGGCGCTGAAGCGCGCCGCCCCGCGGGCGGACGTCCGCCGGCTCCTGACGCGGGTAGAGTCCTCGCTCACGCGCGCCGACGGCATGGTAGAATAAGAACGCTATGACCTTCCGGGACTACCTGCTTGTCATGTCCGCCGGCACCGGCGCCGTTTGGTTGGCGTTCGTCGTCGTGTTGCTGGCGATTGATCCCACGCGCTCGGGCACTCTCGGATTCGTCCTGTTCTACGCCACGTTCGGCCTGTCCGTCTTGGGTACGTTCGCCATCGCCGGCACGGCCGTGCGGACCCATTTCCACCCGGAGGACGTCGTGTCGCGCCAAGTCGCCCGGGCGTTCCGCCAGGCCCTGCTCATTTCGGCCATCCTCATCGGTTCCATGATGTTGTCCGCCGCCGGATTGTTCCGTCCGTGGACCGGCATTCTGCTGGTGTTAGCGGCGGCATTGGTCGAATTGGCGTTCCTGGCCGCCGGACGTCCACGGCAAGGCGCGTAACGGCCTTGCGTCGCCCCGCTTCGGCTGTTAAGGTCGTTCCAGTTTTCCTCGTGTGTTCAACCGCATTCTCGGCGCATTCTCCAAGGACCTCGGCATCGACCTCGGGACCTGCAATACCCGGGTGTTTTCGCGTGACAAAGGCATCGTCGTGCAAGAGCCGTCCATCGTGGCGGTGAACATGCGCACGGAGCAGATCGTCGCCGTCGGGCTGGACGCCAAGGACATGATCGGCAAGACGCCGCCGCACATCGTCGCGTCCCGTCCGCTGGTGAAAGGCGTGATTTCGGATTTTGAAATCAGCGAGAAGATGCTGAAGTACTTCATCAATAAAGTGCACGCGGAATCCTTCACCATCGTCCCGCGTCCGCGCATTGTCATCGGCGTGCCGTTGGAAACGACGGAAGTGGAGCGCAAGGCCATTGAGGACGTCGTGATCTCCGCGGGCGCCCGCCAGGTGTTTTTGGTGGAAAACCCGATGCTGGCCGCCATCGGCGCGCGCCTGCCGGTCACGGATTCCGTCGGCACCATGGTCGTGGACTTGGGCGGCGGCAAGACGGAAATCGCCGTGTTGTCGTTAGGAGGCGTGGTCACGTGGAAGTCGTTGCCCATCGCCGGGGACGAACTAAACCGCACCATCACGCAGTACGCGCGCGAAGTCTTCAACCTGCTTCTCGGCGACAAGATGGCGGAACAGGTGAAGATGCGCATCGGCTCGGCCGTGCCCGGCGACGCGCCGTCGCAGATGGAAATGCGCGGCCGTGACTTGATCACGGGCCTGCCCAAGGAAATCACCGTCAACGACGGCCAGATCCGGGAGGCCATGCACCGTTCCATCGCCTCCATCGTTGAAAACATCAAGGCCGCGTTGGAAAACACGCCGCCGGAACTGGTCGCCGACATCTATGAACGCGGCATCGTGCTGACGGGCGGCACGTCGTTGTTGCGCGGATTGGACGTTCTTATTTCCCGCCAGGCGCAGATTCCGGTCCGCGTCGCGGAAGACCCGATGACGTGCGCCGTCCGCGGGGCGGGAGCGTTGCTGGACCAGGACGCGATTTTGAAGGACATGGCCCTGCCGTCCACGCTCACGGGCGGATTGGTCTAACCGTTCCCTATGCTCCAGGACACCGTATCCCGCGCCCGTCGGCGTCGGAACCAGACGGTGGTCGCCGTCCTCGCCTTATTGGCGCTGGCGGCGTTTTTTCCGTTCCGCCGTTCGTTCGGGTTCATCCAACGGCCGTTCGTGATCCTTGGCACGTGGGTGGCGAACGCGGGATTCGGCTTGTTCCAGCCGGGATCCGTTTCTCCGGAACGCGTGAAGGAATTGGAGGCGCAGCGCGACGTGCTGGCCGCGGATGCGGCCGTTTTGCGCCGCACGCTGGATGAAAATGAGGATTTGCGCCGCCGCCTCGCCTTTGTGGACCGTACGCGCGCGCAAGTCGCGTCCGGCCACATCGTCGGGCGCGTGACGGGCGCGGACCGCGCGGCATTCGCCATCGACCTGGGCGCCGCCGATGGCGTCGGCGTTGGGATGGCCGTCATTGTCGGTGACGGATTGCTGGTAGGGAAGGTCGCCGCCGTCACGTCCTCGGGCGCGACGGTCTCGGCGCTGACCGATCGCGGCACC
The DNA here is from genome assembly GCA_964616135.1 of uncultured Gammaproteobacteria bacterium. Lineage (GTDB taxonomy): Bacteria > Patescibacteriota > Patescibacteriia > UBA9934 > GWF2-40-263 > JAJYIV01. The sequence continues at coordinate 68,973 of CAZTTQ010000001.1, forward strand.
GCGACCGCCGTGTCCTTGTTGAACAGCGCGCGTACCATCGGCGTCGCGCAGGGGTTGGACGCGACCCTGTTGTCCGTCGGGTACATCCCCAAGGACCAGCGTGTCCAAGTGAATGATTTGCTGGTGACGTCCGGGTTGGAAGACTTGGTGCCTGCGGGCTTGTTGGTCGGTATCGTGAACGCGGTGCAAAGCGACGACGGGGATCCGTTCCAGCGCGCCGTCGTGGAACCGCTCGCCGACGCGCGCCGGTTGGAGACGGTCACGGTCCTGTTGGGACGCCTATGACCCCCGGCCGCATTCCGCCGGCGATCCTGCTGTTCCTGGTCGCCTCTTGCTTTGAAACCGGGTTGGTCGCGTCCATTCCCGGCCCATTAGGTTTGGTGCCGTTCACGTTGGCGGCGGGGATTTACCTGACCCAATCGCGCAGTTGGTGGGGCGGGCCGTGGCTTATCGCCGGATTTGGCCTGTTTTCCGATGCGGCCGGTCTCTCGCCTCTCCCCGGCCAGACGTTCGCCTGCGCGGCCGCTGCGTTGGCGGCATGGCTCTCGGCCCGCGAGCTCTTCTCCAACCGTTCGCTCTACGGCATCCTGGGCTGCGGTGTCGTCGCGTGGAGCGCGCACGCCGTGGTGCAGACGGCCATTTGGCTCATTCAGCGCCTGATGGGCGGCGGCGCGTCCGGCGTTGCGTACGCGACGTGGATGGGCTGGCGATTCGTCCTGTGCCTTCTCCTGCTCTCCGTGTTTTTTTACGCGGTGCCGCGCCGAAGCCGCGTTGCCTTCACCGTCCGTTAGCACATGCCCAAGCCCGACCTGCGCATTTTCGCCATCCAGGAAGACGGCCGATTCGGCTCCGTCTCGTCTTCGGTTGGCGATCGGCCGTGGGACGAGGCCGTGACGCGCGACGGGTACGCCCGCTCCTTGGAACAGGAAGGGCTCGGGTCGCCGTTGCCCGCGCGCCGTTTCCGCTGGGCCTTGGTCTTTTTGTTGGTCCTGTTCGGCGGGTTGTTTGCCCGCGCCGCACAACTCCAGGTGGTTTCCGGCGCGTCGTACCGCGCGCTGGCGGAACGCAACCGCGTGCAGACACGCGTGCTGCCCGCGCCGCGCGGCGCCGTCACGGACCGGTTCGGCGCGCCGCTTGCGGCGAACGTCCCGACCTTCGCGCTGACGGTCCGGCCGGACGAACTGCCGCGCGTCCGCGCGTCGCAACCGCCGGAGGACCAGGCCCGCGCCGCTGCGGAGCGCGCGTCCGCCATTGCGCGCGCGTCCGCCTTGTCCGGCATGGCGCCGGACGAGCTGACGGCTCGCCTGGACGAATTTTCGCCAACCACGTCCGACGAGGTCACGCTGAAGCGCGGCATCCCGTACGAGGCGGCGATGCGCCTGGCCGTGGCCCTGCCCACGTTGCCCGGGTTCGGCCTGCAGACGACTTCCATCCGCTCCTATGACACCACGGTGCGGTCCTTGGGCCACGTGCTCGGGTACGCGGGGCTGATTAGCGCTGCTGAATTGGAAACGCTCCGCAAGGATGGCTACCGCCCGGTGGACGCGGTGGGGAAGACGGGCTTGGAAAAAAGCGCGGAGAAATTGTTGCGTGGCACCGCGGGGCGCGTCTTGGCGGAAGTGGACGCCCGTGGCCGAGAACTGCGCCTGGTCGACAAGACGGAACCCGTGCCGGGATCCAACCTGACGCTGTCCATTGACCTCGCGTTCCAGCGGTATGCGGAAGAACGCCTATTGGCCACGTTGAAGCGCACGGGCGTGGAGAAGGCGAGCGTGGTCGCGTTGGATCCGCGCGACGGCGCGGTGCGCGCGCTCATCAGCTGGCCGTCGTATGACGCGAACGCGTTCGTCCAAGGCATCAGCGCGGACGCGTACAAGGCGTTGGCGGAAGACCCGGCCCATCCGCTGTTTCCCCGCGCCGTTTCGGGCGAATTCCCGGCCGGCTCCACGTTCAAGCCGTTCGTTTCGTACGCGGCATTGAACGAAGGCGTCGTGAATGAGCACACCAGTTTCCTCTCCACGGGCGGCCTTTCCGTCGGCCCGTGGTTTTTCCCGGACTGGAAGGCGGGCGGCCACGGCGTGACGGACGTGCGCAAGGCCATCGCGGAGTCCGTGAACACGTTCTTCTACATCGTCGGCGGCGGGTACGACGCCACGACCGGCCTCGGGGTAGAACGCATTACGGACTATGCGCGCCGCTTCGGCTTCGGCCAAAAGACGGGCGTCGACCTGCCGGGCGAAGCGGACGGATTCCTGCCGTCCAAGGAATGGAAGGAGCAGGCCAAGGGCGAACGCTGGTTCGTCGGCGACACGTACCACCTGGCCATCGGCCAGGGGGATTTGCTCTCCACGCCGTTGCAACTGGCGTCCGCGGGCGCCGTGATCGCGAACGGCGGGCGGCGCGTGGTGCCGCACGTGGTCGAGAAAATCGACGGCGTACCGGCGCAAACGCAAACGCCAGAAGGGGCGTTTGACGCGGACAATATCGCGATCGTGCGTCAGGGAATGCGGCAGGCGGTCACGTCCGGCAGCGCGCGCTCCCTGGGCGACTTGAAATTTCCCGTGGCCGGTAAGACGGGGACGGCACAGCCGGGCGGGGACGTGAAAACCCACGCGTGGTTCCTCGGCTTCGGCCCCTACCAAGATCCAACGCTGACCGTCGTCGTGTTGTTGGAAAACGGCGGGGAAGGGTCGTCGTACGCGGTGCCGATCGCCAAGGACCTCTTTGCGTGGTGGTTTGCCCATCGCGGATCGGGCGACACGCTGGTACAATAAGCTCCTATGATCCGTCGTCTTTTTGCCGCGCTCGCGTTCGTCCTGCTCTTGCCCTATTCCGTCCATGCGCAGACGGCCGCGGGCGACGTGCCTCCGCAGGGCAGTTCCCAGAACGTCCAAGCCGTCGTGACCGAGGTGGAAAAAGACTGGACCGTGAACGGGAAACGGCAGATGATTTTCGACGCCAAGACGCAAGACGGCGCCACGTACCGCGTGGATACCACGCAAGGATACGTGGAGGGTCTCCGCTACGACGTAAAAGAAGGCACGCGCGTGTTGCTGGAAGTGAACAGCGGGGACGACGGCACCCAGGCGTACCTGGCCGACGTCGTACGCACGGACGGTCTCTTGGTGATCTTCCTCGCCTTCTGCCTGCTGACGGTGGCGGTCGGCTATTGGCGCGGGTTCGCCGCATTGATCGGTTTGGGCTTGACCCTGGGCGTCCTGTTCGGGTTCGTGTTCCCGCGCATCCTGGCCGGCGACAACCCGCTCCTCATCACCGCCGCTGGCGGCGTGGTAATTTTGGCGGTGAACATGCACCTGTCCCACGGGTTTTCCCGCCGGACGTTCGTCGCGTTCCTGTCCACGCTCGGCGGGTTCTTCCTGGCGCTCATCGCCAGCGTCGCCTTCGTCCGCCTGGCGCATTTGTCCGGCCTCGCGTCGGAAGAAGCGAACTTCCTGTTCTGGCGTTTCGGTTCCTCCACGTATCCGCAGGGAATCCTGCTCGCCGCCATCCTGCTCGGCGCGCTCGGCGTGCTGGACGACATCACCGTGACCCAAACGGAAACCGTCGCGGAGCTGAAACACGCGGACCCGTCCTTGTCCGCCAAGGAGCTGTACGTGCGCGCCATGCGCGTCGGACGCCATCACATCGCCTCCACGGTGAATACGCTCATCCTGGCGTACGTGGGCGCTTCCATGCCGCTTTTCCTCCTGTTCCTCTCCACGCCAGGCATGACGTTCACCCAGTTCCTCAACACGGAACAGGTCGCGGAAGAAATCGTCCGCACGTTGGCCGGTACCGCGGCGTTGGTGCTGACTGTCCCGTTGTCTACGTGGCTCGCGGCCCTGGTCGTGCGGGCCAAGGACGGTCACGGCGCGGGACACGGACATACCCACAGCGGTGCTTGACGGCCCCCGCGGCGCTCCGTACAGTAGAGCAAACGATGTTGGACACGCTCGTGGCGATTTCCGCCGCGGGCCCTTTTTTTCGCCTTATGCCCACGTATCTTTCCGCGGACGGTTTGGAGAAATTGAAGCAGGAATGGGAGGACCGCAAGACCAAGGTCCGTGCGGAAATCGCGGAAAAAATCAGCGCCGCCAAGGAATTGGGCGACCTGTCCGAAAACTTCGAATATCAGGAGGCAAAAGAACAGCAGGGGCAAAATGAGGGACGCATCATGGAGCTTGAATCCATGATCAAGGATTTTTCCCTGGTGGAGCAGCAAAAAGGCGGCACCATCAACCTCGGTTCCCGGTTCTCGGTCCAGGTGAACGGCGCCAAGCGCCAATTTGAAATCGTCGGTTCGTCCGAGGCGGATCCGCTGCAGGGCAAGATCAGCAACGAGTCCCCGCTTGGCCAGGCCTTCATGGGCCGCGGAGAAGGAGAAGTGGTGGAGGTGAAAGTTCCGTCCGGCCTCATGTCGTATAAGATCCTCTCCATCGCCTAATATGCAAGAAGAACAGGCACGCAGGGAACGGTTGGAGGCGCTGCGCGCGTCCGGCGTTGACCCATACCCGGCCCGGGTGTCCCGGACCCATTTCGTGTCCTCGTTCTTGGCGGCGTTTGACGCGCTTGCCGCGGCACAGCAGTCCGCCACGTTGGTCGGCCGCCTCCGCACCGTGCGCAAGCACGGCGGATTGACGTTCGCCCAGCTGGAGGACGGCTCCGGCGTGGTCCAGATCGCCATCCGTAAGGACCACGTGGGTGAGGACGTCTATGAGTTCTTCCACAAGACGGTCGACATGGGGGACTTCGCGGAAGTCACGGGCGTCCCGTTTATCACCAAAAAAGGCGAACGCTCGTTGGATGCCGCGTCCTACCGCGTCATCACTAAGACGCTGTTGCCGATGCCGGAAAAGTGGAGTGGGCTCCAGGACGTGGAAACCCGTTACCGCCAGCGCTATCTGGATTTGATGTCGAATGAGGACGTGCGCCGCATTTTCCGCGTGCGCGCGGCCATGCTGACGGGCTTCCGCCGCTACCTGGACGAACACGGGTTCTTGGAAGTGGAAACCCCGGTACTTCAGGCCATTCCCGGCGGCGCCTCTGCCCGTCCGTTTATCACGCACCACAACGCGTTGGACGCGGACTTGTACCTGCGCATCGCGCCGGAATTGTATTTGAAGCGCCTGCTGGTCGGCGGCTATGAGCGCGTGTATGAAGTCGCGCGTTGTTTCCGCAATGAAGGCATCGACCGCTCCCACAACCCGGAGTTCACGCAGATCGAGGCGTACGCCGCCTACATGGACTACCGCGAGCTGATGGACTTCGTGCAGGGCATGGTCGTGTCCGGCATTACCGCGACCGGCTTGGATCCCAAGGCCGTACCGTGCCAAGGCGACGTGCTGGATTTCGCGTCCCCGTGGCCGCGCCTCACGTACCGTGACGCGTTGTTGCAATACGCCAAATTGGACATCGAACAATGCCCCACGCGCGACTTGCTCGCCAAGGCCGCCATGAAGTTGGGCGTGCCCGTGGAAAAAACCGACAGCCACGGCACCATCGCCGACAACGTCTACAAGCATTTCGTCCGTCCGAATATCGTGCAGCCGACCTTCGTCATTGATTTTCCGGCGGAATTGACCCCGCTTGCCAAGCGCAAGGCGGAGGATCCGCGCTACGTGGAAATGTTCCAGTTGGTGTACGGCCGCGGCGTGGAAAACGTAAAGGCGTTTTCCGAGCTGAACGACCCGTTGGACCAGGAGGCGCGCTTCAAGGAACAAGAAGCCGCGCGCCAGGGCGGAGATGAAGAGGCCCAGTTCGGGGACGACGATTTCGTCACCTCGTTGAAGCACGGCATGCCGCCGACGGCCGGCTTCGGCATCGGCATCGACCGTTTTGCCGCCACGCTCGCGGACGCGCACGCGTTGAAAGAAGTGATTTTGTTCCCGACCCTGAAGCCGGCGGCGCCGGCCCAGGAGTAATCCCGCGTATGTCCGCCCGAAAACTCGTGCTTGCCTTCGGAACCTTCGACGTGTTCCACAAGGGGCACGAGTTTTTGCTTGCCGAAGCGGCCAAGTTGGGGGATCTGCGCGTGGCCGTGGCGCGTGACGCGCACGTGCGTGCCCTGAAGGGCAGGGAACCCGCGCGCGGGGAGGCGCAACGCCTCGCGACCGTGGCGCGCGTGCCGGGCGTCGCCTCCGCGGTGCTGTCCGACGTGGAGTTGGGCACCTACGGCGTCGTCCGCGCCTACGCGCCGGACCTGATCGTCCTCGGCCACGACCAAACGGCGCTCAAGGCGGATTTGGAACGCTGGATGGAAGAAACGGGCGTCCGCGCGGCAGTGGTTCAACTTCCCAAGGTCTGATATGCCCATGCACCGCACCTGGGTCGAATTGGACGAGCGCGCGTTGGTGAATAATCTGAACGTGCTGCGTTCATTGATGGCGCCGGGCGCCCGTTTTTGCGCCGTCGTGAAGGCGAACGCATACGGCCACGGCTTGCGCGAAACCGTCCAGATCTTGGCACGTAATGGCGTGGATGCGTTTGCGGTGGATTCTCTGGACGACGCGTTGGCGCTGCGTTCGATTTTGCCGTCCGCATTGGTGTTGGTCACCGGCTACGTGTTGCGCGAACGGCTGGCCGAAGCCGCGCGCGCGGACCTGTCATTGACCGTATACGATCGGGAGACGATCCGCGCGTTGGAGGAACTAGCGGCGGGAGACGCCCGGACGGTGCGCGTCCATCTGAAATTAGAAACGGGCACGAATCGCCAAGGGGTGCTGCCTGAAGGCCTTTCGGACGTCCTGGAGACCCTTCGGCAATGCCCGCGGGTTCTGTTGGAAGGCGTCTCCACCCATTTCGCCAACATTGAAGACCCGGCGGACACGCGTTTTGCTACCTTGCAGCTGACGCGTTTTCAAGAAGGGTTGAATGCGGTGCGCATGGCCGGATTCGATCCTTCCTTGGTGCACTGTGCCTGCAGCGCGGCGCTCATTTTGTATCCTGACACGCATTTTTCCATGGTCCGGGCGGGCATTTCGCTCTACGGCCACTGGTCCGCGCCGGAAACGCAACTCGCCGCGATCAAACACGTGGTAAAATGCGACCTAAGCCCCGTGCTGTCCTGGAAGACGCGCGTCGCCCAAGTGAAGCAGGTGCCCGCGGGTGTTTCCGTGGGCTACGAGTTGTCCGAAGTGACGCGCAAACCGACGCGGCTGGCGATTTTGCCCGTGGGATACTGGGACGGGTATGACCGGTCCTTGTCCTCCGTGGGCGAAGTGCTCATTGCCGGCAACCGCTGCAAGGTGGTCGGCCGCGTGTGCATGAACATGCTGATGGTCGACGCTTCCGCCGTGCCGAACCTCCAGCCGGAACAAGAAGCCGTCCTCATCGGCCGCGGCGGCCGCCACCACGTGACGGCGGAGGAAATCGCCGCGCGCACCGGCACCATCGCCTACGAGACCTTGTCCCGCATCCATCCAACCCTTCCGCGTATCGTCGTGTGAGACACCGCCCCTCCTATTTCCAACGGGCCCAACACAAGCGCTATGAATCGCGCTCGTTTCAGAATCCGTATTTCCGCCCGAAGGAACCGCGGCGCTGGATCGGCTACGCGGTCGGCGTCCTCTGCCTTGCGGGCACCGTGGGCGGCACCTGGGCGCTGTTGTCCGCTCCCGCGTTCGCGTACGCGGACGTGCGCGTAGAAGGCACGGAGACCATCCCCGCCGCGGACGTGGAACGGGACGTGCGCGCGTACATGGAAGAACCGGTCCTCCGCGCGTTCCGCCACGCGAACCGATTTCTCTTTGACGCCGACGCGTTGCGGGACCGCTTGTCCGCCGCGTACCCATTCGACCGCGTAACGGTGGAGGCCAAAGGGAAGGGGGTCAGCGTGCGCGTCCGGGAACGCCAAAGCGAACTGCTGTGGCGCAGCGGCGGGCGCCTATGGCTCGTCGACCTGCAAGGCGCGGTCATCCGCCCGCTTTCAGAGGAAGAAACTGTGGGCATCGCCGGACCCGCGCCCGCGTGGGAACCGGGCGCACCGTTGCCGCCGCTGTTGCGACTGAAGCGCCTGCAGACGTTCGTCGACGTGAACGGAGAGGACGTCGCGGTCGGCGGCTCGGTGCTGTCCGCCGCGGAAGTGTCGGGCATCCGCCAGGTCCAGGACAAACTGTTGGACCTGGGTATCCCGTTTACGGAAACGCGGGTCGACCGCATCGCGGGACAACGCGTTTCCATCCGCGCCCTGTCCGGTTACGACATCCTGATCAACCCGCTGGGCGACCCCGCGGCACAGGCGGACCGTCTGGCCGCGTTGCTCCGGAATACCATCAAGCAGCCGAAGACCCTCGAATACGTAGACCTCCGTTTCGGCGATCACGTGTACTACAAATAACCGGCCTATGGATTTGTTGAAATACGACGGCGGCTACATGCGCATTACCGACGCGGACCGCGCTTCGTTCCGCCCAAAGACGGAGGCGGCGCACGATCGCGTGGAAGCCGTCCGCGCCTCGGGCGCCCAGGGGTGGTTCGACCTGCCTTCGACCAATGTGACGGACGTCCTGGCGGAAGCCAAGCGTCTGCATAAGGCATTCAAACGGCTCGTCGTCGTCGGCATCGGCGGGTCTGATTTGGGTGCCCGCGCCCTGGTACAGGCATTGGGGAAACCCGGCGCCATGGAAGTCAGCTTCGTCTCGTCTCCGGACGCACACGTGCTGCAGCCGTACTTGAAGGCTTCCAAGGATTGGTGGGCCGGCACGGCGCTGTTTGCCGTATCCAAGTCCGGCGGCACGGTGGAGACGCTGACGGCATTTTTCTTGCTGCGCAAGGCCTTGATGAAGGCCGTGGGCATGAAGGCGCACCGGGCGCACGTGAGCCTGATGTCGGACCCGGTGCCGGGTAATCCGTTGGTCGCGTTTGCCGCGCAAGAGGCGTACGCGTTTTTACCGCATCCGGTGAACGTCGGCGGGCGGTTTTCCGTGCTCTCCGGCGTGGGCTTGCTGCCCGCCGCCTGCGCGGGAGCGGACGTGAAGCGTTTATTGGCCGGTGCCAAGGCCATGGAAGACGCCCGGCGCAAAGAAGGCGCCAAGCACGCCTCCATGCGGTACGTCGCCGATCAGTTCATCTCCATGATGGGCGGGCGCCGTATCCATGTCCTCATGCCGTATAGCCAGGCGTTGGAACAGGTCGGCCGTTGGTACCGCCAACTCTGGGCCGAATCCTTGGGGAAGAACGGCCAGGGCCCGACGCCGGTCGCCGCCTTGGGTCCCGTGGACCAGCATTCGCAGATGCAGCTGTACGTCCAAGGGCCGGAGGACAAGACCGTGACGTTCATTGAAGTGGCCGACTACGGATCAGAGCTCGTCGTGCCCGCCATCTCGGGTGCGCCGGCGTTTGCTTGGCTCTCCGGCCTTGAATCGGGGCAGATCCTGCGGGCCGAACGCCGCGGCAGCGCGGACGCCTTGGCTGCCGCGGGACGTCCATGCTCGACGATCACGCTCGCCAACTTGGAACCCGAATCCGTCGGCGCGCTGCTCATGTTTTACGAACAATCGACCGTCAACCTGGCGGCGCTTATGGGCGTGGACGCGTATGACCAGCCGGGGGTGGAAGACGGCAAGCGCCGCGCAAAAGCCCTCTTAACGGGCCGTAAGGTCTGACCGGCTATGAAGATCCGTTACGTCTTCGGGACGATGGCCGCCGTATACCTTCTCAACTCCTTTTTTTACCCAGCGATGAGCGCTTGGTGGCGCGAGGTGGACGTGCCGATGCATTTCTTGGGCGGGCTTCTGTCGGGCCTGCTCGGCCTTGCGTGTTGGGAGTGGCTTCAGGCCCGTTATCACGTGAAAAACGTTCCTACGTGGACGGTGGCGCTCTTGGCCGTGTGTTTTACCGCGTTCGTCGCCGTGTCCTGGGAACTGTATGAGTTCGGCGTGGATGCTTGGCACCGGAGCAGGGGAATCATCGCCCTCACGCAACAGCCGTCCGTCGCGGACACGATGGCGGACATGGCGTTAGGTCTGTTGGGTGCCGCAGTCAGCACGTTGACCTTGGTGCGTCGTTCGAGGTCGTAAGGATTACTCTTTCCAGGTAGTGTCGTAAAACGAAGTAACAGGGAAGGACGGAGCAGGGGAAGGTGATCGCAAAAACGGGTACCGATGCGGGTACTCGTTTTTCGTTCGTCCCCATCTCTGCGCGCGGGAAAAATGTTTTCCGACGCGTCCGGATTTTTCTCCTACGCGGTTTTATTTTTTGCGCGGAAGAAAAATTTCGTCGCACGAATCTTTTCTTTGTGTCTGGTTATATCTTCCGAGAGGCCCTTCGACTGCGCTCAGGGCGGTCAGCATCATAAAGAGCAAAAAATGCTGACCGTTTAAAATCGCCTAGGTTGATTTGAGGGGTACTAGGATACCTGTGGCTATAGAGCCCTATGGCGCGTTTTTACGGCTTTGCGTGCATGGGGTCATCTGGAGCATGGAAAACGTCCTGAGGCACGTATAGAGGGCCGTGCGGGTTTGAAATAGAGGTACGTAGATAGGTCCAAATACAAACGGAGCGAATAGAGATACGGACAGAAACGAATCCGCAAACGCGGAATCTATTTTGCGACAACGGCTTAAGAAGACCCGCAGAGCAGGTGTCGACAAAATGGATTCATCTTAGATGACACTACAGCCCCGCGGCCTTTTCTAGGCTGTAGTGTCGTCTAAGATATAATGTGCGACACCACGTATCGAATAAGGAAACCGGGCGGAAAAGAAGAAAACCCCCTGCCCTCCGATGCGGATCGGAAGAGGCAAGGGGCAAGGAGGTCCATGAAGACGGACCGGACGTATTTCAGAACCTGGAGAGGTCCTTCAGCTCCACGGCGTCATCCGGGTGCGGACGGCAGAGGACGCAGCGCGGCGCTTCCAGGGCCGTTCCCTGCTCCACGACGGCGTGGAAGGTCTCGGCGCTGCACGGAACGCACGAACGCGGTTCGTAGCGCGTCACGACGATCGGGACATGCTCATCGCTCTCGCCGAAGACCGTGACGGTCTTGCAGCGCTCGCAGACGTTCGCGGGACGGATCGTCCCGTTCACGAAGTTTCCCTTGTGCTGCAGCGTATTCGTGCCGCAGCGTTCGCACCTCCTGTGTCCGACGGTGGTCTGCACCAAGTTGGTGGGCCTGGACGGGACGGTCGTGGCGGGCGCCATGCGGGGCGTGCCCTCTTCGAGGAACGTGGGACCGGAAGTGGTCCGGAACGAGCCTACCAGGTCTTTCCGCCAAACGCAAAACCGCCCCGTGGAGGGCGGTTGGCACGGCGCTTACGCGAGTTGGTTCAGGAACGGCGTGAAGTAGGCTAAGGCGAGCATGGCGCTTCCCAACAGCACCAGGGAGAACGCGAGCGAGACCAGGCCCTTCAGCAAGGGATCCTCATTGGAGACGTTCATCAGCACGTAGACCGTAATGGCGAACGTGGCGGTGATGGGACCGATCACGAAGATCCAACCGACGGCCTTCACGATGAATAACAGGTTGAACATAGACTCAGAATGACGGGAGGTATGGCAGCGGATTCACCGGAATGCCTTCTTTGCGGACTTCAAAGTGCAGGTGCGGGCCCGTGGACAATCCGGCGCCGGGCGACCCGGCAAGGCCGCCGGAGAGCGCGATCACGTCGCCGCGGTTCACGAACTGGTCCGGCTTTACGAGCGGCTTGGACAAGTGGGCGTACAAGGTCGCCAGACCGTCCGCGTGGATGATCATGACGTAGTTGCCGTATTGCGACCCTTTGCGGACCCAGGCAACGTATCCAGGCGCCGCAGAACGGACCTGCGTTCCTTGGGGCTGCGGGATGTCCAAGCCCATGTGCTCAAACAGGTAGCGGAACGGATACGTGGGGTCATGGAACAAGGTGGAAAGACCGCGGTAGCTTGGGTCCACCGGCCACGCCATCGGGCCGCTGGTGTCTTCCCCGTCCAATTTTGATTCCAGTTGGCGTTGGAGCTTTGCCACTTCGCCGTTGGTCCGCTGCTGTTCTTCTTTTAGGTCCAGCAGGAGCGTGCGGAACTGGTTTTCAGACGACTTGGTGGCGGCCAGCAAGCCTTCCTTGGCCCCCGTCTCCGTCTGCAGGCGCGTCTTCATGGTTTGGAGCTGGCCTTCCAGTTCTTCCAACCGCTTGCGCTTGCCGTCTTTGGCCGCGCGCGTGGCAAGCAGTTGGTCCCGGGCAAGTTTTGCCTTGCGCGACGCTTCGGCGAGGTCCGTATTGAGGTTTTCCAGTGACTGGAGGCGGTCGAAAATCTCTCCGAACGTCTCCGAGCCGAACAGGACCTGCAGGTTCATGTCGTTGTCCAGCGAATTGATGCGCAGCAAAAGCTGGGACATCAGTTCTCGCTGACGGGCCAGACGCGCGTTGGCGTCCGCCGCCTGGCGGTCCAAGACGGCAATCTCCGCGTTCACGGCGTCCATGTCCACGTGCGTCGCCTCCAGGTCCAGGTTGGTCTTTTCCACGCGGTTGGACAGGAGGTCCAACGAATCCTTGAGGGACTTCCCTTCCTGCTCTTTCTTTTTGATCTGCGCGCTGTACGTGTCGATGCGCCGCTGCAAATCCGTGAGCCGCGCCTTGCTGGCGGCGATGTCCTCATTGAGGCTGCGGATGCCGACGTCTTCCAATGGCAGGGTCCCCGTTTGCGCATACGTAAAACCGACCCCACCGGAAACGAGGAATATCGCACCCAGCAACGTCGGAAGAACGCGCATGTACTTCATGCCGGAATCCTAACACTTTTGCCTCTACTTGGCCAGGTTTTTGAGGGCGAGATCCAGACGGCGCAAGGTTTCGGCCTTGCCGAGGATCCAGGCGAATTCGAACGGGCCGGGAGACATGGCGCGGCCGGACAGCGCGACGCGGGTCGGCCACAGCACGTTGCCGTTTTTGAGTCCGTTGGCGGCGATGTAGCCGAGCACTTCCGCTTCCAGCGCCTTCAGGTCCGCGAACGCCGCTTCCGGAAGGCCGTCCAGCAGTTTGGACACGGCCTGCAGGCTGCGGATGGCGTCCTTCGCGTCCGCTTTCTTCCAAACGAGCAGGGACGGCTCATACGCGGGCAGCGCGGCAAACGTTTCCACGGACGCGTTGATGTCCGACAGCTTCACCAGGCGCGCGCGCTCGACGGCGCAGAGTTTAAGAAGGAGCGTTTCTTCCACGGGCGCCGCCAGGAACGGACGGCAGAGGTCCGCGAGCTCCTCCGGTGTTTTCTTTTGGAGGTACTGCTGGTTCATCCAGTCCAATTTTTCCAAGTTGAAGACGCCTCCGGCGCTGTTCACCTTGGACAGGTCGAAGAGCGAGATCATTTCCTCCCGCGTATAGATTTCCTGGTCGCCCTTGGGATTATAGCCGATGAGCGAGAGGAAGTTTTCCAACGCCTCGGGCAGGTAGCCCTTCGCCAAATAGTCTTCCACCGCGACGTCGCCCTGACGCTTGGACAATTTGCTCTTGTCCGCGTTTAGGATGAGCGGCAGGTGGGCGTACACGGGCTTTTCCCAACCGAACGCGTCAAAGAGACGGTAGTGCTTGGGCAGCGAAGACAACCACTCTTCCCCGCGGATGACGTGGGTCGTGTCCATCAGGTGGTCGTCCACGGCGTGGGCGAGGTGGTACGTCGGGAAGCCGTCCGTCTTGAGGGCGATGAAGTCCTCTTGGTCGGCGTTCGGGAAGCGGACCGTGCCGCGGATGACGTCCTTGGTTTCCGTGACGCCTTCGTCCGGCATGCGGACGCGGATGACGTGCGCCTCGCCGGCAGCGGCGCGCTTGGCACTTTCTTCCGCGGACAATTTCACGCAGGCGCGGTCATACTTGAGCGGCTGCTTGGTAGCTTCCTGGACCTTGCGCACTTCGTCCAGGCGTTCGCGGGTGCAGAAACAGCGGTACGCGTGGCCGTCCGCGACCAACTGGGCCGCGTACTTCTTATACAAGTCCAAGCGGTTGGATTGGACGTACGGGCCTTTGTCTCCCTTTTCCGCTAGCGTGCCGTCCGCCTTCAGCACGGGGCCTTCGTCATACTCAATGCCAAGTCGGCCCAAGGTGCGGATGAGCGCCTCTACCGCGCCAGGAACGAGGCGTTCCTGGTCCGTGTCTTCGATGCGGACGAAAAACGTGCCACCGTTTTGGCGGGCGACGTAGTACGCGTAAAGGGCGGTGCGCAAATTGCCGACGTGCAGGTAGCCGGTCGGCGACGGGGCGATACGGGTGCGAACGCGCATAAGAAAAGGCTTAGCGCCCGGCAAGGAGAAGGCCGAAGACGCGGCGGCAGGCGGAGAAGAATTTTTTCTGCTTGAGTGTAGCCAAAGCGACGGTGGTTGGGAAGACAACGACGGCGCGGGCGATCCGGACGAACCGGCGCGGTTCCAGGCCCAGGCGCCACAGCCATTCCCACCCTCGGTCACGCCAAGCCTGCGGCGCGCGCGGGAGAACGCCTCCCAGCATTTCCAGGGCGCCGCCGACGCCGATGGCGACGCGGACGTCCGGGAATCCGGACAGAACCTCTTCCATGAACAGTTCTTGCTTCCCCTGGCCGAGCGCCACCGCGACGACCGACGGGCGGCGGAGGCGGAACAGGTCCCGCGTGCTGGGTGACATGGTCCATGTCCCGTTTTCCGCGCGCAAAACCGTGCCGGGGTCATGGGCCTCAACCCGGAGCGTTGGGTACAGGCCGCGCAGATAGGCGGCGGCCGCTTCCCCGCTGCCCGTTTTGCCGCCAAGAAGCATCAAGGACTTTCCATGTGCCGCGCACATGGCCGCCAACTCCTTTAGGACGTCCACGCCCGCGTGGCGATGCTCCAACCGGTCGCCGAACGCGGCGGCGGCGTACTGCAGGCCGACGCCGTCCGGAACGGAGAGATCCGCCCGGTTCAACCGGGCGGCAAAGGCCTCATCTTTTTTGGCCTGCAGGAGGATTTCCGGGTTTGGCGTGACGACCGTATGCAAGCGCGGTTCTTCAAACCACGCCTCTACAAGCCCCCGCAGCTCCGCGAGGGTCAGGTCTTGGACGACGACACCGAACAGGGGGACGGGACGCACATGGGGGCACGGTAGCGCGAATAGGGAGGAAAAGAAAGGGGGCGCGGGTCTTGCCCGCACCCGCCTTTTCTGGTACCTTCCGGGTCCACGTCCGATCATTCCATCCGTCCGGAGGCCCCGTGGAAGTCTCGTTCCTGTCCGCTCGTGAACTGCAGCAGCGCTATCCATCCGCAACCAAGGCGTTCCGCCCGCCTGGCGGCCGCCACCCGTACGCGTTTGTCGCGACGAAGACGGAGGCCGTGGTCGGCGACGTCGGGAACCACCTGGCGCTGGCGCTTGCCGCGTGGCCGCCGTTCCCGGTGGACCTCACGTCCTATCTGCTCCGCGCGGTTTCCTTGGACACCCGTACCCAGGTGGTCGGGCTGGTCCGGCCGCACGTCGTCGTCGGCGGCCTGCTCGACGTGCAAGGGATCGTGCGTTCGTGCGAGTGTCCCTCCGTCGGCGTCTTTTTCAGCGAACAGGACACCCCGCACGAAACGGTCCTGTACCTGAACGACCTGCGCGCGGCACTCTACGATTTCTTCGCGGAGCGGCGGCGCGCCCACCTCTCTCCCTGACCCGGCTTCCCGGGTCTTTTTTATACGGTGAACCGTCCGTCTTGGAATACCACGTCTTCGTCGATGAACACGCGGTCCGTATCCACGAACACGTCGATGTGGTACCGGCCGTCCTTGCGGGACAATCCGGGCTTGGCGTAGATGGGGTGCTTCGCCCCGATGGACAGATGGACGCCCGTCATGCGTTCGTACGCGGTGATGTCGTCCACGACGCGGTGGCGGTCCATGGCCGGGTTCAACCCCAAGCCGAATTCCCGTACGAGCGGTCGTTCATGGCCCGAAACCAGTTCCATGACTTTGGCGAAATCCGCCGGCGCCGCGCTCCAGTCCGTGACAAGCCCGTCTTTCACTTCCAGGCGGAACGGCTCCACAATGCGGACGATGTGGTCGTCCGGAGCGTAGCCGTACACCAGAACCGCGCCGTTCACGCGGGTGAGATCCGCCGGCTCCGTGAAGACTTCCCCGATCGGGAATCCTCCGCCGACGTTTTTCAGTCCCTCATAGTTCCCCGTGTTCATTTTGGCGGGCTCCATGGCCCCGTCATAGCGCAATTCGGCGCCGTGGCACACCACGCGGGCCGAGGCGCAGCGGTCGAGGCGTTCTTTCAGGCGGCGGCCGACGGCGCCGTCGCGTTCCGGGTGGAAGCCGAGCGACGCGACGTACGTGGCTTCCTGTGTCGGCGGGATGCGGTTCAGATGGCCGTGTTCGACCACTTTTAGCCCGCGGGCGAACAGTTCCACGCGGATGCGGAATTCGTTCAGGCGGAAATTGGCCGACTGGACGAGCACGACCAGTTCGCCGGGGACGCAGGCGTTCAGCGCGTCCTTGGTGGCGTCGACGCCCGCTTGGTCAAAATCCAGCACGCGCGCCCGCGGCAAAACGGCCTTGTACGCGTCGGTCAGTACGCGCGACAACGGGGACTGCAGGTCGAATACCAACAAGGCCGGCGCGTCGGCCGGGTGCCGGATGGCGTCCCGGACGATGGTGCCGGCGTGCTGCGTCGCAAGGGCGAGGAGGTCCATATCGCGGGAAGGATACGGCAAAACGCCTTCCGCGGGAAGGGTTGACGCGCCGCGTGTTTTCTGGTTGAATGCGACGTCCGGCAGTCGGACACTGTCCCGAGGTGCAGCCCATGGTGAAGAAAGCTTCCCCCTCACGTCAGGGGAAACGGTCGTCGAGGGGGTCTTCCTCTTCGCTCGGCGTGGATGCCTGGTTCCGTTACCAGGCGGAGATCAGCTCGCATCCGATCCTGACGGCAGAGGAAGAACAGGATCTTGCACGGCGGTTTCGGGACGAAGGCGACCTGGACGCCATGCACGCGCTTATCACCTCGAACCTCCGGTTCGTCGTGAAGGTCACCTACGAGTACCGCAGCTACGGCTTTCGGCTGGCCGACCTCGTGCAGGAAGGCAACATCGGGCTCATGAAGGCCGTCCGGAAGTTCGACCCGGACCGGAATATCCGGCTCATCACGTACGCTGTCTGGTGGATCCGCGCGTACATCCAGAGCTTCATCCTGAGGAACTGGAGCCAGGTGAGGTTGGGAACGACCAATGCGCAGCGCACGCTGTTCTTCTCCCTTGCCCGCGTCCAGCGCGAGCTGGAACGGATGGGCGAAGAAGAGACCACGGACGAATCCATCGCGGAGCTGCTCCGGACCAAGCCGGAAGAGGTGCGCAACATGCGCGCCCGGCTCGAGGCGCGGGACGTGTCGCTCGACACGCCCGTCGGCGAGGAAGGGACGGCGACGGCGCTGGACTTCCTCTCGGACGCGGCGCAATTGTCCGCGCACGATCTCCTGGAGGACGCGACGCGCGGACGCCTGGTCCGCGACCAGGTCGCCCGGGCGTTACGGTGCCTGAACCCGCGTGAGCTCTACGTCGTCAAGCAGCGGGTCATGGCCGATCCCCCCATGCCGCTCCAGGACGTCGGCAAGCATTTCGGCGTTTCACGCGAACGCGCCCGCCAAATCGAGGTGCGGGCGAAGCAGCGTCTCCGCTCCATCCTCGGCGCGTACCTGGAAATCCCGCTTGAGGACGAAGAAGAGAAGAAGTGATCTCCCCTCCCCCGCCTCCGCCACTCGGAGACGGGGTCTTTTTTATGCGGACAGGTTTATGCGGACAGGACGACTTCCACCGGGCAGTGGTCGCTGCCCATCTGCGAGGCGAGGATGGCGGCGGACCTGATGCGGCTTTTCAGCGCCTTGCTGGCCAGCCAGTAGTCGATGCGCCAGCCGACGTTGCGCGCGCGGGCGTTCGCCCAGTGCGTCCACCAGGAATAGTGGCCGTTCCCTTTGGTGAACAGGCGGAACGTGTCGAGGAATCCGGCGTCCAGGAACGCCTGGAATCCGGCGCGTTCCTCCTCCGTGAACCCGTGTTTGCCGACATTCTGCTTGGGGTTTGCCAGGTCGTCTTCCGTATGGGCGACGTTGAAGTCCCCGGAGACCAACACGGGCTTGGTCTTTTCCAGCAGCTTCACGTGGGCCAAGAACGCCGGATCCCAGTGTTTTTTCCGCAGGTCCAGGCGCGACAAGTCCTCTTTGCTGTTGGGCACGTAAGCCGTGACCACCCAGAAGTCCTTGAACTCCGCGCTGATGACGCGGCCTTCGCACGTCGGGTCGCCGTATTCGTCCGCACCGAGTTTGTATTTTTCCGCAATGCCGTCCGCAAAGCCGTAGAGAACGGAGATCGGCTTTTCCTTGCTGAAGATGGCGGTGCCGCTGTAACCGGCTTTTTCCGCGCTGTTCCAGTATTCCTCATAGTCCGGCAGGTCCACGTCGGCCTGGCCTTGCTTTGCCTTGGTTTCCTGCAGGCAGAGGACGTCGGGTTCGTACGCTTCAATGAACGCGCGAAAATCCCCCTTGTTCAACACGGCGCGGATCCCGTTTACGTTCCAGGAAATGAGGCGGAGGGTTTTGGGCATAACGCGGGCAGTATACCACTTGCGCGGGCGGCGAAAACGTAGTAGGTTCGGGGACCGGCATTGGTGCCGATAGGAGTCGACGGATGTCCGCAGATGTCGAAAAAGCGCTGGACCGCGCCCTGAAGTACATTCTCGAAACGTATCGGGAGCACGTTAGGACTTCCATGCCGAACGACACGGTCCTCATGCTCTCCCGGTTCTGCCGGGGCATAACGCAGTCGTTGGATAGCCCCGAGGGGGAGGAGACCCGCCGATTCATGGTCGCGGCACGTCCCCAGGGGATGTCCGAGGACGAAGCGGACTTCCAGTACGCTCTGGCGTTCTTCGCAATCCTCCTTGTCCAGTACGACCCCGAGGTCTACCGGCGTCTCCGCAAGGTCTTTCTCACGTCTCATCCGGACGGAACCGGGCGGATCCCGCCGCGCCCGGCTCCGGCGGATCTGCGCCTGACCGCCCTGCGTCTCCGGGCACAGGTCGCGGATTGCGTTCCGACCATCGAGCCGCTGATCGCACGGGGCGAGTACGACCGTGCCGAAGGCTTCCTTAAGGAGGCCGAACGGGCAGCGCGTGTCCGTCAGGAGCGCGCCGATCTGGAGGCGGAGGCGTCTGCCCTCGGCGTCCCCTTCCCGGCCGACGAGGCGTCCGACCGGATCCGCCTCCGCTTGGCGAAAGCCCGCCGCGTCCAGCGTGCGCGGCAGGAAGACGAACGGCGGCAGGCGGAGGCGATGCGCCTGCGGGATCTGGAGCGGGAACGCCGCCGGCAGGAGCTGGCGCGCCTCTCCGGTCTGTGGGAACGGACGCCCGTGCACAAACGTCCGTCCGAGGCCGCGCTTGCGCAACTCACCACGCTCGTCGACGCGGCCAAGCCCCGGGACTTCCGCAAGGCATGTCACGTCTTCGAACGGCAACTCTCCTGAACCGCCTTGTGCGGTTCTTTTTTTGCGCCGCCCCTGATAAAAAATCCCCCGTTCGAAAGAAGGGGGGATCAAGAATCTTCCCGGGCAAGTGCCCGCGCCGCCTCGCGTGCCGCGGTCGTCACGCGGCGCTCAACCCGTGCGATCTCGGCGGATGCGTTCGCCAGACGTTCCTTCACGTCCGCCAGCAGCCGGCCCGTCCGCGTCGTGCTGCCGAAGCCGGCCCCTTCCATCGTTTCCAGCGTCGCCGCGACGAATTCGAGCTCCGCCTTGGGCACGCCGACGGCCGCGCGCGCCACCCGGGCCCCGTGCGTCTGGACGAGGCCGACGGCCGCGTCCAGGGCGATGATGCTCCGTTCAAGCGCCTGCAACCGTTCGACCAACTTGCTTTGCGCGTAACTGTCGGTCAGCTTGCCGGCGCGTTTCCGTTCCTGCGCTTCATCCGTCATGCGTTTCTCCGGGGGAATGTCCGCGGCATACGCTGGCACGTTTTTCGCGGAACGTCAATGGACTTCCCCTAGGTGCTTAAACGAAAATCCACGCGGATGCGTGGATGTCCTGCCTTACACCGCCAACCGTTGCAACAGCTTGTGCAGCAGGGCGATTTCCGGCGCGGCCATGCGGGAGAAGATGCCGGCGCCGTGTTCCTCCAACGCCTCACGCAGCTGGCCGGCGGCCTTTTTGCCGTTGGCGGTGAGTGAGAGCATCTTGGCGCGCTTGTCCTTGCCGGTCTTTTTGCCGACCAGTTTTTCTTCTTCCAGCTTGGCGATCTGCTCCGACATGGCGGCCGGTTTCATGGCCAGGTGTTCTCCCAGCTCCGACAGCGTGACCGGAGCGTCTTCCAGGCCGATCAGGATGGCGGCGGTCAGCATGGAGTCCGTGCTGCCGGCCTTGGCCGCGAATTTCACGCGGCGGCCGACGCGGTACAGGGCCAGGAGGGTCTCGGTCTTTTCGTATTTCATACTTCACCTAGTATTACGGTTTCCGAACCTGCCGTCAAGTCCCCTCCTCTGCCGCGCAGGCGGCGAACGTGCGGGTAAACAGGGCGCGGTCCAGGGCGCGGCCAATCAGTACCACGTCGCTCCGGCGCTCTTCCCCCTCCTTCCACGGACGGTCAGGCAGCGTTTCGAAATGGTGGTGCACGCCTTGGAAGACGAAGCGCTCCTCGCGTCCCTCGATGAAGAGGATGCCCTTGTAGCGCATGAGCTGGTCCCCGTTCAGCAACAGCGTTTCCGCGACCCAGCGGGACACCTTGGCCAGCGCGAGCGGTCGGGTTTCCTTTAACGCCACGCTCATCACGGCCGGGTTGTGGCCGTGGCGGTCTTGGGAAAAGCCCGTGGCGCGTTCATACGCCCGTCCGGAGGCGTTGGGCGCGAAGAGAACGTCCAGCGGGAGCTCCGAGCGCACCGTGCGGACGACGCGGACGTGCTCGTTGTATTTCCGGATGACGTCCTCCAGTCTGCGCAGCGCGTCGGGGGCGACCAGGTCCGTCTTGTTGAGCAGGACGACGTCCGCCGCGGCCAACTGTTCCGCCGCCTCCTTGGTTTCGGCCAGCTGGCCCTCCAAGTGGAACGCGTCCGCCACGGTGACGATGGAATCCAGCGCGTACGCCTTGGCGAGCGAGGGGCGGTTCAGGAACGCCTTTACCAACGGGAACGGGTCGGCCAGGCCCGTGGTTTCGATGAAGACGCGTTCGAGACTCCCTCCCTCCCGCTTCAATTCCAACAGCTGCACCAACGCGTTGGCGGTGTCGCCGAGGGCGGCGCAGCAAATGGCGCCGTTCGACAGGGTCACGGTGGCGCCGGTGCCTTCCGGCAGGATCTGGTCGTCGATGCCGACGTCGCCGAATTCGTTCACCACCACCGCGACGCGGCGGCCGTGGAAGTCGTTCAGCAGGCGGTTCAACAGCGTGGTTTTGCCCGCGCCGAGAAAGCCGGTGATGAGGGTGACGGGGATGTGGGACATACTTATTTGGTTTTGGCGCGCTTGGCTGCGGCGGCGGCGGCTTCCGCCCAGCGGACGGCTTCTTCCGGACGTTCCAGGATTTCCTCCGGCACGGAAAGGTAGCCCAGGGACACTTCCGTCCGGTCCTTGGCCGCGTAGGAGAACGGTTCCCCGCCCGCCGCGGCCATCATGGCGCGGTTCTTTTCATCCACCTTAAGGTACAGGATGCCTTCCGCAACGATGCCGAAAAAGACGGAACCGGCGTACAGGCCATGCCCGCCGAACATGGCACGGGCCCGCAGCCCGGGCAGCCCGGCCAAGACGTCACCTAACACGTGTTCGACGAAACGGTCCGGTTTGCGGGCCATAGGAAGGATGGTGAGGGTCTTCTGTACCATGTTTCGCCCCGCGGCGGTAGGGGCGAGGGGCGCCCCATGTTCAAACGTCCGCGTTTGCCCTATTGTACTTCCTCGTATGGATTTCACCGAATTCGAACGCCTGGTCTCCGAGGCCGTCGATTCCCTGCCCGCCCACGTTTCGTCCGAGTTGGACAACGTGGCGTTTCTGGTCGAACCCGCAAGCCCGAACGGCGACGCGTTGGGCGAATACATCGGCGTGCCGCGCACGGAGCGCATCGCGTCGGATCCGTTGGAGTTGCCGGACCGCATCGTGCTCTACCATGCCGACATCGTGGACGAATGCGACGGGGATCCCGCGGCGATCAGGGTGGAAATAGAACGCACGCTGTGGCATGAGATTGGCCACCACTTGGGTTGGGACGACGACGTGATGGAGGAAGTGGAACGCAGCAAAGGATGGCGGGAATGAGGCGGACGGACCCTGGACAACGGGGTCCGTTTTTGCTAGGCCCCGCGCGCCTTAATGTCCGGATGTCCCGGACTTTTGGCAAGAGGTAGGCCGTGAAGCGTGACTTGTACTGGCTGTTTGATCAGGCGTTGCAGATCCTGGATCCGGCGAAGGCGTTCGACCTCACATTCAACACGTCCGGATTCGGTCCGGACTACGCCGTGTACTTCCCTGACGACGAAGGGGCTGTGCGCTACTCGAGCGAGTCGCCGCACCGCCTGAGGGTCGCCATCATCGAAGGCGCCCGCACGGGCCTGACCTGGGCCGGCACGCGACAACCCCCGCCGCTCCGATCTGGAGCCGGCGGGGATTTTTTATCGCTGAACGATTGACAAACCCCCCGTTTTGCTGTATAAGAAAAATGTCGGATACCTCCGACGACCCGCGGCCGGTTTTGGTCGTTTCGTAGGACGAAAGGATGTGAAGGCACGATGGGACTGACCCTGCTCTGGGTACTGAACTTTGCCATCTCGTGGTTCAACGCGTGGGCCTGCGGCCAGGCGTGGAACGAAAGCAAGAAGCAGGGCGGCTTCCCGCATCTGACCAACTGGGCGGGTGCGATCATGTCCGCCAGCGGCTTCAGCTGGTGCTACATGGTGGTTCTCGCCTGGTTCGGCGCCACGGTGCCGTTCACGGACAAGAAGACCCACGTGGTGTCCACCCTGCTCAGCCAGGCGGACCTGCAGGCCTTCTGCGACCTCGGCTACGCCGTGATCGTGATCCCGATCATCGGGTCGGGCCTGATCATCATGCTCGACACGTGGGCGCACTTCTACCGGAAGCGCACCATCGGGAACGCCCTGCTCTCCGGGTACAACACCTTCGCCCAGCTGCACAACATGTACAGCGCGGCGCAGCACCTGCCCGGCGTCTTCACGCGGCTCGGAGACTTCTTCTTCGCCAAGGGCAGCAAGGACGGAAAGGGCAAGCTCATCATCGCCCTCGTCGTCCTCTCCGTGGCGGGCGGCATCCTGACGGCCCGCGCCATCCTGCTCGCGTCCGCCGGCAGCCGCGCCCGCCGCACCTCCGACGACCTTCACGACGCGGAACGTGAGTTCAAGCGCCGCGAACGCGAACGTGGGCACGCCGCCGGCAGCGGAGCCGCTTCCGCCGCCTGAAACGCAATCCCCGCCACTCCGATCTGGAGCCGGCGGGGATTTTTTATTCCGCAGAAGCGACGCGCAGCGCGTTCAAGATGACGACGACGTCCACCGCCTCCTGCAGGATGGCGCCGTAGAGCGGCGGGAGATATCCGGCCGCGGCGACGCCCATGAGGAGAAACGACAGCGCCATGCCGAGTTGGATACCGCCGACGGCGACGCTCACCGTGCGTTTGGCGATGGCGCGGACTTCCGCGACCTTGTGTACGTCGTCCAAGGTGATGACGATGTCCGCCGTTTCCGCGGAGGCGGCGGATCCGTTCGCCCCCATCGCGATACCGACGTCGGCGGCAGCCAGCGCGGGCGCGTCGTTCACGCCGTCGCCGACCATGGCTACCGCGCCGCGGGTTTGGAGCTGGGCGATCCGCTTCACCTTGTCGCCCGGCAGGCATTCGGCAAACACGCGGCTGACGCCCGCTTCTTTTGCCAGGGCCTTTGCGACGGTCTCTTTGTCGCCGGTGAGCAATTCCACGTCCTTTACGCCCGCGCGGCGCAGTTCCGCGACGAACGCGGCCAGTCCGGGACGGGCCTTGTCCGAAAACGAGATGGATCCGCGGAGCCGGTTCCCTTCTGCCAAATATACGGTGCGGATGCCGCGGGACTTTTTCTTTTCCGCGTCCTTTGCCAACGCCCCCGGGATGGCGACGCCTAATCCCTTGAGGAAGCTGAGGCGGCCGAACGCGTACGTCTTTCCGCCCAGGCGGCCGGTGACGCCGCGGCCCACGTCTTCCTTAAAGCGTTCCGGGAACGGCAGAGCGAGTCCGCGCTCTTCTGCCTGAGCCGTCAGGGTGCGGGCCAATACGTGGGACGATCCCTGGTCCAAGGACGCGGCGAGGCGCAGTACGTCTTCTTCCGAGCCGTATTCGGCGGCAATCCCGCGTACGACCGGCGTGCCGAACGTGAGCGTGCCGGTCTTGTCGAAGACGAACGCGCGGGCGCGGGCCAATACCTCCAAGGCCCCTCCGTGCTTCACGATGATACCCCGGCCCGCCGCCCGGCTGATGCCGGAAATCATGGCGATCGGCGTGGCCAGGATAAGCGGGCACGGCGTGGCCACCACTAGCACGGCCAGCACGCGCGTCGGATCGCCGGAAACCATCCACGCCCCCGCGGCCACCAAGAACGTGACGAGGGTGAAGAATCCGCTATACCGGTCCGCCAGGCGCACGAGCGGCGCTTTTTTGCTTTCCGCCTCCTGCACGAGCGTCACGATGCGTCCGTATTGGCTTTCCGCCGCGTTGGAGAGCGCGCGGACGGTCAGAAGCGATCCGCCGTTGACGGCGCCGCCGGGAATGCGGCTGTGCGGCGCCACGTCCATGGGCAGTGATTCGCCCGTCAGGCGCGATGCGTCCATTTGTCCCGTCCCTGCGATGACCACCGCGTCCACCGGCACCACGTCACCCGGTTTAACGGCCAAGCGGTCGCCCGCCTTTACCTGTTCTACCGGCACGTTTTTCACTTTGCCGCGCACGTACAGGTGCGCCACGGTCGGCGCGGCGGACAACAGCGCCCGGAGCGATCGGCGCGCACGGACGAGCGCATACGCTTCCAGCGCTTCGCCGCCAGAAAGCATGAGCAAGATGACGCAGCCGGCCACCCACTGGCCGAAGAAGGCCGCCGCGCCCATGGCCGCGACCGCGATCACGTCCACGCCGAACCGGCCCTTTGTGAGCTGGCGCAACAGACCGGCTGCCGCGGGGATCCCGCCCGCCGCCAGGAGCAGGACGAACGCCGGCAGCGCCGCTTCCGCTCCTGATCGGGACTGCCAAGCCAGCGCCGCTCCAAACCACAACGCGAACACGACCGGTTGCACCAAGGCGTGCGCGGCGCGGGAACGCTCCTCCTGAGCCTGCTGTTTCATGCGGCCCAGTATAGCGCGTCTTCCCACCCCACCCCAAACCCTGGCGGAATACGGGGATCTCGCCTACACTTCCCCCGTATGCGTCTCCCTACGAGAAAATCAGAAACCGACCGTATCGCCCTCCAGGGAGAACCGGACCGCTTCCTTACGCCGGAGACCATGGAACGGATGCGGCGCCAAATTTACGACCTGGAAACCGTCCAGCGCCCGTCCGCTAAGTTGGAGCTGCAAAAAGCGCAGGAAATGGGCGACTTGTCCGAAAACTTCGGCTATCAGGAAGCCAAACGCCGGCTGCGCAACATCAATGACCGCATCGTGATGCTGGAAGAAAAGCTCAAAGTTGCCGTCCCGATCCACGCCGGGTCTGAAGACGGCAAAATCCGCATCGGTTCCACGGTCACGGTGGAAACCGGCGGCAAGGAGACCGAATACATGATCGTCGGTGCGCAGGAAGCCATGCCGCTCCGTCGCAAGATTTCGTATCTGTCGCCGCTTGGTGCGCTCCTTATGGGCAAATCCGCGGGCGACGTCGTGACGGTCAAAACCGAACGCGGCGACGCCGTCTACCGCATTTTGTCGGTCGCGTAAAACAACAGACCCCTCGCGGGGTCTGTTGTTTTATCCGTACATCCACACACCGAGCGCATCCGACAAGCGGCCGTACCAGGCGGACAGTGCCGGTCCCCAAAAGAGGACGGCCGTGCCGGCCGCCACCAGGAACGGACCGAACGCCATGGTCGACGTGCGCATCAACCGGCCCGCGGCGATCAGGCAAAGCGCCACGGCCGCCCCGCCGACGTACGCAAGCAGGAGCGCGGCCAGGATGCCGGGGAATCCCAGTAGGACGCCCAAGGCGAGACCGATCCATGCGTCGCCCAGGCCGACCCATTTCCCTTTGGAGAGGAAATGCTGCGCGGCGAAGAACCCGACGCCGACCAACGCCCCCGCCGCCACGGACGCGGGCGCCATGCCCAGCATGAGCTGCGCCGGCACGAGCGCGGCGGCAGATCCGACCATAAGGAGCGGTGACACGTCCTGCCGCAACGCGTCCGTCAGGAAGGTGTACGTGAACACGCAGAGGACGAACCAGTTCCGCAACAAGGCAAGTTCATTGCCGTCCGCCGCCAGGAATGCCAGGACGAACAGGACGCCGAGCACCGCCTCCACGACCGGATACCGCCACGGGATCAGGCCCTTGCATCCCGCGCACTTCCCCCGTAACGCGATCCAGGAGAATACCGGGACCAGTTCCATCGGCCCCAGCGCCTTGCGGCACGCGTTGCAGGCCGACCGGCGGAACGGGGACGACGGTCCGTCCGCGCACGTATGGACGAAGCTGCCGAGCGCGGCGCCGAGCAATCCCGCCAACGCGAGGACGGACGGCGAGGACGAGAGGAGGGAGAGAAGTTGGGCCATATTAGGCGGCGTCCTTCAACAGCGCGCGGAACCGGTCGCGCAGCTTGTCCATTTTAGGATTGATGACCAGGCGGCAGTACGCCTTGTCCGGGTTGTTTTGGAAGTACTGGCGATGATACGCCTCGGCCGGATAGAACGCCGGGAGCGGGGCGATTTCCGTCACGACCTTCTTTCCTTCCTCATTCAACTTGGAGACGAACGCCTCCGCGGCCGCCTTTTGCGCCCGCGTCGTGTAAAAGACGACGGATCGGTACTGCGTGCCGATATCGTTTCCCTGCCGGTTCAATGTGGTTGGGTCGTGCGTGGCGAAAAACACCGTCAGCAGGTCGTCAAAGGCGACGACTGCGGGGTCGAATTCCACACGCAACACCTCCGCGTGGCCCGTTTCACCCGTACAGACCTGTTCGTACGTCGGGTTTGGCACCGATCCGCCCGCGTAGCCGGGCAGGACGGACGTGACGCCCTTCAGTGATTCGAACACCGCCTCCGTACACCAGAAGCACCCGCCGCCGAACGCGACCGTCTCCAACATGGAAGCCATAGTGCCCGGATTATCGCATATCGTCCGCGCAAACGAAAACGGCCCTGATGGGGCCGTTTTGTATCCGTACTTCCGTCGCGTTACTTCTTTCCCTCTTCCGGCGGAGCCAGCTTCTTGCCTTCTTCGGGCGGGGCGATGAATACCATAGGATGAGGTTGGTGAATGAATAAACGCGTCTTCAGCACGGCGTTAAGCCGTAGAACGAGGGTACGCCGAAAACGGCCCCGCGTCCACCGTTTATGGGGACAAAAAACTTGCGGGAAATCCCCCGTTCTGCCTCTTACCATCCCGCCAGCGTACGCAGCTCGTTTCGCCTGGTTTCAAAGGCTTGACGCGCGTCCGCCTTTATGGGGTCTCCCGCCGGAAATTCGACCTCCAGCGGGTTCACCAATTTGCCGTTGTACGAAACCTCGTAGTGCAGGTGGGGTCCGGTCGAAAAGCCCGTGGACCCGACGTAGCCGATGACCTGCCCTTGGCTGACCGTACTTCCCTTCTTGACGCCCTTGGCGAAGGCGGACAAGTGCGCGTAGTTGGTGCCGTACGTGTCGTTGTGGCGGATCTTGACGAAGTTCCCGTAGCCGGCGGAATTCCATCCCGCGAACGTGACGACGCCGTCACCGACGGCCTTGACCGGCGTCCCGACGGCGGCCGCGTAGTCGATGGCGCGGTGCGGCGCGGTCTTTTGGGTGACCGGGTGGAAACGCGCGTACGTGAACCCGGACGTGATGCGGTTGAAAGCGAGCGGCGCCTTCAGGAACGCGCGCACGAGCGAGTTGCCGTCCGCGTCGTAGTAGCCGCCCTTGCCGTCCTGCTCAAACCAAAACGCCTCTTGGCGCTTCCCGGCGTTGGTGAAGCTTGCGGCCAGCACGCGCCCGACGCCGGCGTCCTTGCCGTCGCGGGTCCGCGTCTCGTACAGCGTCTGGAACGTGTCTCCTACGCGCGTCTGCGTGGCGAAATCGATCGTCCAGGCGAACGCCTCGGCCATCTCCAGCACGGCGATCTCCGGGATGCCGGCGTCCAAGGCGGACACGTACAGCGACGAGTCGATGGTGCCGGACCCGGTTTTGAGCGCCACGTCGTAGGCGATGGGTTCCTCTTTGGCCGTCCAGGCGTCGCCCGCCGGTTCCGCGACGACAACGCGCGCGTTGTCCGGCTCGTACGAAATGGAGAGCAAGGCGCCGTCCAGGGATTCGGTGCGGACCAAGGCGCGGCCGACGCGCACGCGGGTGAAGTCGTACACGTCCGCGGCCGACGCGGCGAGCGCGATGGCCTGCGCGTACGACAGCCCCAAGTCCTGGGCCGCGACGGCGAAGGTCTCGCCTTCCCCGATGACGTGTTCCTTCCGCACGGTGCGCGGCGCCTCGGGCACGACGGGCGCCGGAACCGAAGCGGCGGGCGAAACGGACGCGGGTCGCAAGAACCAAACGCTCCCGCCGACGAGCAGCAAGGCGGCGGGAATCGCGAGATAGGCGCGGCGCATAGCCGCCCTACGATACCAAACCGCGCGCGAACAAACAAAACGGACCCCGAAGGGTCCGGTTCGCTTAGATCAGGTTTACGTCCTGAACCACTTCCTTGCCGCCTTCTTCCTCATCTTCGCCGTCTTCGTCGATGTCCTCCGTGAGGGCTTCGATCAGGGCGTCGAGCTTTTCTTCAATGCGGGCCAAGCGGGCTTCTACCTTGCCCAAGTCCAGGCCGGCGGACGGACGGGACTGGTAGGCCGGGCGTTCCGCGCGGTCGCCGCCGAAGGACGGGCGGTCGAACGAGCGCTTCGGGCCGGAAACCATGCCCTGGTCGTCTTTCTTGAAGCAGTTGCGGCAGTAGACCGGCTTGGAACCGTTCGGAATGAACGGGACCTGGCACATGTCGCCGCAGCCGTCGCACTTGGCGTCATGCTTCGGGCGGTCCTGGAATCCACCGTAACGGCGTCCGCCGTTGCTAAAGCCACCGGCGCCACCACCACGATTGTCGCGAAAATTATTGTACATATTGGAATTCGCGAAGGATAGCGGAATCCGCGCGAAAAGTCAATGGCCGGAGGCCTTATTCGAACAAATGGCGCGGACTGGGGCGTTTTGGCGGGACGACGGGCGACTCCGCAGGGTTACGCTTTGCGTACGACGGCGTTAAAGGCGGCGGACGCTTGCTCCGGCGGAATGCCGAACTTGCCCAACTGCTTGATGACCTTTTCTTCCTTGGCGCAGTTGCCGCAGAAATTGGAGACGTTGCGATCCAACCCGACGTGCGCGTACAGGTCACGCCAGACGGCCAGGCGGTCCATGAACTTTTTTACCGAACCGAGGCTGGATTTCCACAGCGTGCCGTTCAGGCCGAAGCGCCAGTGCGCCCACAGCTGGCCGAAATGCATCACGTCGCCCCACTCTTCCTTCATCCCCGCCTTGTTCCACTTAACGACCTCCACGGCGAATTCAACCACCTCCGCCCACACTTCTTTGAAGCGGACGCGGTCTTTTGACGTGAACTTCTCGATGTACTCCCGGATGGTCATGTCCATATGGCGGCCATGGTACGATATCGCAAACGTTTCGCCCATATGCCCAGTATTCCCGCCGACCTTCGCAAGGCCCTTGCGGCTAACCCTGTAGTCGCGGCCAAGTGGAAGGACCTTACGCCCGTCTCCCGCCGGGACTTCACCCGTTGGATCGAAGGGGCGAAGCAAGAAGCGACCCGCAAGCGCCGCGTCGTGGTCGCGTGCGACAAACTGAAGCGCGGCGACCGCCGCCCGTGCTGTTACGCCGTGGTCCCGATGCCGCTCTACCGCGCCCTGGGCGCCAACCCAAAGGCCAAAGCGGCGTGGAGCGCCCTTTCCGCCGACCACAAGCGCGACCTGGTCGACTGGGTCGAATCCCCCAAGCCGCCGGAGACGCAAGCGGACCGGATCAAACAAGCGTGCGTAAAACTCGCCACTGGGAACGTCCGTGCGTAGACAAAAACCGGCCTGATGGGCCGGTTTTTGCGTTAGTTCTTCCACCGTGGGGCAAATCGGACGCTCCAGGCAAACAACGACGCGAGCAACGGGTGCATGCCGTTTTTGACCATACCTTGGCGGCACACCTCTTGAAACCCCTTCAGGTCACCCTCATAGCACAACCTTCCGTCCTTAAAGCAGTAGCTGCAATACCGCGGGTCTTCACGCTTCCCGAGGTCCTTTGCGAACGGCATGAGGCAGCTTTGGCAGGCATTTTGGTTCATATGGCAACTAGGAATTTTGATCAAACTCCACGGTCCATTCAATCCCGAACTTGTCGCGGAACATGGCAAAGGAGGTTCCCCACGGACTTGCAGCCATCGGCATCTCTACCGCGCCGCCTGCCGAGAGGCCGTTGAAAATCCGTTCCGCTTCTTCCTTACTGTCCACCGTGACGGAGATCTTGCTCCGGTTTTCATTTTCATTGACCGGTCCCAAGAAACTGGGAACGTCGTTGGCGATCAACGTGTTGTTCCCAATGGGCAACACGATGCGCATGATCTTGTGTGCGTCCGCGTCCCCTACCGGAAATTCAGGACCCGCGATGTCTTTGAATCGAATGATCTTGCCAAACTCGCCACCGAATAC
Source organism: uncultured Gammaproteobacteria bacterium (assembly GCA_964616135.1). Classification (GTDB taxonomy): domain Bacteria; phylum Patescibacteriota; class Patescibacteriia; order UBA9934; family GWF2-40-263; genus JAJYIV01. The sequence continues at coordinate 99,734 of CAZTTQ010000001.1, forward strand.
GGATTTGTAAAAGGTAAACGCTTCTTCTGCGTTTCCATTGAAGTTGATCCACGGGTTGATGGAGGGCATAGGCGTTATTCAAGGTTGAGCGCGCGTGTCGGTTTCATGATGGCAAGCGGGTCTGTTTTCCACGCGTCGGAAACGTCCGCGTACAGTTCAAGCTCGTTTCCGTCCGGGTCCAGGATGTAGATGCTGTGCGTCACGCCGTGGTCGCCCGTGCCGATGATGGGCACGCCTTTCTCCTTCAGCTCCTTGTACGCCTGCTTGGCGGCTTCCGGCCCGTCGCCGATCTTGAAGCCGATGTGGTACAGCCCGGGCTTGGTTTCTTCCTTGCGTTCCGGTTCCCCGCCCACTTCCAGCAGCAACATTTCATGGTGCGTGCGCCCGGCGGAAAACGCCGCCGCTCCCGGCCGGCGCGTCAGTTCCTGAAACCCAAGCGTGTCGCGGTAAAAATCCGCGGAGCGCTGCAGGTCGCTCACGAAGAGCACGACATGGCCGAGTTCGAGGATGTGCATAGAAATTTATTCCCCTTTCGTTAAGCCGTTGTCGGAAACGAACTAGACCAGCGGGGTATAGGAAAAACTATAGGTTTGTATCTATCCAATCAAAGATCTGGTTGAATCGAGTAATTGTGTCGATATGAATTTTTTTCTTAGTAATTGATCCATCCGACACTTTCTCAAAAAAAGATTTAGCAAATACAATCTTCCGTTTTTCACCGATGGACTCAGCTGGATCTGTTTTTTGAACAATTTTATCGTCAATTAACTTTAAGTCATCCAAATGAAGTAGGTTTTCTACGGATGAAATTCCAATAGTGATATACATCTTGGAGGCAGCAGCTCCCTCGTCTTTTTCGAAGAGATGTTCTTTGATTTCTTCGTAAGTTTTTTGAGAATCTTTTCCTCGCGAAGAATCGTCATCGAAAATTGCGACCCAAGAAATACCGTAACCAATACAAAATGAAACTAGAGTGTATTGTTTTCTGACACCTATTCCCGGTATGAAGGCGTAGTCTGCAATATCACGTTTGAGGAGGGTTCTCATTGCACTGTAGTAATAAAAATCTGAAACTCCTTCCAGAATCACACTCTTTTTATTTGTCAGCCCAAAATCGCTTACCGAGAAGCCAATAGCATTTGCCACTGGCTGGAGTGCATCTTGTTTATTCTGAGAATCAATTTTGGAGGAAGTGATATTCTCTATCAATGTTCCTTTGGTTTTATCATTTACGATGAGGTGTATTCTTTCAAGATGATCTGTCCTGATCAAATTTGGCGAATGAGTTGAGTAGAGAAATTGATGCCCCGTTTTTGTTAGAGATTCAAATACATTGAGGATGTCGGTCTGAGCTTTTATATGAAGATAGAGTCCGGGTTCATCCGCTAAAACAATCAATTCTCTCTCATGACCACTCGCCTGTAATTCCATCCAAAAAGAAAGAAACCATACCAATCCCTTACTCCGCATTCGGGGACGAATTTTTTGTTTATCCTTTGTCTCAATATAAAAACTTACAAAAGTGTCATCTTCGGAAGATCGTTTTTCGAATTTATAGGCAATTTTTACTCTATTATCACCGTGAATTTGTTGCTTCCATGCTTTTGTAAAATCAATCGATATAGCTTCATTATGTTTTTCCTCAATAGAGTCTCTCTTCAAGTCATCTAGACTGTACAGAGTTTTAAAATCTGCACCTGATATTTTTTCAAAGTTTTTTACGGCCTTATACCCTTTTGAATCTTTTTTGTCGCTTTTTAGATCCTTAAGCGAGAAGGTGTCTGGCAATAGATCGCAGAAATCATTAAACAAGATGATTTTAGGAGTATGGTTCCAGAATAACTCAGCGACTTCTGAATTCTGATCGTCAGTAAGTTCAATAATCTTTTTCCTCTCCTTCTTTACTGGAGCAACTTCTGCCTCCACATTAACGTCTTCTTCAAGAATAGAGCTACGAAAGATCTGAAAAACTGCTTCAGGGATAGATGTCTGCACCTTTTTAGAGGGATTTAGCGTTCGAGTAATTTTAAAATCTTTTACCGTGCGTTTCAGTTTTGGGATGTCAATTAATGATCCGACTTTAGCTCGCTCAATCTCATTCTGTTCACCAAATGTTTTTTCAATTTCATCCCAAAAATCAGAATCCGATTCTTCAATTTCGTATGTGCATGACACCTCTTGAATTGGTGACTCAAAATCAAATGGTATGGAATCTGATTCAAATTCTGCGTTTTCAAAAGCAGCCAGACCCTCTAAAATAGAGCTTTTACCAGACTCATTTTGACCAGCGAAAATTGCAATTCTCCCATTACCTAAAGAAATCTCTCCAGTATCCTGAATGGACTTATAATTCTTAATTCGGAATGATTTCAATTTCATAGGGTATGTCAGAAACTGGTTCAGAGTTATCTATTAAACTTATCGACTTTGGGTAGGAGCTCGCTCGCAAGAATATTGATCAACACATCGCGACACACCCCAATCGCTGCGCTGCCCAGCTTCCCAAAATTATTCTTTTGAATCTTCGTAGTTTGCATCATAAACGAAAGGATGATCGTCAACGGAGTCAGAAACATTAATACTCCCGTCGGATTTGAACCGACCAGGCCACAAGCAAGCCCCTGCCAGAATCGACAATGTTGTAAAGGTTCTCTTCTTCTAACGTATCACCCCTATTCCCCCTTCGCTAATTCAACCGCTTTCTTTCCCACCATCATTGCCAGGCCGCCGCCGGGGACGAAGTTGGCCAATTCTTTTCCAAATTCAAAGATCTCGTCGTTGCTGAAGGAACGGCGGAGTTTGTCCGTGATCTTGTTCGCCTTGGGACGCAGTTCGCCCGTGACGCCGTCATAGGAGACGGTGACGCGCTTGTCCTTGGCCTTCCAGTGGAATTCAAACGTGTAGATCGGCACGAAGTAAAGCGCCAGTTCATTAATGGCGATTTGTTCGTCCAAAATCTGGTCGGCCTGGATGGGCTTGATGAGCGCGTTTACGACTTTGCGAACGAGGAAGGCGGGCTTCGCCTCGAGTGCCACGATCGGCGTGCCGTCTTTGGTCAGCGCGTCGGTGGTTTCGATGGGTTGGCTCAAGTACGTCAGGTATTTGGCAAAGCCCGGGTCCGCTTGGCCCGTTTGCGCGTCCACGATTTCTTCTTGCCGGTATTCTTCCACGCAGCGTTCGACCCCTTCCACTTCAAACGTCTTTCCCTGCGGAGGCACGGTAAACGACGTACCGAGCAATTCGATTTCCTTCACCATCGGCTCCACGGGAACGTGGTAGGCCTTGCGGCGCTTGTATTCAAAGCGGGAGGAACCGAGCACGCGCCAAAAGGCGTCGTAGCGCTTTTCCTCATACACGACGTCGATGTCTTCCGGCAGCGGGCGGCTGAACAGCCCGGCGAGGAGACCGAAGGCTTTGACTTTGTGCGCCTGGGCGAGCTCCTTGGCTTTTTCCATGCCAAGGACGTCTTCCAGGACCAGAAGCTTTTCGCCGTCGATCTTGATGTTGCTGATTCCTTCGCCGGGCATAGGGACGGGATTATTTGCGGACGAAGAGCTGCTTGTACTTGTCCCAGTACGCGTAACCGAAGTAGACGTTCAATACTGTGACAATGATGCCGACAGGCAAACTCTCCGGGGACGTGCGTGCGTGGAACACTAGGACGCCGATACAGATCGGTGCCAAGAAAATGGCGGCGAGGGCCGGGAGGAATCCCGTGACCAGCATCAGGCCGGCGACGATTTCCGTGATCTTAATCATGTGAAAAATCCCCGTGGCGATGAGTGCCTGCGTCATCGGGACCATCTGGGGCGGAATGCCTTCAAGCGTCGGGGACTGCATGGCCAGGAGGCCGCCCACGCCGGACATGATGAAGAAGAGACCGGTCAGGACGCGCAGCGTGGTGAGCAAATACTTGTTGCGGAAGTTCATACGAACGTGGTTATGGTTTTTCTTGCATGATAATGTCATCGATCTGAAAATCGCTGGCGGTCACGCGTACGACAAAGTCAGGATGAACGGATGTTTCCGCGCGCCATTCCCCACGGACGGGCTGAAACATTTTCCTGGGTAACACGTGGACGTACCCCACTTTTTCTCTCAATCCTGCCAGGACCGCTTTGGACATTTTCACGTACGGCTTTCCGTCCGCGACTCCAAACGCGCTGTAGTAGCCGTAGTCGGGAAACTGGTCCTGGTTTACGAGCGCGCGGAAGATGGCGATGTCCGCGTGTTCGGTTGCTGCGACGGCAGGAGCCCCGTCCGGTTCCATACGCCTGCTGGCGGGAGAAAAATTTTTCCCTTGGCGCGGCTCAAGCGTTTCAATGCTCCGCGCCGAGCCATGGAACACATAGCGCCCGCTCCGCTCAAGCTCCAACAGACGCTCGCGCGGCGAGCGTTCGCGTTCCGGCGGTTTCGGCATTCCCTGTTCCATACGGACGGTTAATTGCAGTCAGGACACGGCACGGACACGTTCAACTTGGCGGAAACGACGCCTTCGCCGTCGCATTCCTCGCAGTCGAGCGGCTTGCCGTGTTCGTCGCGGCGTTCCTCCGGGTCTTCCCCGCTGCCTTCGCAATGGGCGCACTTCATGGTCGGTTCGTATTCCTGCTCCACCTCCTTGGTCCCGTTGCAGCGGGCGCAGACGCCCGTCGTTTCGCCCGTTCCGTTGCACTGCGGGCATTTCTTCCCGCTGTCTTTGCCCTGCTTCAAGGCCTGTTGTATCCCAAGGAGCGTGAGAACGCCACCCAGGGCGCCGGCCACGGCGGAGAGGACATTCGAAAGCGGGCCGGACGTCAGGTCCGCCGCCGTTTCCGCGGCTTGTTGCACTTGTTCAAGCGAAGGTTTCGGCACGGTCGTGGTCGGTGCCGGTTTGGGCGTTGGTGCAGGTGCGGGAACCGTGACGGGCGCGGCGGTTGTCGTCGTGATGGCGGTAGGGTCAATCGTCGTGGGTGCCACCATCGGATCAAGGCCAGGAATATTGATCGTGCCCGCGGTCGCGCGGGTCTGGGCGAAGGAAGGAAGCGGAGCGGCTAACGCGGCAATGGCGAACAGGAGGCGAATGCGCATAATTTGCCCCAGAGTACCACCGCGTGGGAAATAGAAAAACACCCGGGAGGGCGTTTTCCTTACGGCTTATAGGTGAACGGCAGGCGGCCGAGCACTTGTCCGCGTTCGGTCTCGACCGTCACGCGCCACTTGCCCGCCGTGACGCGGCTCTTATACGAGTAGCCGCGGTAGCCCTGTTCACGCCCGCCACTGACGGCGTACGAGAACCGGTCCGTGGTGACCCACGCCTTCTTGGTCGTGTCAAAGCGTTCCCAACGGTGGTAGATGACCGTGTTCAGGTCCGCGGGCGCATGTACGGCCACGTAGGCGAAGATGCGGCCGTCCTCGTCTCCCTTGATGGTCTGCCACGGCAACAAGCGTCCCAGGAACGAATCGTCGCTTCCCTTCAGCTCGTATTCGCCGCCGACGCGGCGGACGTTGTTGTAGATGCCGGCCTCGCGGATGGAGAGCGGAATCGGCGGGATGAAGTTGCCGAAGTAGAGCGCGTTCATGGCCACGAACACCGCGAGCACGCTGCTGAAGAACAGCTTGCGGCGCGCGCGCAGTTTCTCCATGTGGGTCAGCGCGATCACCAGGACCAGGGACACGGCCGTGCTGGCGACCCCGCCGACGAAGTACACGAGCGGGTCAAGCGAGTTGAGGAGGAACGGGAACAGCAGGGACCCGTACGAGAACAGGACGAAGGCGAAGATGGTGACCTGGGCGAACGGACGCTGCAGGTGCGCGCGGAACGCTTCATTGGACACCATGAGCCCCGCCACGACGGCCAAGACCGGCCAGCTGACGGAGGCCGAGCCGCTGAACCAGTAAAACAGCAGGGACTGGCTGAGGAGCGCGCCGAAGGCGAACTGGACGAAGAACTCCGCGGCGGCATGCAGGCGCCCACGCTCCTCACGCGCATGGAGGAACGGGATGCAGAACGCGGTGATGAGCGCGTAGGCGCCCAGGATCTGGAACGTGGTTTCCACCTGGAGCGTCTTGTAGGTGAATACGTCCAGCAAAAAGCCGCCCAACAAAAAAGCGGGCATGAGCAGCGGCTCGTACCGCTTTTTCCACGCCTCGAATTTCCGTTCTTCCTTCCACTGGCGGATCTTGTCGAAGATCATGGCGCCAGTTTACTTGTTCCGGATCGCCTTTTCAATCGCGGCACGGATTTCGCCGCGGTTCCCTTCTTCCCGGATGGAGTGGAAGAAGTGCGGGACGGTCGGGTACGCGGTGGCGAGCGTCCGCGACAAAACGGACGTCTCCTGGTGGGTCAGCTTGTCGGACTTGTTCACGACCAGGACGACGTTCTTGCCGATCTCCAAGATCCAGTTCAGCATTTCCGTGTCCAGGTCCGTCAGCCCGCGGCGGGCGTCGATGACGAGCAGGATAAGCGCGAGGTGCGCCGTCTGCTCAATGTAGTCCGTGATGAGCGTGGCGAATTTTTCCCGATTGGCCGCGTGCTTGGCATAGCCGTAGCCCGGCAGGTCCAGCAGGTAGTATGTGTTCGCCAGCTGGTAGACGTTGATGGTCTGGGTGCGACCCGGGGACGCGCTGACGCGGGCCAGGTCCTTTTGCCCGGCAAACGCGTTGACAAAGGACGACTTGCCCACGTTCGAACGGCCAACCATCGCCACGTGCGGACGCGTGGTCTCTGGCAGGTCCGCGAGGTTGGCGACGGCTTTCAGGAACATAGGGACTAGTTGATGGCCTGGCCGTCCTGGTAGACGGTCATGCCCTTCTTTTTTAATTCGGCGAAGAAGAGGTCGGTCGGCACGCAGCCGTCCGGGGCGAAGCTGCCGCGGGCGGAAATGCGCCCGTCCAGCAGCATTTGCGCGATAATCGACGCGGGAAAGCCAGTATCGATGTTACACCCCGCTTCTGTCCAGCCCGGCAGCGTGGAGACGATGCACTCCATGCGCATGAGCTTGATGCCGCCGTCCTTGCCGGTGCCGCTGATTTCGACCCAGAGGTTTTCCTTTTCCATGTAGCCGTCGGGCTTCCCCAGGCGGGTCAAAATGCGGGAAACGGCGTCCACGGGACGGATGTCGGTGCGTTCGAACTTGAGCAGCTTTTTTCCGCCGAATCCCAAGCCGATGAGCGTGTTCAGGACCGCCAGCGAGTGGTCCGGGAACCCGGCGTAGAAGCGGATGTTCTTGGGCTTCAGGTCGGCGTAGTCCTGGGTGAACGTGTACGTCTCCGGATGGCGGACCAGGTAGCACTTTTGCGCGCCGATCTCGCGCACTTCTCGGACGACCTCCGTGTCCTTGGGGTTCTTTTCCAACCAGACGCCGTTTTCCAACACGGGCGCCGGGTCCGTCAGTTCTTCGATGATGCTCTCCATGGAGAACGGCACGGCGAATTTCTTCACGTTGGAATCCCAGTTGAAGCCGATCTCAATGGTGTCGATGGCCGAAAAGGACCGCGACGCGTGCTTCATCATGACGTTGTTGATGCCCGGCGTGGAGCCGCAGCCCGTCACGGCCGTCTTGTCCGCCTTTTTGAAGGCGGCGTCCATGGCCAATTGTGTTTTCGTCATCGGAATGTCGCTGCCCAGGTCCATCACGTGGCAACCCTGCTCCAACGCGACGCGGTACACGTCGTGGTTCCAGTCCCCTTCCGCGCAGTTCACGATCACCGCGGGCGCCGCCTGGCGGACGAACGTGCGGCACGCCTCCAAGTCGCGCAAATCCAAGTAGGAGAACGCCGTCCCCGGATATTCGGACAGGATTTCCTCCGAGCCTTCCCGGTACAGGTCCGCGCAATGGACCTTGAACCCGGCCTCCAGGAGGTCTTTGGTGACGATGCGTCCCTGCATGCCGCTCGAACCGATGACGAGGAAGTCGTAGGTCATAAGGAAAGGTTACATCTTGCGGCTGTCGTACGCCCAGTGGAGCAAGGCCTGGCGTTGAACCGGCCGGCACGTTTTGTCTCCCGGCGCGCAGTGCTTTTTGATTTGGCCGACGTGGCGGGCGATGGCTTTCCAACGCTTGATCTGGCGCGCGTCTTCTTCCGGCAGGCGGCGGCCCAGGTAGTAACGGCAGTACCACTGGAACCACCCGCGCGGGTCGTGTTCCTCATTAATCCAACCCTTTTCCTTCCAGAACCACAGCGGCTGGCTGGCATTCACGCCGAAATAGTTCAGATCCGGGTCATGTCGTTCCGAATTGAGTTTGGCCTTGGCGAACCAGGACGCGGGAAATTCGCGCCGGCAGTCGTTCATGTACTTCCCGCCGAAGACGCCGAGCGCCAGCATTTCCTTTGGCGTCAGCTGCGGCTTGAAGTCGGGCGCGAAGCCGCGGCCCGCGGCGGCCGTCAATTCATACGTGTACCCGTTTTGCATCCGGTCGTGGACGACGATCTTTTTTCCCATACGCGTTACGGACGGACTAAGACGTACGTGAGAAGCGCGAGGCCGCCCCACCACCCGAGATCGGACAGCACCAGGCCGACCGCGATCTTGGTTTGCCAGGAACGCGGGAGAAGTTCGCGTTGTTTCCCCTGGCGTTCGCGTTCCAGCAGGTACGGGCTGACGCGGAACGACAGGAAACAGCCGTTGCCGACCAGGACCGCCGCAATGAGCGCGTGGACGAGCGGAATTCCCGTGAACGGTTCCTGCCGGTAAAACAAGGCCCCGCCGACGACGGCAAGCGCGATGCCCGCCCAGATGAGCGGCTTCGTGACCTTATGGGTCCGCGTCGTCGCTTCGGTCCAATACGCGGAACGCCGGCCAAGGAACCCGTGGAGGTCAATCACCGTGACGGCGCCCAACCCCAAGACGAACCCGGCCAGCAGCAGAAAGAGTCCGGCGAAGTCGATCCAATCCATAGTGGGCCCATTGTAGCGCACCGTGCTACCCTTCTCCTATCTATGCCCTGGTTCGTCTACCTCGTGCGCTGCAAGGACGGGTCGCTCTACACGGGCATTACCAAGGACGTGGTCGCGCGCGTCGCGTCCCACAACGCCGGCACCGGGGCCAAATACACCCGCTCCCGGAAGCCCGTCGTCCTGGCGTATGAAAAGCGGATGAAAAACGAAACCGCCGCCCGCAAGCGGGAGGCGGCCATCAAACGGCTGACGAAGAAGGAAAAGGAGGTCTTGGTCGCCGGTTAACGCTTGGTGACTTTGGAAACCTTCTTGTCCCCGAGGCTGAAGGCAACGTCGCCGACCGCCGAACGCTCTGTGTCCAGGCCGAGCTTTGCCGATGCCGCGTACACCTCGGCACGTAGACGTGTCGCGTCCGTCCACGTGAAGCGGGCCATTGGGTACAACCCGCTCCCCATCTGGTTCACGACGCCGTTCGCGTAGGCGTACGAATATCCTGCCGGCAACTGACCGGCCTTGGTTACGGTTCCCGTCGCCAGGTCCATCACGTCGAACGCGTACGCCTCGACGATCCCGTCCGGATTCGACGGTTCAAGCGGCGTCCACGACGGCTGGACCAGGACGTCTTCCGACGGGCCGATGGAATACGTAAATCCCCCCTTCGCGCGGTTGAAGGAAGGGAGTTCGGTTTCCGCCCCGGTGGCCAGGTCCACCTTCCAGATTTGCCCGCCCCATGGCCAGTCGTTCCCAATCACGTACAGCACGCCGCCTTTCTTCGGCCATAAGACGACATTTTCCGAACCGACGTGCGTGTTCGCCGTGTCCCGAATGAGGACTATCCCGTCGGCGGTTTCAAGCGACACGCGTCCGTCCGCACGGCTTACCATGTCCAATGTCGAAGGCGAGAGCCCGCGGGAAGCCCGCACGCGGTCTATCTCTCCCCCTGCCCTCAAGACGGACGGGGTCGTCGATTTCCAGAAGAACACGGCGACGCCAACAACAGCCAGGATGAGCGCGACGAAAGCGAGTCTACGAGACGAACGCGTGTGCGCGAAGATCATAATCAATAGAGACTCGTTAGACGAAACACGGCGCAAGTATACACCCGGGATCGTGTGCCCATCCACCTATCGCTTGCCAGGTTTCCGTCGAATTGTTATAGTGCCGCTCGCAACCAATTTCCTTGTTCCGAGGTAGCTCAGCGGCAGAGCAGTGGACTGTTAATCCATTGGTCGTGGGTTCGAATCCCACCCTCGGAGCCAGCAAAAACCCTCAGCATCACGCTGGGGTTTTTTGCTGGCTAGACGCACGCGCTACGCTTCCCCGCCGGACACGGAGCTGATAGACTGCAGCCAAGATTCATCAGAGTACCTTATGGCACATATCCATGATCTCATTGATTTCACGGTCAGCGGTTTTGTCGTTCACAACAAGAAGGTCCTTTTGATACTGCACAAGACGCTGAATTTGTGGTTGCCGCCAGCCGGCCATATTGAGCTTCATGAAGATCCAGAAGAAGCGCTCGTTCGAGAGATAAAAGAAGAATGCGGGCTCGATATAACGATTTGTGGGGATAAACCCGAACGCATGTCAGAAAGGACGAAGTTTCTTTTCGTCCCCGCATACATGGACATCCACAAAATAAGCGAAGGGCATCGTCACGTGGGCATGCAATACTTTTGCCAATCGACGACCGACCGCGTTGTCATGGACCGCGTCGAGCTCAATGACATTAAATGGTTCACCCTGGAGGAAATCGAAGCGTCCACCCTATTGATACCGGAGGTGAAATTTTACGCGACTGAGGCGCTCCGGCGAATCGGGTAATCCCTGCTTCCCTCGGAGTCACAAACGCCCCGTTTCGTACGGGGCTTTTGTTTTTCGTCATCAGGCGTTATGCTGCGAAAAATTACCCCCTCCCCTATGACCCACCGCGAAACCCTCGTCGCCGTCGGCTTGGCCGGCGCCCTCCTCGTTACGGCCGCCGCCGTCCGCTCCCTGGGCGACGTCGCCGCCGCCCGCATCACGTCCAAAGACACCGTCGGTTTCCAAGGCGTTGCCGAACGCGTCGTCGAATCGGACCGGGTAAAATGGTCCGTCCAGCTCCTCCGCACGAACGCCGTGCTGAAAACGGCTGAACAACAGCTGTCCGGCGACCGCGCGGCCCTGCTCACCCTCCTGAAGGACAAGGGCATCCAGACGACGGACGTCAGCATCCAGCCTGCCGTCTCCAACGTCGACATCTACAGCAAGACAGCGACGGTCAACCAGACGGTCGTCATCGAATCCGACCAGGTGGACGCGTTGACCTCCTTCCAGGAGACGGCCGCGTCCGCCATGGCCGCCCGCGGCGCGACGTTCTCCACGCTCGGCAACGAATTTACCTTGAGCACCCTGAACGACCTCCAAAAGGAATTGGCACGTGAGGCGCTCACGGACGCCCAACGCCAGGCCGAACAGGTGCCCGGCATCCACGTCGGTTCCCTTCAAAACGCCGGCAGCGCCAGCTTCATGGTCACGCCGGTCAACAGCGGGATAAACAGCTACTATTACGGCGGCTACGGCACCTCGCCGGACACCCAGTCCATCAAGAAAAAGATCACCGCGACGATGTACGCGACGTACTACATCCGCTAACCCAGACAAAAACGCCGTCCCTTGCGGGGCGGCGTTTTTGTCCCGAAACGGATTCCCGCCCGCCGTCCGCCGCGCCCGTCCGGCCGCGTTGTATTCATCCGTCGGGGATTGACGCGACTCGCCACGGGGGTATCGCGTCCAGATCCTTTCCCGTAAAATGCACGGCGATCTCAAATCCCTATGAAACACGTTGCGGTCGGTATCATTTCCAGAGAACGGCAGGGCGGAGAACGGGAATATCTGCTCGTGAAGTCGACGAACGACTTTGGCGCATACACCGGTCATTATTACCCTCCGGGCGGCCATGTCGAAGCAGCGGAAAGCGCGGAACAGACGCTGGTGCGTGAGATGCAAGAAGAGCTCGGCCTGGACGTGCGCCCGCTCCGGGAGATAGCGGTCACTCCCGGGGACGTCCCAAACCAATCCACGCATTGGTGGACGTGCGCCTGGATAGGCGGCACACTCCTCCTCCAGAAAGACGAGATAGCGGATGCCGGATTCTTTACGCGCGACGAGATGGCCGCCATGCCGATCTGGCCCGCGACCCGTGCCTTCTTTCAACAACACCCGGACAGCGACCTTCGCTAGACTACAAACGAACACCATTCCCATGCAAAAAGTCGCGCGCGTCACCAAGGCGTTCATGGCCATGAAGAAAATGGACGTGGCACGGCTCGAAGAAGCCGCCCGCGGATAGCAGGAGGGCGCCGCCCGTCGGGACGGCGTCTTTTTTCTGTCCAAGCGTCCGGGAAATCAGAGCCGACAAAACACCCGGCATCACGCAGTGGTTTTTTCTGTGTTAGCATACGTCATATGCCGAAATATCTCGCCCTGCTCCGCGGTATCAACGTCGGTGGAAATAATCTCATCCGGATGGCGGACCTTAAGACCTGCTTCGAGGATCTTGGATTTTCAGACGTCGCGACGTATATCCAGAGCGGAAATGTCGTATTCAGCTCAAAGGCGGGGGTGCCGGACCAGATTGCGACGAAGATCGAGAACGCATTGTCCGCTCGATTTCACTATCCGGCACGAGTCGTGGTCGTGAGCCATGCGGATCTGCGCGTGGTGGTACGGAAGGCGCCAAAGGGATTCGGGAGCGAACCGAAGAAGTTCCGGTATAACGCCCTCTTCCTCAAGAAGCCCTTCATTCCAAAGCAGGCGATGAAACAGATCACCGCCCGTGCGGGCGTCGATACCGTACATGCGGGAAAAGGCATGCTGTATTTCTCAAACACCCTCAAAGGAGCGACGCGGAGCCACCTGTCGAGGATCAATCAGACGCCCGTGTACGCATATCTGACCATCCGGAACTGGAATACCACGACCAAGCTGCTCGCGCTCATGGATGGGATCGGAAAGGACGCGGCCGCGAAGGCGTCGTTGTAAGTAAGGTGGACAGAAAAAGACCCCACCCTCGCAGGTGGCGTCTTTTTCTGTCCAAGCGTCCGTGAAAATGATAGTCTCCTGTCGTTAACCCGTCCGCCTATGCCCACTGCGAGCTTGTTTGACCTTCCCCTTTCTTCCGGCCCATTCCTAACGCTGCGCTACGCGGGCCCCTCGTTTGAGGGGCAGATGGACCTCGGCGTCCTCGCGCGAGAACTCGCGGGACTCGACGCCGCCTTGCGGACCGCCCTGGCGGTACTCGCGCGCCACAAACACCATTCCCCGCTCCTGGAACAGTCCCGCGTCGTCGTCGATCCAACGGAGGGCGGCCCCTTCTCCCAACAATTGCGCCTGGTGACGGGTGCGGCGGACCAGAGCCCGGACGCCTACGGCCTCGGCATCCAACTCGCCTTGCTGTTGGCAAGCCTGATCGCCTATATCCAGAAAAAGCACCCGATCGAAATCGCCCAGCTGTCCCCGCAACTCCAGGCGGAGATCGGCGACGCGGTGAAGGTCGAACTCCTGCGCGACCCCGTGTTCGTCCATGGGATTTCCGCCGTCACGGCCCCTCTCGCCGCCATCGGGGACTCGTTGACGCTTACGGTCCCCGGACGCGAACCCGTTTCTTTGTCCTCTGCCGACAAGGACACGATGGCGTTCCTGGCCGAACAATCACGGGAACCCATTCTCCGAGAAGCGTCTGAAGAGCTGCAGGGCAAAATCACCCGCGTGGATTTGGACGCCTACAACAACCACCTGGGGCTCAAAGTCGACGGAACCGGCGACACGATCAAGTGCACCCTGCTTGCCGCGCTCTCACAGGGCCAAAAAGCCTCACTGCTCGGCCACTGGGTCCGCATCACGGGCACGACGTCGTTCCAAGACGACGTGCGGAAGAAAATCGACGTGACGGCCATCGCCCTCACGGAACCGCCCGCACAGCAGGCCATCAACCTGCGCGCCTAACCCTCCTTCACGCCCGTATGCGCCTCCGCCCATACACCGCCATCCTCCTGACGGTCCTCCTTGCCTGCGCCGCGCTTCCCGTATCCGCCCAAGAAATCCCCTTCGGCGTCTCACCAAAAGAAATCACCGTCGCGGGATCGGTGACGTTTGACGAGCCCCACGTCCTCGGATACGGCAAGGGGCAGCTGACCCAGGAATACGTGTACAAGGTCGGCAACCGCACCGGCGTCCGGTTGTCCGGATTAGACTACGTCCTCCGGTTCTGGAACGTCGGTGAGCTGGGCGGCACATCCGGCTACCTCTTTTGGAAGAAGGACTTCGGCCGGGCGTCCTTGCACATCTCTTACGACCTCTCCGGCCCGGGACAAGTCATTACGGGGACGCAGGAAACGCCCATGGGCACCGCCTACCAAATGGAAGAAGCGCGGGAGGTACCGACCGTCGAGGACACGTCCTGTTCCCTCCGGTTCACCGGCGGCCCGACCGGCACGTTCAGGGGCGCCTGCGGAAACGGCGCGACGATCAAGGGGCGCCTGGGAGGAGCCGGCGCGTTTGCCGTCTTCGAAGACATCCAGCAGCCGGAAGACCCAAAGGAAGTCTCTCTTGCTCTCTCTTTTATCGGCGGCCAGGACATGCGCCTGAACGGCCAGTTCGGCGACTGGAAGGTGGACGAAACACAGCTAGAAGACTCGGGTGCCCGCTTCAGCTCGTTGAATGGGCAAATCGAGATGCGGCACGACGTCGACCCGAAGGGGTGGGAACTCGCCCAATTGAAAAAAGTCATCTACGTCCTGGACCACGTGAAGACGGACGAAGACAGCACGGCCATCCTCAGCTTCACGGACCTTTCCACGTTCCTCGTCCGGCCGGAGACGGAGATCGTCGTCACGACCCCGCCTAAGCGCGACAGCAAGTTGAAGCTCGTCGCGGGAACGATCTACGCCAACGTGAAGAAGATGCTGAAGGACGGCACGATGGAAGTGGAAATGAGCCAGGCCGTCGCGGGCATCAAGGGAACCCGCTTCATCCTGACGGATACGGGTACGGAATCCACGATCCGCGTAACGGAAGGGACGGTCGCGTTCCGCGCCAAATCGGACGGGACCGAGACACTTGTCCATGCCGGAGAATCCGTCACCGCTTCCGGGACCGGCCTCGGAGCCCCCACGTCTTTTGACGCGGCGGCGGCGGACGCCGACTTATTGGTCCGCACGGCCGAGCCGGCCGTCCAGGAGCCTACGGAGGAATCCGATGAACCGGCAGGGACCGGCGCCGGCCGCGCCTGGTGGATCCTCGTCGCCGCGGTCATTGGCGCCCTCGGATGGCGCCTGTTCCCCAAGCGGACTCCGGCCACTCCGCCCCCGCCGCCCGAAGCCTAAACGCAAACGCCGCCCGGTAAGGGGCGGCGTTTTCATTACTTGGCGATGGCGAGGGCCATCACGGAAGCCTTGGCTTCGGCACGGGCGACGGACGGCAGGACGATTTTGGCCTCCTGCTTCACTTCAAGCGGGGTGGACCAAAGGTTCTTGCCGTTGCGCAGCGCCTTGGCGGCATAGCCGTTTTCAATGCCGCAGCCGTTGTGGCACTGGATGGCCCACGTCGGGTACTTCTTGTAGGAGTTGCGCTCCATGTACGTCAGGGTCCAGTTGGCGGAACACACGAGGTCTTCCGCGCAGGCAACCGTGATGTTGTGGAGCTTCGTCCAAATCTGGAAGTAGCCGCGGGCCTTGCCGTGGTCACCGATGGCGTTATACACGTTGCCGGTTTCGTTCCACACCATGCCGAGCAAGTGCTTGGCGCAGGTTTCGCCGTAGCCGCGGACCGTACACACGTCCAAGAGGACGTCCTGCACCGTCGGGGCCTTGGCTTCGTCCGTGGAAACCGTTTCCACGACGGGAGCCGTTTCGACCGGGGCAGTCTGGGCCTGGACGGACTGGCTCGGGACCAGCGCGACAAGCATGAGGATCGCGAGGGCGTTCTTCATAGGATGTTGGATAGTCAGGAGTAAGTTCGACCAGGGGCAAAAACCCCTGAAATCAAAACGACTGCCCGAAAGCAGCCGAGGGAGTAGGATAGCATTTTTTGACCCGTTTGTCAAGGGGTCAATGCCATAATTCCTGCTATATTAGGCCAAAAAACGACCTTGGTTCCCCGCCGATTTGACGCCCCGTTTCCGCGTGCTATCTTGGGTCCTAGAGGTGGGCACGGAAGCCACCCGGTCAGTTGAACTCCTCCTCCAACTCGACCGTGGCCCACCGACCACATGCAAACCCCCGCCCTTCCGGCGGGGGATTTGGTTTTTCAGGCCCCATTCGCTACACTGCGTTCCAATTATGGCCGTCTCGCGCGCCCACAACGTCCTCCAAACCAGCGCCACGTTCGTCTTTTTGGCGGGCATGGCCGCGTTGGCGTACAAACTGACGCGTGCCTGGCAGGACCTGGTGGAATCCTCCCCGGCCTGGGTCGGCGCCATCGTTGCGGCCGTCATCGGCGGGTACGTGCTGGCGGACTTCGTCTCCGGCGTCGTGCACTTCCTGGGCGACACGTTTTTGGAAGAAGATACGCCGATTCTCGGCCCGGGGTTCATCCATCCGTTTCGGGAACACCACGTGGACCAAAAGGCCATTTGTTCCCACGGCTTTTTTGAAGTGAACGGGAACAACTGCCTGGTCTCCATCCCGTTCATCGCGCTCGCTTGGTTCCTCGTCCCCTTCCATCCGTTCCTTGCCTCCCTGCTGTTCTGGTTCATGCTCGGGATTTTCGCCACCAACCAGTTCCACAAGTGGGCGCACGCGGACCAGGCGCCGGCGTTCGTCCGCTGGCTCCAACGCCACGGGCTCATCCTGGAGCCCGTGCATCATTCCAAGCACCACACCGCGCCGCACGACACATACTTCTGCATCACCACCGGCTGGCTGAACCGTTTCCTGTTCAACATCGGCTTCTTCCCCGCGTTGAAGCGCCTGCTGGGCCACGTGCTGCCCGTATCAAAAACCGCCTCCTAACGGGGGCGGTTTTCAGTTCTTCCGATCGGCGATTCCCTGCTGCAATTCGTACCAACGGGTTTCCAGGCGGCCGAGCTCTTCCTGCGCCTCTTCCAACTGCTTCCGCTTTTCCGGGTCGTAGTCCAACGGATTGTCGAAGAAGAACTGGAGCAGGGCGCTTTTCTTCTTGTCCCAGGTCTCCATCTTCTTCTCAAGTTTCGCCAGCTCGCGTTTCAGCTCCTGCAGCTCGGTGAAGCGGCGGCGAGCGTCTTCCTTGTCCTCCGTCATGGGCGTTTCCAGGGCGCGCACCTCGTCTTCCAGGCGCGCCTCCATTTCCTGGACGTATTCCTCATACGTGTGCGGGTATTGGCGCACGGAGCCGTCGCGTACTTCCAAGATGCGGTCCGAGACGATTTGGACGAAGGTACGGTCGTGGGAAACGAAGACGACCGTGCCCTGGTATTCGCGCAGGGCCACGGCGAGTGCCTCACCCGTCTCCACGTCCAAGTGGTTAGTGGGTTCATCCAACAGCAGGACGGCGTGGCGCTGGAGCAGAATGGCCGCCAAACAAAGACGGGCCTTTTCGCCGCCGGAGAGGACCTGCGTCATTTTCTTCAGGTCGTCGCCGCGGAACAGGAAGTCCCCGGCCATGCGGAGCACGTCTTCCGTTTCAATGTCCGGCGGGGCGTTGCGGCGCAGGTAATTCTCCACCGTCTCCGTGGCGCGCAGCATGTCCTGCACGTGCTGGGCGTAATAGCCGACGGAGGCCTTGTGCCACCACTTGTAGGTGCCTTCCAACGGTTGGAGTTCTCCCGCAAGGGTTTTGAGGAGCGTCGTCTTGCCCTGACCGTTGTCGCCGACGATGACCAGGTGGTCGCCGCGCTGGATCTCCAACTCCAGGTCCTTGGCGATGGTGCGGTCCGGATAGCCGATGGCGAGTTTGGTCGTGCGCACGGCGAATCCGCGCGGCACGCGCTGCCACGGGATCTTGATGCGCGGGACCGGCAGGGTGTGTTCAATTTCAATCGTCTGCAGCTTTTGGAGCTGCTTCATCTTGGACTGCGCCTGGGCGGCCTTGCTTGCCTTCGCCCGGAAGCGATCGACGAAGGACTGCAGGCGCAAGCGTTCGCTTTCTACCTTCTTGTTGGTCTTTTGCTTCCACGCCAGTTCTTCTTCTTTATGCGCCAAGTACGCTTCCAAGGGCCCGGGGAAATAGGTCAGCTTCCCTTCGGCCACTTCCAGCGTCTGGCTGCAAGTGTTCTTGAGGAATTGGCGGTCATGGGACACGGCCAGGTACCCGCCACGGAACGTGCGGAGGAATTCTTCCAACAGCAACAGCGTGGCCAAGTCCAAGTAGTTGGTCGGTTCGTCCAAGAGCAGCAGGTTCGGGTCGCGCAGCAGCATGGCGGTCAGCTTCACGCGCATGCGGTACCCACCGGAGAGTTCCAAACACGGACGGGAAAGCAGCGGGCCCTTCAGCTGGAACCGCGCGGCCAATTTGCCGCATTCCCAACCGGGCTTGCCGCTGTCGCGTTCCAAAAACTGCTGGGCGGTCTCCCCGGGCAAAAACCGGTCGTGTTGGTCCACCCAACCCAGGCGCAAGCCGTCCATATGGCGGACGATGCCGCTGTCCGCCTTATCTTCTCCCGTCAGCAAACGGATGAGCGTGGTCTTTCCCGCCCCGTTGCGGCCGACCACCGCGATCCGCTGCCCTTCCGAAACCACAAGCG
>CAZTTQ010000002.1:0-6006 GCA_964616135.1 uncultured Gammaproteobacteria bacterium
CGGAGGCAAACGGATGGCGCTTGCCGTCCAAGCCGACGTAGTAGACGGCGGGGTCATGGGCAAGTTTCACCAGGCCATCCACCGGGGTGGAGACGGGCAAGATTTTGGCCAAGTCCTCTCGTTTCAGGAACGTGCGTTCCTCACGGGGCGGAAGAAGCGGCGGTTTGGTGATCTCCTCGTCAATTTTCGCTTCGGGAGAAACGAGGGTGATGGAGTCAGAAACCGTCACGCTCAATCCACTCGAGGCAAAGAGACGGACGTACACCGTCTTATTCCCCACGCCGGAAGAAAGCGTCATGGTCGAATGGGCAACAAACGGCACCATGTCGGCAAACAGGAACATTGGGTTCTCCGACACGGACATGAGACGGACATTGGTCCCCACGTCAATGTCCAAAGAAACGTCGCGGGAAACCGTTCGTTCGGACCCTCCGGCCAGAACCGCCCTGATCTCCCCCGTCGGGTTGTCTTTTGTTGGTACCGGCGGCGCAGGAGGAGCCGTACCACCGTTCGAACTCCCGGCAGATTGGGTCGTAAAACTCCACGCGGTCGTACTGACGATGCCGGCATAGCTGTTACCGGAGGCATCATCAAACGCGCTCGCCGCAACGAGGACGTAGTACTCCGTACCAGCAGATAGCGTCACGGACGGATTGACGGTAATCGTCGTCGAACCGGATCCGGTCACTTGGCCACCAGTTACGTCGATCGTTTCTACCGTGGAGTTATCCGACGTCTTCTTGATAGTAATATTCCCTGTTTCCGCATCCACCGCCTCGTCAAAGGTCAGGACAAGATCTGTCGTGCGACTGACAGTTGTTGCGTTGTCCGTCGGAGAAAGGGTGGAAATGGACGGGTTGGTGAGATCGATGGTCCCCACATAGGAGCCCCCCGACGACATGGTGGCGAACAGGAACGACCCGTCGACGGAGGATGTGATTCCTTGCCAGAATTGGCCCGTGTCGCCCAATGGCCGTTGTTCCGTCCAATTAGCGCCACTGTCATTGGAGGTGTAGATGCGGCCACCTCCACCGCCGGTGCTTTCCGCGGCGACCAGGCGGACGCCGTCGCTACTGGAATCCACGGCAACCCAGTTGTAATCCATGTCGCCCGCAGGACGGCGTTCCGTCCAGTTTACGCCTCCATCGGCGGAGGTATAGATGCGGCCGGAGCCAACGGCGACGATCAGATGAGAACCGTCCGCGTCGGATGCGACGGTCACCCAATTATTGTCAGAGTCGCCGGCCGGCTGTCGTTCAGTCCAGTCTGCGCCTCCATTCGAAGACGTGTACAGGCGGCCGCCTGCCACACCGGCAATCAGGTGGGAACCATCTGTATCGCTGTCCAACGCCCGCCAAACCTTATCCGTGTCTCCGGCTGGCTGGCGTTCGGTCCAGTTTGCTCCACTGTCTGCCGACGTATAGAGACGACCGCTTGCCACGCCGGCGATCAGGACGGATCCATCCGCGTCGGAGGCGACGCCATACCAAATCTTGTCCATGTCGCCCGCAGGACGGCGTTCCGTCCAGTTCACCCCACCGTCGGCGGTAGTGTACAGGCGGCCGCCGGTAAATTGGCCTGCGATCAGGTTGGACCCGTCGGCATCAGACGCGACGGACTGCCATCCCCAGTCTGCGTCGCCGTTCGGCCGACGTTCTGTCCAATCTACGCCGTAGTTAGACGACGTATAGGCGCGGCCACCGTTTTTGAGCGCGACCAGATTGGAACCATCCGCGTCAGACGCGATGATAGCCGCACCGACAACCGGCTGTCGATTGACCCAAATGAAGGTGTCGACGGCAAGCGCTGTGGCGGCAACAGTTAGCATCACGCCCGCAACGGCCATTCCTCGGGCGAATATCTTGGATAATCTCATAGAAACTGGGGATTATTTCAGCAAGATGCGTTGGATGAGTCCGAGCACCTGGAGGATTTCCCACGTACCCACGTCCGCCCCAAAGGCGAATCGGTTCCACAAGGTCGGCGGCAAATCAATCACGTAGTCGGCCCAAGCAGTGCCGTACAAGCGAATCGCTTCTTGCTCTGACGGAATGTAGCGGAGGATCGGTTTGCCGTCCGCACCCGCGTCTGTGACCGCGAACGTGCGCGGGTCGCTTTCAATCTTCACGAGCACCGTTCCGGGCTTTGGCAGCATCGGCGCGCCGAGCGGCAAAAGCGGCAAGGTCGCATCCGTCACGGTTTTCACTTCGGAAAACGCGGCGTAGGTCCGGAATGTCTTTACATCGAAGAATGGTCGGCGTTTCAAATCCGACGTCACGTAGTACACCGTGGAGAACGACGGACTGCGCACGTACTCCCCCGCCGAAACCGGCGTCACACCTTCCTCTTTTCCCGTCACGGGAGAAAGGGCCTTGGTCGGAAAAGACGAAAGGACAGGTAAGATCCCCTCTCCTCCCCGAGGAGAGGGCTGGGGTGAGGAGTTGGCGAACGCCCCCGCGATCTGCAACGCCTTGGCAATATTCAACCGGCCGACGCCGACGGACCCGGCGCCCGTCACGTCGGAAACGATGGGGTCCGCGGACAACTGGAACACCGTCTTCACCTGCGCGGGCGTAAGTGACGGATACTTGGACAACAATAAGGCGGCGCTCCCCGCCACGACGGGAGACGCGAGCGACGTGCCATTCCATCCGCCACCGTAGAATTCGCTTGTTAGGGTAGGCACGTCCGCCACGATGGGCTGCGCCCCGAACATCATGCTGCCTGGCGCCGCGATGTCCGTACATGCCGTGCCGAAGTTGGAATAGGACGCTTTACGGTCGTTTAAATCCGTCGCCGCAACGCCAATGACCGGGTCCCGACCATCCAACAACACAGAGCATGCCGGGTACACGGGCGTATCATTCAAATTGTTTCCTCCGTTGCTCTTGTTCCCCACCGCCGCAACGACAACCACCCCCGCGTCCGCGGCGCGCGCG
This sequence comes from uncultured Gammaproteobacteria bacterium, assembly GCA_964616135.1. Lineage (GTDB taxonomy): Bacteria > Patescibacteriota > Patescibacteriia > UBA9934 > GWF2-40-263 > JAJYIV01. The sequence continues at coordinate 2,940 of CAZTTQ010000002.1, forward strand.
AGCGCCGCGTCCAGGAGCGGATCCGTGGCCGTGCCGGTAAAACTCATGTTTATTACGCGCGCGCCGTTTTGAACGGCGTAATCAAGCGCGCGGACCGCCTGGTCCACCATGCCGTTTCCTTCCGCGTCCAACATGCGGACCGGCATGAGCCGTACGTGCCAGGACAGTCCCGCCACGCCCTCCGCGTTGTCTCCCTGCGCGCCGATAATGCCGGCAATGAGCGTGCCGTGGACCAACGCCCCCTCCGCAAATACGTCTAACGCGGACGGGACCGGCAAGTCGTCTTCTCCGACGAAATCCCAGCCGTGCACGTCGTCCACGTATCCGTTTGCGTCGTTGTCGATGCCGTCCCCCGCCACTTCCCTGCCGTTCGTCCAGATGTTCGCCTGCAGGTCCGGATGGGTGATGTCCACGCCCGTATCCAACACGGCCACGACCACTGTCGGACTGCCTTCCGTCACGTCCCACGCTTCCGGCGCGCCGATTTTTTGGGCGTATTTTTGCTGGCCGAAAAACAGGTCGTTCGGCGTCTTGGCGAATGCCGAGGACGGAAGTCCAAACGCGAGCAGGCTGGCGGCGATGAGACGGCGAACCATATGCAGCGCAGTTTATCATGGAACGCAAAAACGGGGACGAGCCCCGTTTTTGTCATTTCTAGAGATTCTGCAGGCTGGACAGTTCTTCTTCCATGCCGGAGATCGCGTCCCCGATCGGAAGGGCCTGCCAACCGCCGTTGCTGTTTTCCACGAACTTGCTCTGGAACCAGTTGCCCGTCATGCCGGAAGAAAGGACTTCGCGGCGGGACGTACCCGTGATGTACCAGGTCTTACCGTCGTTCCCCTTTACGAGGGAACCGGCCGGCCAACCCGCGGCCAAGGTCACGGAATCAATGTCGGCGCCCATTTTGTACTTGGTGAAGTACGTAGGTTCGACGTCGATGATGTTCTTGTTCCAATCGCTGCCGCCCAAGGTCAAGGCCGTCGCTTCGTCCTTGATCCAGCGGAGCGTATAGCCGTCCGGAGAAACGAAGTACGTCTTGGGATCCGACTGGATCTTCACCCAGTGGGAACCCGGACGGGCCAAGATCGGCTTCCCGAGGGAAATGGAAGCCATTTCCGTCGCGGAAATCGTCTTCACCTTGGAGAAATCCGGATACCACGAGAAGTACGCCTGGGACGTCGGGAACGGGTGGCGCTTGCCGTCCAAGCCGATGTAATACACCGCCTGGTCGTTGGCGAGCTTCACCAAGGCATCTACCTTGGCGTTCGCTGGAAGCGCGGCGTTCGCGGCCGCGCGGCTGGTCACACCCGTCGGGGTCACAACCTGTACCGGCTGGGCCGCGTTCACCGCAATGGAGAACGCGGAATCGCTGACGTCGGAGGCGAGCGTCGCGCCGCTGGAGTCGCGGCATTCGACTTTCACTTTCCCGTTGCTTGTAGCGGCATTTGGCGCAACCCAGTTATACGTGCCTCCGTTCGTCGTGTCCTTGGCACCGACGGCGCTCCAGGTGTCCCCACCGTTGGTGGAGTAAGACACAAGGACGCTGCTGATTCCATTGCCGCTGGTCGACCAGCTGACCGGAACGGAGGAACCACCTGTGATGCTGTCCCCGCCGTTCGGCGAGAGGACGCTACACGTCGTGGCTGCTGGTGGGACGTACCCACCGCCGCCGCCACTGCTGGTAACCGTCGTGCCACCGCAACCGGACACTTCCGGTGTGATGGTCACCGTCACGTCGGTTGTGATAGTCAAGCGGCTCGTACCGGCCGTCTGTGTACATGTGCTATAGCCGCCGTCGTTTGTCATCTTGGTAGCAGGGGCGACCGCTTCAATAATGAAGTCGGACGCATCCACATCTACGTCCACGACGATGGATGTCGGGTTGAACGTCAGTGCAGCGGCCTTTGAGCTAGACAGGATCCTCAACGTGATGCCGTTATCCAACTGGAACTCGGTATCCGCCTCCCAAACTAGGTCTGTAGCGGCTGCATGAGCCAGACCAGGCAGCAGGGCCATGCTGGAAAGCATGGCCGCCGCGGCGCCGACGGCTACGCACCGTACCCCGTGTCCCCACTTCTGTGCGTTTGTATACGACACATGGGTTTATATTAAAGGATCAGGGGGGTTAGTCGGCGCCGTACGTCGTACACGTCACCTTGGTAGTCGTCGCGATGAGGCAGGAGATCATGTCGCCGACGTCTTCCGCGCCCGAGCCGGCAGCGGCGATGTTCGTGACCGTGATGGTGTCAGAGCTCCCGATGGCCTGGGCGCCCGTACCGGCCGTATGGCCGAAGAGGACGACGCGGCCCACGTCACCCGCGTCCATCGATTCGCCGGAACCGCCGAACGTGATGGTCACCGCGGCGTTACTACCGGCGGAACTGTCCACGGCCCAGTAGCTGGCGGCCTGGAGGTTGGCTTTCGACAAGGCGGCCGTAGCCGTAACGGTCGTGCCGTTCGTAGGGCGGTAAGCGTCCGCTGCCACGAACGTGGAGAACGTGGCGCTGGTGCCGCCGGAAATGGCGCCGTCCAGCGCGATCGCGCCGATGCCGGCCAAGTCGCCCGTGGCGCCAATGGTCCAGTCAGAGGAGATCATCTGGGTGGTGGATCCGACGTCGCCCAAGATGAGGGCGCCCGTACCGCCCGCGCCAATCGTCAAACCGGCGTTCGCGTCATCATCAGCCGAAGTAATCGTAACTACACCGGCGTCGTCACGTGTAAACGTGAAAGCGTTTGCCGTTGCTTCACCGATGTCGATCTTTTCGCTGCCGGCGCCCGTCACGTCACCGCCGGAGAAAATCACGTCGCCGTCAGACGTGATGGAGCCAATCCCCGTCATGGCACCCGTAGTAGAGATTTCCCAGTCGGAAGAGTAAATGGCGACCGTCGACGTGTTTGTTCCGGTCAATGCGTCACCCAAGACCAGGGCGGAGCTGGCCGTCAAGGAACCGGATCCGAACGTCAGCGCGGCATGGGCCGCCCCGGACATGACCAACAAGGCCGCCGTACTGGTAGCAAGACCACGAATGACGTTTGCCTTGGAAAAGAGAGACTTCATACGCGCGTG
>CAZTTQ010000002.1:6016-18365 GCA_964616135.1 uncultured Gammaproteobacteria bacterium
TTTCTCCACTGGAAAATCAATGTGGTTGCCCACGTTTTGTACCGATAAATCGGTATCGTGTCTTTAGATAAAATTTTGTCGCCGTTTGGCTATAAATTTTAACTAAAGAAACGAAAATACGTTACGAAATTATGTACGGTCGCCATTATATCACCTTTTTGACAAAACAAATAAGTTATACACAGGAACAATAAAACCGGGCAAGCCCGGTTTTATTGTTTGTTTTGTGCGGCCTCTTGCGCGCGGGCCTTTTGACGGTACGTTTCCAGGATGGCCGCCGCATCCTCATTCTTATTCAGCTGCAAAGCAACCTCATAGTGCGAAACAGCGCGGGTAAAGTCCCCCTGACTGGCATACCAGTCGCCAAGACGGATCAAGAAGCTGTATTTCTGGCCCAACGTGGCAATTCCGTGTTCCAACACCAGCGGAATGCGGTTACTAACTTCCGGTAGATGGTCGCGCATCAAGTCCGCCATGTTTACATAGGTCTGTTCCGTCGGGTCAGATGTAGCCGCACGCTGCCATGCTTCCAGGGCGCCCGCGTAATCACCCATTTCCACCAATGCCTGGCCTAAGTTTTCCAACGCCGGCGCGTCCGCAGGGTGCGTGACAAGAACGTCGCGATAGCTGCTCGCCGCGTTCGCCACCTCTCCCAAAATGTAGTATTGGACGCCGATGCGCAAATACAGGTTCACGTCACGCTTCCCTTCTTTGTCGTCCGCCTCCTTTTGCGCGAGCATCTCCGCGAGCTTTGCCCGGAACGCCTGTTCGTCCTCTGGTTTCAGGCCGCGGTTCACTCGTTCCACCAACGTCACGGCGGGAACATTGGACGCGCCACGCGCGCGAACCATAAGGAAAACCGAAAGGCAGATTAAGAGGACGCTCAAGACCAGAATCGCGCGTTTCAGGGAAAGACGGGAGATCATAAGTTCGTACGGATTGGGAACAATATAGAGGGGAATGTCCACCCTGTCTACTTGTTGAACGCAAAACCCCGCCAAAAGGCGGGGTTTTGATCTCTAGATGCTGCGAAACACCGTTCGCTGCTAAGCCGAGGCTTAGTAGACGATCGTGCCGCCGGTCACCGGGAGGTTCTTGATGAAGTCTCCATCAATATCTACGGCGCCCGTGTCTGCAGATCCTGTAGAGTTCGTCGTGTTTGTCAGGTTCGAGTCATCCCACTCGATCGCCTTGTCCATGGCACCACCGGAAGTGGAGGCCGTGGCTTCGTCAACGATGTCAATGCGGAGAGAGTCATCGTTGGAAGCGGAGGCGTTCGTAGAGTCAATCTTGAGGATGTAGGTCTTCGTGGCGCCAGCACCAATTTCTTGGGCCGTACCAGAGCTACCTTCAAGATTAATGTTGATGTAGCGAATAGCTTCCGTGTCAGCACAGACCGTCTTGTCCGACTTAATCAGCTTGACGCGAGCAGCGTTCGCGGCGCCAGTACCAAGCAAGTCGGTAGACATGTCGCTAGCTTCGTAGAGGTTCAGGTCGGCGTCTTCCATACCGAGGTCTTCGGAACCGGTACCGTCGCCGTCGCCCCCGTCGCAGGACTGCCAGTTGCCGGAAGCCGTATCACCGTTGTTGTCCGTCGCGTTGAAGCCGAAGGTGATTTCGCTCATCGTCACAGCACCGCGAGAGTCCGCGGAAACGTTGAAGCGGAGCACCTCGTTCAAGCCAGGGATACCAGCACCCGACGGAGAACCGGAGGCGAGGGAAATCGTCGGCTTGGTCTTGCGGATTTCATGCAAGGCACCCGTCGGGGCAAGGAAGCTGTCCGTGGCAGCGCCGCCGACGTTCCAGCCAGTAACGGCGGAACCGGCGTCAACGTCCGCGTCAGCCAACGTTGTACCCGAAGAGAGGCCGTTGGCTTCAAATTCGCCAGGAGCCGCCGTGCTGGAGTGAAGTTCCATGTCGACGACGTCACCAGAACCCTTATTGTCCGTGGTCACATCACCGACGTTCAGCTTAACTGTGACGAAGGTCGGCTCATCCTTCCGAGCATACATTGTCAGGCCGTCAAACTTAGCAACTGAGCTGGCGATGACACCGGAAGCCGTCTTGGTCGCACCAGCCTGATCCTTGTATTCCAAGATCACGTTGGACACGGCCGGGAGAACACCGGAGTTTGCGTCAACCTTCACGGTCAACTTCTTAATCAAGAAGTCTTCCGTCGAAGCCGTCACCTTGAACTTGGACACGGCAACGCCGGTCGAGTTGGACAAGATGATGGTGGACGTCGGAGCGTCCGCAGCGTTGGCGAAGGCCAACGTACCGGAGGCGGCGATCGTCTGGTAGATGATACCAGCGGCATCACCATCCGTAGCAACCGTGTTCAGTGTCAGGGCATCGCCAGCAGCACCGCCGTTGGCAATAACCGAGTCACCTTCGCTGTCGGTCGCTGTAAGATCGTCGTTGTTGTTCAACGACAACGCGAGGAAGTCCGTCGCGCCGCCGGACGTCAATGTTCCGTTCGCAACATTACACTTGGCAATGAGTTTGCCAGTTTCACCAGCCGGAATCGGCCATGCAAAACCGTTAAACGTCACGTTATTGTCTGTACCCGCGTATTCAGCTGCGTCCGAGCTACCAAGGGATTCCGGGCCGTCAACCAACGCACCGGAAACACCATCGTAGATGGAGCAGGAAGAAATGAGGCTGGTCACTGCAACGTCACGAGACCAAGAACCAATAGTGTCCGTTTCACCGGAAGCGCTCAGCGTCAATGCTGAAACGTTTACAGCAGAAGCAGGGCCAGCCGTAAGGCTCAAGCCAAGCATCGGCACGCCGTTGGAGCCCTTCACGTACGTCGTAGAAGAAGGCGGCTGGGAAACAGCAACCGTCAAAGAAGACGTTTGGGCCGTCATGGCGTTACCGACCAAGTCAGCACCAGGAACGATGCCGCCGTTGGCGATCGTCAGTTCATCGTTGTTGCCGTCGCGGGCCGACATACCATCCTGGTCCCAAGTGGCCGTGATGGTGTCGTTGGCGGCAACGTCGTACAAGGAGCCATCATCACCCTTCGCGTCGACGACCAACTGCAGGTCGATCGACTGGCCGGCGTTCATGCTCCAATCATCGGAGAAGGAAACGCGTTCAGCCGAGTTCGTCAGGCTGCCAAAAGCCGTGTCAAATTCTTCCGGACCAGCCACCGTCGCTCCCGTGGCCTTGTTGACCAAGCGGAAGTTCTGGTAGTTGTTGCCCGTCACACCCTTGAAATCCGAACCCGAGAGGAGGAAGTCAAAGTCGCGGACCGTCACGGAATTCTGGCTGGTAACCGTCAGGTCCATCAAGACAAGACCCGTCTGGTCCACTTTGAACTTGGACGCGGAGGGACCGTTGAAGGCAACCGTCAGCTTGCCGCCCTGCACGTCGGAGAACGAGCAGTTGGAGGAAGAAGCGGTGCAGTTCGTCGTGCCGTACGAGGTATTCGTAACCGTCACACCGAAACCGTACTTCGTACCAACGGCATAGATGTCCGTCGTTTCTTCCAAGGCAACAGAGATGTCATCCCCGTTCTGGCCACCGATGTCGGCCTTGAGCTGGAAGATCTTGTTATTACCCTGGGTAATTTCGAACGGGTTGGTGAAGACGAAGTCCACCTTGTCGGAAGCCGTGCGCGTACCGACCGCGACCAGCGTGTTGTTCTGGTAGAGGTTGTAGTTGCTGTGGCTGGTGGCTTCGTTCACGTCCAGGCGGATGCGCTGGATCTTGGTGCCTTCTTCGGCACCGGCCGTGAGCTTGAATTCACCGATGACAGCCTGCTTCTGGCCAATGGTCGGGTTCGTAATCGAACCGGACTTGACGAGCGTCAGGCCGCCGACATCCTGCGTCGCGACACTCATGGTCGCACCCTTAACCGGGAAAGATCCGGAGACGGTGCTGCCACCCACGATGGCGGAGGCGGAAGCGATTTCAAAGGAAACCGTGTCGCCGGCCGTCGGGTTGAGGGCCATGTCAGCCACGACCGAGAGGGTCTTGGTCTGTCCGGCCGTCATCGCGAGGTTAAGGCCCGAGAAGTTGACTTCGCGGGAAGCGGAGTTGACGGAGCGGGCGTTCACAAGGCGCGTGTTCCCATCAAAAAGGTACACGTTCAGCGTGGAACCCGTGCCGCCGAGGCCGCCCTGCTTCACCACGATGGAGTTCACCGTCGTCGCGCTCGAAGCGGACAGGTTGAACTTCATGAGGGTGACGTTCGTCGCGGAGGCCGGAATCGACATGGCCGCCGGAGAGTCAGAAGCGAGGGAGACGGAGAGTCCGCCGCCGATGGCCTGCTCAGGGAGCTGGGCCGCATCAGACAACCAGGCTTCCTTGCCAGTCACGTCGGAACCCGAGGACATCGCGGACAAGTTAATGCCGGAGCCGTCGAGAGCGAGGCGGGACTGCAGGCGGTTCGCGCTGAAACCAGCGGAAGTCACCTTGCGCTTGGCGCCGTTCTGGACGACGTAGTAGGTGCCGTCCGCCGCCTTCACGAGGGCGCCGTTGTAGGCGTTGGCCGCGGAAGTCAGGGAAGCGCCGACTGTGTAGTCGACGAAGAAGACGTCAGCAACGTCATCGATGAACTGGTTCCAGTCGGAGCCGGCGAGGCCGGAGGCGACGGATTCAGATTCGATCCAGCGGAGGGAACCGTTGGGGGCGATTGCGTAGGTCTTGGGATCGCTCTGGATCTTGATCCAGCGAGCACCCGGGCGATAGGCGACGTTGCCACCGAGCGGGATAGCCGCCAGGGCGCTGTCGGAAATCTTCTGGACGCCCGAGAAATCAGCGTACCAGGAGAGGTACGTCTTTTCGTTCGGGAAGGCGTAGCGCTTGCCGTCATTGCCCTGGTAATAGAGCGTGGACAGCGTCGTTCCACGGATCACATCGCCAGCGTTGGCGGCGTGGGCCGTGAGAGGGGCGACGAAGGACGCGGCGCCGACGGACCACAACATGGTGGCGGTGGCGACGGCCGTCGTAAGACCCTTCTTAAGGGAATCGTGCATAGGTAAAGGAAACTGCGATGAACCTTTTAGGTGAATAACGCGAGACGCGGCCTTTCGGCCTCGACCTTATGCGCTCGCAAACGAGCCTTGGAGACGATCCGCCTCCAACGTAGATCGTGGATCGTAGATCGCAGATCGTCAGAAGGGCGACTTCTGAACGTTCCACGTTATGCGTTCTACGTTTCACTTTCTAAGTTGGAAGCCGATCACTTCCCCTCGGACGTTTCTTCTGTGTTGGAACGGAGCGTGGTGAGTTCGATTTCTTTCTGCGCGATCTGCGGCTCGCGTTCGTCCAGCACTGCGTCCGCCTGCTGCAGGATGGCGAAGGCGCGGCGGTAGCCGCCGGCGGCCATCACGTTCAGCGCGTCCGCGAGCGACCGGTCAAAGCCCTGAACGGCCGTCAGCGATTCCGCAACGAACGCTTGCACATCAGCCGCCTCCTGTGCGGGCAATCCGCTGGAAGCGAGGCGCAGCGTAGAGAGACGCGCACGGGACGAGGACAAGCGCGTGGAGACCTGCTGGTATTCACGCTGGAAGCTTTGGGCGACTTCCGCGCCGGAGACCGGCTCCTGCGTGCTTTCAAAGGAGCGGACCAGGGCGTTTACGGACTGTGTTTCTGCCTGCTTGACCGCGTCTTTTACCTCCTCCGCCTCTTTCTTTGCGTCTGCCGGCGCGTCTATGGCCGTTTGCTGGGCCAGCGCAGACAAGGCGTCGGTCTTACGCGTCAGAATGGCGGTGAGCGTGGCGGCGCTTTTTGGATCAACCGTTTCCAGGGTGGCCAGCTCTCCGTGGGCGGAGTCTAGTTCCCCTTTCAGCCCGGCGATAACCGTCTCCATGTTGCCTTTCTTTTCTACGGCCGTGCCGGAGGTGATTTCAATCGCCTCTTGCAAGCGCCGTTCCGCGAACGTGGTATGGAGGCGGATGCGGTCCTGGCTGGACCCGGCAAACCGGATCTGGACGCGTTCCCCAGCCAACTTTACCGGATAAAGGATGTCTCCCGGCAGACTGTTGCTGGCGGCGGCCGTAGTAGCCCACCCGGAAAGGAGAAGGCCCGCGGCGCCGGCCGTCATGGCTAACGGGCGCATGAAGGCGTTGGTGAATTCCCAGCGAACGTAGCCCAGGTAATCCGCCACCGTGTACTTGGACAGTTGCGGCTGGTCCCATCCAAGGTCCTTCCACAAACGAGCCTTGCTCTTTTTGAGGTCCGTAGACGAAAAACCACCGCCCATTTCAGGGGTGTTTTTGACGCGATCCATCAGTTGGAGGAAAGCGCGGTCGTCCATACGGGGAACTTAGGGGAAACGTTTTTGAATGCGCTTCTTGAGACGATGGAGCAGCACGTGTGTGGCGTTCTCGGTCTTTTCAATCCGCTCGGCGACTTCCGCAACGGACAAGCCATCCAGAAACCGGAGGGAAAAGGCCAGGCGCTCGTCCTCGGTAAATTCTTCCATCACTTCCTTTACCAAGGCGAGTTCCGTCTTGGCTTCCGTGCGGCGCATGTCAGCGCCGTCGTCCGAAGCCAGATGTTCCAGCGTGCCTTCTTCCGCGTCCAGCGTTTCCGTCGCCGGACGCTTGCGGCGGTAGAACTCCGCGATGCCGGCCCGGGCGATGGTGAAGACCAAACCCGAGGCGCTCTCCACGTGGGTGCTGACCAGGTAATTCCAGGCCCGCAGGAAGGTCAGAGAAAGGATGTCTTCCGCGTCTTCCTTGGAAGGAAGTTTCGCGCGCAAGAACCGGAACACGCCGGGGGCGTATTGGTCGTGCAGCTCGCCGAACGCGGACCGGTCCTTATGGACGCGGATGCGATACAGCAAGAAGGTTTCTTTTTGAGCCTTCGGCGTGGACACAAGTGATGTTGGTATGGGGTTGCCAAACCTTACAGCCGACGAATATTAGGGCTCACCCTAGCGAAAACTGGGGAAAAAATCAATGGTCTGACCCGAATATTTGACTTTTTCCCTTTATTTGTCTACTCTAGCGTAGTCAAATAACATGATTTGGTATGTCCTTGGACACGGTTGTACGCATCACTGTATCAGAAGCGGCCCGTCTCTTTGGCGTCAGCCAGCGCACCATCCGTCGGGCCTTGACTGCCCAGGAAATCACCTACGTGGTGGTCCAGGGGCGCTACAAAATCAACTTCGAATCGGTCCTGCGGTGGTCCCAAAGCGCCTCAACCGTGCGAAATAAACGCGATAAACGCGGAATTGGGCAGTACGTGGAAAAATGGAAGATCAAGAACAAGTTGTATTCCCCGAACCCCCAAGTCCTGAAAGACCAAGATCCCACGCCGTAGGCGTGGGTCTTTATTTTGCCTGAAATAAGCCAATAATCGACCATTTACTCTTGACAAAAAGCCCATTTTCGGGTACTATTCCCCCTTAACTCAACGGCAGAAATAGGCCAAACACAGCCCAAATATGAAGATCGCCATGATCGGACAAAAGGGCATTCCTGCGGCGGCCGGCGGCATTGAACGCCACGTCGAGGAACTTTCCGTGGAACTCGCCAAGCGCGGCCACGAGGTGCTTGTGTTTTGCCGCCGTTGGTATGTCTGGCCGGTGCACACCTATAAGAACGTGCGCTGTATCGCCACCCCGTCCATCCGCACCAAGCACTTGGACGCCATCACGCACACCTTCACGTCCATTCTGCGTGCCGTATGGGAAGGCGCCGACGTCTTCCACATCCACGGCGTGGGCCCCGCCCTGCTCTCCTGGTTGCCGCGCATCTTGCGCCCGTCCGCCCGCGTCATCGTGACCTTCCACTGCATTGACCGCTCCCACGGCAAGTGGGGCCGTCTGGCAAAGTTCATGCTCCGCCTGGGCGAATGGATCGCGTTGCGCGCGCCGCATGCGACCGTCGTCGTATCCAAGGCCCTCCAAACGTACGTGCGCATGCAGTACGAATTGGACGCGGTGTACATTCCGAACGGGACCCGCTTCAACACGGCACGCCCGAACCTGGAATTGGTAAAGGACTTCGGCCTGGCGCCGGGAGCGTACCTGCTCTTCTGCGCCCGCCTCGTTCGCCATAAGGGCGCCCACCTCTTGGTGGAGGCCTGGAAGCGTCTGCAGACGGAGCGCCCCGACCTGACCGCCGGCAAAAAGCTGGCGATCGTCGGCGGCTCCGCCTTTACGGACGGCTACGTGGAGGAATTGCGCGCCCAAGTCGGCGACGACCCGACGGTCGTCCTGACCGGCACCCAAACGGGTGACGCGCTCCACGCGCTGTTCGCCGGCGCCTACGCCGTCGTGCACCCTTCTGAATCCGAAGGATTGCCGATCTCCGTCCTGGAAGCCATGTCCTACGGCAAATGCGTGCTGTCTTCCGACATTCCGGAAAACCTGGAACTGACGGAACGCCACGGTATGTCCTTCCGTACGGGCCACCTGGACGACCTGGTCCGCAAAATGGAAATGCTCCTGGAACACCCGGACCTCGTGTCCGCCGTGGGCGCCGACGCCCGCGCCTGGGTATCCAAGCACTACGACTGGGAGGATATCGGCGAACAGACCGAATACCTCTACGAAGCCGTGGAATTCATCCCGGACCTGAAGACGCAGGCGCACGGCGCCTAAGAAAAAACACCCGGCCATTGGCCGGGTGTTTTGTTTGTATTTTGTTCGCGTTGACAGGGGTGGCCCGAACTCTGTTTTCACCTTCCCTGCCCTGCCCTTCCGCGGCATTTTTTTATTTTTCCTAAGGAAGTGACTGTGGATAGTCCCCACCCGCTTATCCACAGCACGCTCATCCGTGGCGGGTCGCCATGGCGTCCGCGTACGCTTCCAAGACCTTCGGCCAATGGTGCCGGACGTGAAAACGGCCTTCCGTCTCCGCCCGCGCGTTGCGTCCGAGCGACGCCCGCAGCGGTTCGTCCCGGACTAAACGGTCCAAGGCTTCGGCCCAGGCGGAAACGTCCATAGGCGGCACCAAGGAACCCGTATGGCCGTCCGTCACGACTTCCGGCAGTGCGCCGCTGTTGCTGGCCACGACCGGTTTGCCGTGCGCCATCGCCTCCAAAGCCACCAGGCCGAAGATTTCGCGCATTCGTGACGGGACGGCGACAGCCAGGGCGCCGGCGTATTCTTCTTCCAACGCCGCGCCGGAACGGTAGCCGGCGAACGTAACGTTCGAGAGTCCTTCCGCCAATCGTTTTAGCGCCGCCTCCTGCGGGCCGGAACCGACGATGCGAAACGGCACGTGCGGCAACAGACGCGCGGCAGCAATGAGCGTTTCCACTCCTTTGACCGGCATCAGGCGGCCAACGAAGAGCACGTAGCCCTTGTGATCGTACGTGGGCCGAATGGAAACGGGATCAATTCCAAACGGCAACACGCGGACTTTTTCCGCCGGAAATCCCGCCGAGAGCAATTCGTTCGCGATGTACTGCGACGGACAGAGGAATACGTCCACGAAGCGTTCGTACAATCCCAACTTCCGATGAAAAGCGAATGTGCCGGCCTGCAACAGGCTGGCCAAGAACGAACGTTTGTGGAACTTCGTCCCGGCCGCTTCCCACACGCCCATGCCCTTCACGTCCTGGGCGGCCCCTTCCGCCGGACGGTCGTATTGCGGAGACACCAAGTGGTGGTCGTGCACGGTCATCACGACGGGAACCTTCTGCGCGTGGAATGTGTGCAGTACGGACGGCGACAACTGCGTGTACACGTTGTGAATGTGGGCCACGTCCGGACGCGTGTCATGCACCAGGTGCGCCAAGTTGCGCCGGGCTTCAAGCGAATACAGCATGCGGCCGAGGGTACGCAGCCCCTGCCAACCGGCCGACAGGCGCTCCGTCTGCACGAACGACGGAAAATACCGTTCATACGGCGTCGGGAGGTTTTCCGGATGCTTCATGGCAAACGGCACCACCGTGTGGCCCGCATCGCGTAGCCAATGGGACAGGTCGAAAAAGTACCGGTCGGCGCCCCACCGGGGATAATAGAACTTGTTCGCCTGGAGAATGGTCATACGGAGGAATCTTCTTTGGTCTGGGCCGCGAGCAGGCAGACGACGCAGGCGCCGTACATCCACAGGTAGAAACCGAACGTGCGGATTTCAAACGCGGTGGAAAGGAACCCGATCAAAGAGGCACCAAGCATGGCTGCCGCGTATCCACCGCCAAGCGCGCGGGAGAATGGATCCTTCCCTTCTTGAAAGAGGCGAATGCCCGCACGGATCAACAGGACGTACATCCACAAGAACGCCAGGAACCCGATCGTGCCTGTTTCGCCCCAAATGGAGAACCAATTATTGTCGATGTACCCGTCCGTCCCATAGACGCCAAACGGCAACCCCAATTTGTCGTATGTCTTGGTATTGCCCAACGCGGCAGCGGCACCCCCGCCGTATTGTCCGGGCCCGTGACCGAAGAACGGTGAGGCGGGAATCACCACCGTTGGCGTCTGGACGGCCCAGAACACGCGGCCGAGCCCGTAGTATTCCCCACGCCAACGGGCGTAGGAAAAGGTCTCATAGAAGCGTTCGACAAACGTCTGCCCAGGCGCCTCCGTAATAAACCGGACGTTCAAGCCGGACAATCCAACGTAACCGAACAACAAGGCGGCGGAAACCACGGCGGCGGCCACGACGCGGCGGTCCCGGTACAACACGACCGCGACAAAGAGGAACGCGCCCAAGAACGCAAACCACGACGCGCGAGAAAACGTAAACACCAAGGCCGGCACGCCCAACCCGAGCAACCACCACAGTTCCTTACGGGACGTGCGGTACGCCGGGTCATACAGGAACGCCACGGCCAACCCGAGGAAAAACGCCAGGAGGTTTCCCAACCGGTCATACCGTCCGAGCGTGGCGAACACGCGCGAGCCCGGGTCCCAAAACTCCGACGTGCCGGACGTGAGCGTGATGTCCCCGAACGTGCGGACGTCGGACGGCAGTAAAAAACCGTCCAGTACCCCGCCCGTCAGGCGCTGGATGATGCCCAACGCCGCCTGGAACAATGCCACGCCAAATAACCAAATGGTGAGCCGCTTCACATACGCCTTGTCCGGCGCCAGCTGGCGGACGATGAAGAACAGGAACACGAACCGGAGGATCTGCCGCACGCCGAGCGCCGCAATGGAAATCGGCACGGCATTGATTAAGGTCGAAGCGAACAAGACGACCAAGAAGAGCGCAAACGGCAGGTCCAACGCCGATGTCTTGTATTCCCTGTGTCCGAACACTACCCGGAACACGACGAGGGCGAGCAGCACGTAAATAAGCACTTCGGGAACGTACCGGACGAATACGTACGCCTCGTCCGGGACGAATTTCAGCAGAAACGGTTCGAACGGCAGGTACACCGCCAAGGCGGCGATGGCCGCCAACGGCCGCTGCACCGCCCAAATACCGGCCAGGATGCCCAATACGGCGAACAGCGGGATCCAAGCGGAGGTAAACCGCTGGACCAGGGCAAGACCGAGTACGCCAAAGCCAAACAACCAAAGCAGGGCCTTGGACGGGACCGAAAAGCGTGGAACGGCTCCCTCCATATCCCCTTCATGATAGCACGGGAAAAGAAAAAACCGGCGGCCAGGACCTCTCGAGTGAGAGATCCCGGTCGCCGGCAAGAACTTACGGCACGCCGCAACGGGTCACGAGACCCGCGTCAGCGACGTCCGGCACGACGTTGCACGTCACGCCGTCTCCCGCATTCACGTCCACGACGGCCCAGTTGTACAGGTCGAGGTAGACGACTTCCGACGCGCTCGTCTCGACGCGCGGCGTGAAGAAGCGGATGCCGTTCGGCGCGAGCCCGAAGGTCAGGGTGACCGGCGGGTTCGGCGGCAGCGGGTCCACGGAATACAGAACCCGACCGCAGTTGGAGCTCAAGGACCAGCAGGCGCCGAAGTCGGAGCCGACCTCGACGGCCGTCACCGCGCCGATGCGCGGATCCTTGTTCGGCTCGCTCCAGCGGGCCGTGGTCGTGATCGCGTTCGTCTGCGAACCGACCAGGTCCACCGTCATCAGCTGGGTGCCGCTGCTCCAGGAGTAGCGGATGGTCCCGTAGCAAATGGCGTCCGGGTCCGCAGAGCCCTTGAGGCCGTCGCAGTCCAAGTCCAGGTTCGGCGCGCAGGCTTCGCGTGCCCCCGGACGGGCGAACTTCGACGTATCGTCGCAGTCCAGCGTGTTCTGCACGCGGCCCGCGATGGCGACGAAGGAGGAGACGCAGTTGGACAGGGTCCCCATGCCGTCTCCGTCCGCGTCCAGGCACCAGCTTCCCTGCGCGCACCCGTTGTTCAGGGTGCCGTCGCAGTCGTCGTCCGCGGCGTTGCCGCAGACTTCGACCGTCGCCGGGGTATTCTGCACGCAGCTGGACCACTCGTTGCGGACGCCGGAGGCGATGCACGTGGTGG
>CAZTTQ010000002.1:18465-22711 GCA_964616135.1 uncultured Gammaproteobacteria bacterium
CGGGGCGTTGGAGGCGCCGCAGGATTCCGCGGCGGGCTGGGTCGTCTGGACGCACTCGGTGTATCCGGTGCCGGCCGCGTTGCACGTCTTCGTGCCCGCGGCGCAGACGCCGGGCTTGCCGGTGGAGCAGGCGTACGTCTGGGCGGGCACGCAGAGGCACCCGTTGGAGACGTCGCCGTCACAGTCCAGATCGAGCCCGTCGTTGCAGGACTCGCGCTGGGGCGCCGCGTTCTGCACGCAGCTGGACCACTCGTTGCGGACGCCGGAGGCGATGCACGTGGTGGTGCCCGTGTCACACGCGCCCTTGAGGCCGGTGTGGCACGACTTCGTGGCGGCGAGGACGCACGGCGAGCAGCCTTCGTCGGCCGTGCCGTTGCAGTTCTCGTCGATCCCGTTGCCGGTCCCGTCGGGACCGCAGTTCTCCGCCACGGGGTTGACCGTGGGCTCGCAGACCCCGGTGGTACCGGAGCCGCGGGCGTTGCAGCGGAGGACGCCAGCCGTCCCGCACGCGCCCGTCATGCCGGTGGTGCACGAGGCGACCACGGCGTTCGGGGTGCACTGGCAGACCTCGTCGGTCTGCCCGTTGCAGTCCTCGTCGGCCCCGTTCGGGGCGTTGGAGGCGCCGCAGGATTCCGCGGCGGGCTGGGTCGTCTGGACGCACAGGCCCCACTCGGTGGAGCCGCTCGGCGTGGTACGGCAGGTCTGGAGGCCCGCGGCGCAGGCCCCCTTCTCCCCCGTCTTGCACGTCTGCGTGGCGTTGGCCGCGCAGAGGCACCCGTTGTCGGGCACGCCGTCGCAGTCCTCGTCTTCGCCGTTGCCGCAGACCTCGGGGGACGGGCCGTGGTTCGGCACGCACTCGTCGAAGCCGCTGCCGTCGTCGAGGCAGCGCTTGAGGCCGTTCTTGCACGCGCCGAAGCGCGAGGGGACCTCGCACCGGACCATCAGGGCCGGCTGGCAGCGCGAGACGCACTCGACGTCCTCGTCCGCGTCGCCGTCGCAGTCGTCGTCCAGGCCGTTGCCGCAGATCTCGGCGCGGGCGACCTCGGACGGAACGCAGTCGGTCCACTTGGTCCCGGACGCGCGCCGCTCGCACAGGCGGGTGCCGAGGGCACAGACACCCTCTTCCCCGTCCACATGGCAGCGCTCCCGGACGCCTTCCGGACAGGCGCAGATCTCGTCCGTGTGCCCGTCGCAGTTGTCGTCCCGGCCATTGCCGAGGCCGTTCGGGCCGCACTGCTCGGACAGGCCGTCCGGGAAGTTGAGCGGCACGCAGTCGGCGTGGCTGCCGTCCGGGTTGCACGCCTTCAGCCCGGTCGAGCAGATGCCCAGCAGGCCGGTGGCGCACTTCTCCGGGGCGCACGGGGGCGCCGGGTAGCACTTGTCACCGCGAGCGACCGTTCCCGCTCCGCACGGGGGCGGATCGGTGTTCGTCGCGACGTCCTGGGTACAGGACGCCTGCAGGACGGCCAGACAGGCCGCCCACAGAACGATGTGGAACTTCCTCATGGGTCTCTCTCCTCTTCGAACACGCCGCCAAAATGGCGGGGGCGCGCATGCGCGCCCTGGTAGGGTAGAACCGTTCGTCTCTTCGCCGGTTGTGAAAAGGCCCGGATCCGCCTTGAACCTGCCGAAACGCGTCCGTCGCGAGGGCGGAAATACCCGTCAACGAACGGCGTTTATTACCACGAAACGAACGAAAAGTCAAGGGGAAAACGAACGAAAAAAGAAACGAGCGGCAGGACCAGGAAGGTCCCGCCGCTCGAGAGAGCAGCGCGTCGTCAGTTCGTCGTGATCGGGCTCGGGAGCGAGCCTGACTTGCTCCCGGCCATCTCGGCGCCGCGGGTGTACCCCGTGACGGCGCGTGGCTCGAGCGTGAGGTCGCTCCCGCCGATGCGGCACTTCACCGTCGCGTTCGCGACGGGGCTCGAATAGTTCTCGGCCAGGTAACGTCCGGACGGCGTCTTGGCGCTGATCCGGACCGCGACCGGGTTGGCCGGGGCGGTCAGGTCCACACGGACCTTGGCGTTCGAGCCGGACTTCGACCCGATGTTGACCCAGGTGCCGCGGCCGAGGGTCGAGGCGTTGGCAGACACCTCGTAGCCGACCTCCGTGAGGGAGTCGACGCCTTCGATGATGCAGTAATTGTCGCCGACGGGGGTCGTGCCGTCGCTGACGCAGCTCTCGGAGCTGGCGTCCCAGTGCTTGCCGCTCGAGCACGTCGGCGTGCCCGTGTCGGCGACGCAGGCCTCGGACGTGCTGTCCCAGTGCTTGCCGGCGGAGCAGTTGTGCCCGTCGGTCACGCAGGCCTCCTTGGAGGAGTCCCACGTCTTGCCGGCGGAGCAGACGTCCGCCTCGCCGCCGCTGGTGTCCTCGAGGCCGCAGGCCCCGAGAATGAGGGTGAGGCCCACAAGGGCCGGGGTCTTCCGCGACATGTTGCCTCCGATCCAGGCGGGATGCCTGGGTTCCCGATGCTGTTCGGGAAGAAGACACCCTACCCTTTTTTGGCCTTTTTGTCAAGGGCCGCGGGGATAGGGCGGAAAAAGAAAGCTCCCCCACGCACCAGACGGTGCATGGGGGAGGAAAGAGAAGCCGTCAGAAGACGAAGCCGGCCTTGAGCGCCAGCGGGAATGCGTACCCGTTGGCCCTCACCGACTTGCCGTCCACGGTGCCGGAGACCCAGTCCCACGCGAGCGGGTCCAGGTCGAGGGCGAGGCGGAACGCGGAGTCCGCCGGCACCACCTCCAGGCGACCTCCCACTCCGGCGCCGAACGCGAACGCGCTCGACAGCGGAGCCGTGGCCAGGAAGTTCGTTCCCTGGACGCGGAGAGTCAGTGCCGGCCCAATGAGCAGCCAGGAAGGCCACCCGTCGGGGGTCCAGACGTACGCGACGCGGATGGAACCGCCCGCGCCGTAGGCCGTCGTCGGGACACCCTTGCTGTCGCGCAGCTGCTCGATGAGCGGCACCTGGATCGTGACGTCCAGGTGGAGCTTCTGCGCGTGGAGTAGGAAGGCCAATCCGGCCGGCGCGAGGTTGTTCCCGCCGCGCCGAACCACCTTCCCCTGCTCCAGCGTGGGCTGGGTCAGGGCCCCACCGAGGACGTAGGCGATGCCCAGGTGCACAGCTCGCGCCGCGCTCTCCTGTGCCGCCAGCGCCGCCGCGAGGGCCTCTTCGGCCTTCCGCTGGGCCACGCGCACACCGAGGATGGCGATGCGGATGGTCGGGTGGGTCTTCGGATCGGCCAGGCACTTTTCGAACTTCGCCTGACCGGTCATGGTTCCGTCCGTCGCCACCTCGTCGAGGAGGGCGGCGCCCTTGGTTGCGAGTTCTTCGCACTCGGACGAGTGCTTGAGCTGCTCGGCGAACTTCTTGATCTCGCCGTCGAGCCTCACCGTCTCCGCACGGAGCTTGGTCTGCGCGTCCTCGGCCGCCGTGAGGCGGTCGGTG
Organism: uncultured Gammaproteobacteria bacterium; assembly: GCA_964616135.1. Taxonomy (GTDB): domain Bacteria; phylum Patescibacteriota; class Patescibacteriia; order UBA9934; family GWF2-40-263; genus JAJYIV01. The sequence continues at coordinate 21,911 of CAZTTQ010000002.1, forward strand.
ACGGGCACGAGGTCGACCGGCGGCGGAAGCTTGAGGGCCTCCATCGCCGTCTTGATCTTGGTGTCGACCCGGCGATCGGCGGCCCGGCGGGCCGCCCACGCCGTGCACTGCCACTCGCCGACGACGAACCGCTCCTTCGCTTGCGCGAGGGTCAGCGTCGTCTTCTTGTCGGGCTGGAGGCCCGGCAGGAGGTCGGGGTCGTTGCAGAACCCGACCCGCTCGAGGGCGGTGGTCTTCCCGGCGTTGGGGCCGGAGAGGTCGCACCGTGCGTCGACGTCGGAAGGGGTCGCGGGGGTCGGCTTGGTGCCGTCCCACGTGCCGCCCCCGGCCTTGCAGTTCGCCTCCTCGGCCTTGGGGTCCGCCTTGACGGCGGCCGGGGGCTTCGGAGCGGCGGGCGGCGGCGCGACCACGAGGGCCGTGCCGGGCTCGACCGCGACCTTGATGGTCGCGGAGTCGCCGGGGGCGAGCTTCACGTCGATGTTGTTCGACGTGCCGGCCTGGGCGGCCGCGTTCATGGGCAGGGCGGCCGCGGCGAGCGCGACCACGAGGGCGAGAATCCGCATGGCGGACTCCTTCTGGCGGCCGGTCTGGCCACCGGTGGTGCGGCTCGCGCCGCGGGTGGACTTCATGGATGACATGAGTACTCCTGTGTCCGGGGATCCGGACTGTGCGTCTTCACTTGCGAAAAAGCGTGAGCAGTCGTACGGACAAGGGAGGATTCCCTTGCCCGCCCGCCTGCTTGCGTGGCCCGACGGTTCCCTTTCCACAAGGAGGAGATGTGAAAAGGGACGTCAGGCCGCG
>CAZTTQ010000002.1:22721-67850 GCA_964616135.1 uncultured Gammaproteobacteria bacterium
AAATCGGCGGACTCCTGGCTCGTTTTTGAAGATCGGAATATACCAAAAAAGAGACGTTTTGTCAAGAGGTGATGGACAAAATCAATCAAAAAGGCCTGAAAAAGAAGCTTTTCGAGGCCTTGACCCTCATTTTGGCCCATGGTAAAAATCCCCCGCAAGCCCGTTTCGGGGGCCCAACGCAGCGATCGCGGCGTCTCCTCCTCGCCACGACCCGCCAGGTTGGGCCCCCAAAGCGGGGTTCGAAAAAACCACCCTCCAGGGGTGGTTTTATGCTTGTTCGTGGATCAACGGCTGTTTGCGATGCTGGCGTTCGGCCAAGAACAGGACGTAGCCCGCTCCAGCAAGACCGCCGAGGAATAGGCCGGAAAGTCCGTTCGCCAACAGATTCGGTTTCACCCACCAGCGGGAATTAAGCGGCGCGTCCACCAATCGGACTTGGACGTTGCCGCCGGACGTGTAGTCTCCCGCATATTGGGTCAGGACGAACGCGATGGCTTGGGCGATTTGTTCCGCCTGCTTTACGTCCTTATGGTAGGCCGTGATCGTCAGCAAGCCGGATCCGCGCGAGACGGTTGCGTCCACCGTCTTTGCCCATGCCTGACGACGCTTATTGTCCTGGAGCGGAAAACCGTTGGGATCCACGCTAAACCCGGCGTCCAGCACGCGGTCAAAGAACGTGGTGGTGTACACGATCGTGGACAAGTTCTCCGCGATGCGTTCTTCAGACCGGCTGGCCGTGTACGCGTCCACCGCCGTCCCGACGTCCTGCAAGATAAGCAGGCGGACGCGGGAAGAATATTTGAGCGGCTCCGTCAGTGACAATGCCAACGCCAGGAACAAGCCGAATCCCGCGAAGCGGAGCACGGTTTTCCAAGAGTATAGAACGGCGGTGGCGGGAGACACGCGGCTCATAGTGGGCCCATGATACCAAATTCGACGGATTAACGCAGCTTCACGCGCAAGTCCACCGCCGTGCCCGCGCGGTCCACGGACAGGACCAGTTCTTGTCCGACGACAGCGGAACCGACCGCGTCGTCCAAGGAATAGAACGCGTCCAGGGCCCGGCCATCGACAGACGTAACGATATCCCCGGCACGCAGACCCGCAACGTCCGCGGCCGTCCCCTTCCCCACGACTACCATCAACGCGCCGGATTCACGGCCGTTGGTCCGGGACGACGGAACGGCGGAGGCAACAGACAAGTCTAAGAACGAAGCCCCAAGCGACGCGTGTGCCACGGCACCTTCTTTTACCAAGGTTCGGAAAGCGGACAGGACCAGCTCCAACGGAACCGCGCCTTCCGCGCCAGAGACGGCAAGCAGGTTCCCTTGCGTGTCAAAAACACCCGCACCATCGTCTCCAACATATCCGGCCAAGGAAAGCCGGCGGGAGAACCGATCCGCTCCGACGGAGGACGGACGGACGGAGGAAACGAGCGAGGTGCGGCGGACGGAAGCCTCTCCTTCTACAACGTAAAGAAGCTGGCCCGGCCGGACCGCGTATGAATTGCCAAATGTGGCAGCGGGCAAATTCCGCGCGCCCGTCTTCAAAAAGAGGACGCCCGTCGCGGCGTCTGCGGCCGTACGCTCCACGGGATACGAACGGCGGCCGACCAACACGGCCTTTACCGGTACCCGGACGAACGCCGTCGCAATCCAACCGTCCGACGTCAGCACGACGCCATTTCCACCCGCCGTGCCGGGATCAATGCCGTCCGTACCCGCCGCCGCAAACGACAGGCGGACCGCCGTGGACAGCGCCTTGTCATGCAGACGATCAAACGGCGCTTCCGTTTCCTCGGAGACGCGCGGCGAGGACAACCGCAAGGGCGATACCAGCTCCCCAAGGGCAGTCGCGTAATCGGAAAACGAACCGATGGTCAAGGCAGCGGCAAGGACGCCGCCGGCGAGCGACACGGACAACGACACAACGACGACGCGCAGCGTCAGCGGCCACGTAGGAGAAGGGGGAGCCATATCAGAGCCATTGGGCGGTCAGGAACAAGAGGGCGGCGAACACGGTGACCGCCACGACATAACGCGTGATTAGACGGTGGTTCGCCTGCTCCAAAAACCACGCGCGGGAAAGGCCGAGGAACGCGTATGCGGCCAACGCCGTCATGGCCGCGTTCACGTAGATGCCCGTCGGTAAGAACGAAAGTGCCAGGAATACCTCTGCCATGACCAAGCCGCCGCACAACCCGTACGCCCGCGCGCGTTCATGTTCCATTTTGCTTACCCAGAGCGCCTGGTACATGACGTACGTGGACAAAATGAACATCGCCGGCGTGGACATCCACAACGGCGTCTGCATGAACGTGCGCGTCCCGAACGAAAACGCCGCCGCAAAAAAGACAGTGAGCGTATTCATGCCGAGCGACAGGTGCTGGATGGCATACGGCTGGTAGGTCACCGGCACGTGCACGTAGGCGAACACCTGCTCCGAAAAGGCAAAGACGATAACCGCGACGAGGACGGCGACCGCGGCCCGCTCCCACGTCGTCTCAAGCAGCAGAAATAGCGCCATGCCGGACACGGAAAACGCAAGCGGGGCAAACACCAAGTTCCAAAACGTCCCGCTGCGCGGTTGCCACCCAACAAGGCGGCCAAGAAGCAGGAAGGAGAGGAGCAGGGCGCCAGCAAGCGGTAACAACGGCGCTTGCGGCAGCCGCACCGCCAACCAGAAACCCGCGCCCAACGTCAGGGCGAGAGCAAACGGCGTGAGGCGGTGCAGCAGGATCATAGAACGGTTAGAGGAAGCGGCCTTCCAACTTGATAACGCCGTCTTCCACGGTGACCGACTTCAGGTCCAGATGTTCTTTCATGCCGGGAGCGGCGGACGCGAACGCCTTGCGCAATCCCTCTTCGTCCAGCTGCTTCACGAACGACGTGGGAACCTGCAGGTTCCCCACCCACACGTCCAGCAAGGAGACGGAGAGGGCACCGTCCACGAGCGACGGGCGCAGATACACGCGCACGGAGGAATGCTGCTTGTTGTCCTTCAATGGGAGGAATACTTCTACTCCCTGCGCGGAAGAAATAGCGATCTGCGCGCGGGACAGGTCGAACGGCTGGTCATCCGCCGCCGTCTTCCCTTCCGAAGTCTTGGGGACGGTTGTTGCCGCCTGACGAAGCGAGGCGGTCAACATGCCTTCCGTCAGGTCGAACGAGAGACGGCCTGAAGCGCTGCCGGCGGTCTTTTCCAGGTTCTTGAAGAACGCCTGGACGTTTTCGTCATTGAACAGGTCGTTCAGCGCAGCTTCTGTATCCGCACCCGGCTGGTCCAGGCCCTCCAAAGACTTAAACGCATCTGCCGGGAACAAGGCGACGGTCTTTTTGTCCGGCGTGACCGGACGGAGGGGCTGGTGTTCCTTATAGACCAGCGAGAACACCGGGACGTGGACGATCCCCGCCTTGGAGGCAAAGAACGCGCCGACGGAGGCGACGCCCAAAATAAGGACGAGGGGGATGGCGAGACAGCCGCCCAAACACCAACACCCCCAACGGACCGGCTTCTTCTCCGTGGGAGAAATGGGTGCCGGGGACGGTTTCGGTTGGGCCGGAAGCTGTCCTGCGGTTTTGTCCGTGCGTGCCATAAAGCGTAGTGAAAGAGTATTTACCGCACCCAGGGAAAGGCGGCAACCGCCGTATCAAGGCGTGCCTGCCCGGCCTTCAATGCCGCGGTATCACCTGTCAATCCCGCGCGCACCTGGGAAAGGCCGCCGACCAACTCCAAATGGGCTTTCATGTCGGCCGTCGGCACGCGCAACGGCAGTAACGCGTCGATGGCACGCGTTACATCACCCGCGCGATCCTTCCCATCCGACACAAGCACCGGGGCAAGCGCCGCGCGCACGGCAGCGCGGTACTGGTCCGGATCGACGGCGGTCGTCTCCGTCGCGGGCACCGGGGCATTCCCGCCGGAATGGACGGACGTGTAGATGACGGCGCCCAAGGCAACCGTCAGCACGGCCAATACGACTGGGAAGAAGGAAGGGTGTTTGTGAATGGCCATACGATTAGACATCTTCGGATTCCTTAGTGAACAGATCTTCCAACACGACCGCGGCCATAGTGGCGACCGGAATGGACAAGAGCGCGCCGACGAACCCACCGATTTTCACCCCGACCAATAACGCGACGATGGAGGCGATCGGGTTGAGACCCGTCGCTTTTTGCATGATCTTGGGGACGAGGATGTTGTTTTCCAGCTGTTGGATCACCACGTACAACACCAACACGGACAGTGCTTTGAGCGGAGACTGGCCGAACGCGATCAACACCGCCGGCACGACGGACAGGATAGGCCCCACGTACGGCACCAACTCGAGCAACGCGGCCAACAGGGCGAGGACCAAGGCGTACCGCACATCCAGGACCAGCAACCCGACGTACACCGTGACACCGATGACCGTCCCGAGTGTCAGCTGTCCGCGCAGCCAAGACCCGACCTTCCCTTGCATCTTGCCGAACAAACGGGTCAGGTACGGTTGGTATTCTTCCGGTGCCAAGTTTTTGAAGAACCGGCGCGCGCTTTCTTCTTCTACCACCATGTAAAACGCGAGTACCAATACAAGCAGGACGGCTGCGACGGCGCCAAACACGCCCGTAATGGTAGAAAACACCGACGTAAAGGAGGACGTGACGCCCGACTGCAACGACTGCAGGGCGGCGGCGAGGTTCTCCTGCAAGCCGTACTGCACGGTCACCGCCTGGAATTTACCGAACACGTCCCAGAGTGGCGAAGACGGGATCGCCGAAAGCAATTGGCCTAATTCCGCACCAACAATAGGCACCAGGATCAAGATCGCGCCGGCGATCAGGCCGAACATCATGAGGTATACCAACAGCACGGCCAGCGCGCGCGGCACGCGGCGGCGCGCAAACGCTCCCGCCAACGGATCAATGAGCGCGGCAAGCAATACCGCGGCAAACAGGACCGCAAGAATGTCCCGGACAAACCAGGCAAACGCGAGTCCGGCAGCGATCAATACGGCCTTGACGAAGGTCCCCGTAGAGATGGAGATGACGCTCGGCCGGTCTTGGAACGGGAGGGACATAAAAAGGAAGATCTATTTTCGACATGATACCATGTTCCCGTTGATTTTCGCGCCCGGAAGCGCTAGGATGGGCCGTTATGAACGACTCCACGCTCGCCCTCAACCGCCGTGCCTCGTTTGATTATGAATTCCTTGAAACGCTCGAGGGCGGTTTGGCGTTGACCGGGCCGGAAGTGAAGTCGGCAAAAGCCGGACACGTACAGCTGACCGGCGCGTTCCTCTTCGTACAAAAAGGAGGACTCTGGCTGAAGGGCGCGCGCATCGCCCCGTACCAGCCCGCCGGCCTCCGCAACGGAGACCCGACCCGCGACCGCAAGGTGTTGGTCAAGAAAAAGGACGTGATGCGTTTTGCCGGAAAAACGCAGGCCGATGGATTGACTTTAGTGCCAATTTCGGTGTACGTTACGCGCGGTCTTGTGAAGCTGAAGTTCGCTCTCGCGCGCGGAAAAAAGCAATACGAAAAGCGCGACAAGATCAAAAAGCGTGACGCGGCCCGCGAGGACCGCGAGTACGCGTAAGCGGGACTGTCACGGGTTCGATTCCAATTTCGACCCCGACGAGCAAGCCGAGGACGTATCCGCCCTCGTAAATCCCGGATACAGAGAACCCAACTGCCAACGTCTTCTCGAAGGTGCAGAGCGCGATCGCTTCGGCGGCCCGCTCCAACCTCTCTCTGGCCGTCGCCTAAGGGCGTACGACCCATCTTCCCTCCTGATGTCTCATAAGGAGCGGCGGGTGTCATATACATGAGGCTTCGGCTCCGCGGCCGTCGGCCACGCGGAGCGACCTGGCGGCCGACACGTCCGGATGGGTTTGGTCCCGTCTACACCATTCGGCCGTACCCAGGCGGGACTGAGCTTGGAGAAGCGTCGCGGAAGAGTTGGAAGACGGGAGTTCAATTCTCCCCAGTTCCACCAAAAGCGCCTCCGGCATTGTGCCGGGGGCTTTTTTGTTCCCCAAGCAGCCCTTGCCCTCCCCCGGGTTTTCCGCTATCCTCCCGACAGATTGATATGCGCATTCACCGCCACCGTTACCAAAAGCCGAAGCTGAACATCCCGGTCTTCGGCGCGAACGAAAAAATCGTTTCGGCCCAAGTTCGCGTTATTGACGAAAACGGCGTCATGCTCGGCGTCCTGGACACGCCCAAAGCGGTCGCAATGGCGCAAGAACGCGGCCTGGACCTGGTGGAAGTGAACCCGGCCGCCGAACCGCCGGTGTGCAAGTTCCTGGACTTCGGCCAGTTCAAGTACCAAAAGGAGAAAGAGGTGCGCAAGCAAAAAGCCCAGTCGGCCGAAGTGGAAATCAAGGGCATCCGCCTGTCCCTCCGCATCGGGCCCGGCGACTTTGAAACCCGCCACCAGCAGGCCAAGAAATTCTTTGAACGCGGCGACAAGGTAAAGATCGAATTGCCCCTCCGCGGCCGTGAAAAAGCCTTCCGGGAGGGCGGTTACGACGTGGTGAACAAGTTCATCGAACTCCTCCGGACGGACTTTCCCCTGCGCATCGAGTCCGCCCTGACCTACCAAAACGGCAAGATTACCGCGATTTTGGCACGCGAATAAGGCATTGACAGGCGACGGCCCTTCCTCTATACTCCCCGCATTCATTGACGTATCCACCTTATGAAGCTCAAGACCCACAAGGCCCTCGCCAAGCGCCTCCGCGTGACCAAGACCGGCAAGGTCATGAAGCGCCACGCCGGCCAGGCCCACTTCAACTCCCGCAACTCCGGCAAGATCACGCGCAAGAAGCGCCGTGACCATGAACTCTCCGGTGCGCATGCCAAGGCCGTCCAGACCCTGCTCCACACCTCTTAATCCCCTTTCCGTAACCTTCCTATGCCTCGCGTCAAACGCGGCGTACAGCACGTCAAACGCCGCCGCAACCTGCTGAAGAAGACCAAGGGGATGATGTGGGGCCGCAAGTCCAAGATCAAGCTTGCCCGCACCGCGTTCCTGAAGGCCGGCCAGACCGCCTTCAAAGACCGCCGCCGCAAGAAGCGTGAAATGCGCCGCCTGTGGACCATCCGCATCAACGCGGCCGTCCGCCCGCTCGGCCTTTCCTACAGCCGCTTCATTGACTCCTTGAAGAAAGCCAACGTGAGCATGGACCGCAAGGTTCTCTCCTTCTTGGCCAAGGACTACCCCGCCGTCTTCGAAGCCGTCCTGAAACAGGTCGCTTCCAAGTAACAAAACATCCGCCCCAACGGGCGGGTTTTTTGTTCACAGACAATCCCTTGCCATCCAAAAGGCCCCGTGCTACTATCTCCCCACAAATCAGCACGGACCGGTGGTGTAGCCCGGTTAACACGTCTCCCTGTCACGGAGAAGTTCGCGGGTTCGAATCCCGTCCGGTCCGCCAGAAAACCCCCGACTCGTTCGGGGTTTTTCTATTGCGCGGACCATCAGCAAGCCAACCGCTTGGCTTGCGTCGGGATGAGAACGCCGGAGCCTTATTCCGCCACCAGGCGGAATGGCGAGGCGGTGGCCAGGCCGAGGGAGCGACGGCGACCGAGAGCCGAGGCCGAATCCCGTCCGGTCCGCCAGAAAAAACCTAAATTTACGTCAGGTTTTTTCTTTTGCGGGGATTCTCCCTTTCCAAGAACCCCCGTCTGGGCTACGATCTAGCCCATTCATTCGTATGGCACTCCCCAAACCCAAAACCGCCGCCGCCCGCGCGGCCCTGGACGCCAAGCTCTTCCAAAACATGGAAGTGATTTGGAAGAAGACGGGGCGCCAGCCGACCTATAGTGAAATGGAAGCAGCCACCGTCGACTTCCCCATTGGGGCGTACGCGGAACGCTTTGGCAGCTGGCTGCAGGCCTGCTCCGAGTTCATCAAGTACCGCCACCGCACCAAGGGGAACATGCAATTCAAGAATCCGGTAAAGCCGTCGTGGAGCGGCAAGAAATCCTTCGACGAATAAAAAAGCCCGGCCATGTTGGTCGGACGTTTTTCCTAATATCCTTGATACATTGACAGATGGATGAAAAACCCCCTAAGGTCCCTTCGTTGTCCGAAACCCCTTCGGGAACCCTTCCATGAGGATCATGGCTACGCACGTTCATCAGACATCGAGGAAGGCATGCCGAAGCCGAAAGGATACACCGTTCTCCCAATCGATACGGGCCCATACTCCATACGGGCGAGGATCAAGGCGTCAAACCCCGAGATCGGCTATGAATCTCTGGTAAAAGAGGAGCAGCGCATCTACCGTGAGGCGCTTGCCTCTGTCCGTGCGGCCTGGGAGGAACGGCGGTACGCGCACCACCAGAAGAGACCGCCCAAATCTAGCGTGCCTGAGGCAATCGTGACGGACCTCGAGTGCTTTTTCGACGCCCAACTCGACCTGGTCGGGAAAGAGGAGAACCTCTTCTTCCGCAGCCATCTCCTGAGGCAGAGGAAACGAGTAATCGAAAAGGCCCTGGGGATGGGCATTGGACACGGGAGGATTCCGTTCCTGGCAGTCGTCCCTTCCCCATTCCTGAGCATCTACACGCAGATGGGCATGCACACACGTACGTACCCGCGACATTCGGGAGACCACGTGTTTCAGGGCTCCGCGTACATCAACACGAACGATCTCGAGGACGCCGTCGAGACGCCGAAGGACCCATACTTTATCTTCGACGTCGACGACGGGCTCGACCACGAACAGAACTGTCCGCCGAATGAGGCACTCGTCCTCATCAAGGCCCGCAGCCGCCAAGCGCTCACAACAGCCGAAATCATGGCTCTGGGCCGCACGTTGTCGCGTGAGAACATCGTCGCGCTCGCCTCGCGCAGGAAGGACGCCAAGGCCTATCCGCTCATCTGGAGCAACGAGGGATGGCCGAATCTCCAGTGGCTGGAAGAAGGCCCCGAAGACTGGCAGAACATCTGGCGGCACGTCCACTACCCATCGTGCGGTGCCCGCGATACCACGTCGGACATGTACTACGAACAACGGATCCCTCTCCCCTAACGAAACCGCCCGACGACCGACTGGTCGAAGGGCGGTATTTTTTTATTCCACTTCCACCAAGTCGAACCCGCGGCCATGTTCCGCCCCAAGGACAACGGCGAGGCGCATGCCGGCTTTGATGAGACCCTCCTTGCGCAGATGGGCAAGCGCTTTCTTTAACAGGGCCTTCGGCTCCTTTCCCGGAAGCACGATCGGCCGAACCCCCCAACGGATGTTGTTCTGCTGGGCCAGTGTGTCATTAGGAGCCACCAGGAACAGCGGGACCTCCGGATGGGCCATATGGAGCCGTTCGCTCCACGGGGCAAGCGTCAGGGACGCGACGACGCCGTCAATGTGCCGGCCGGTCGCCAAGGATTTGAGCGCCTGGGCGACGGATACTTCCAGTGCCTGCGGACGCGGGCGGATGGGAGCAATGTCGTCGTACGGCGATTTTTCCGCCTCACGGATGATGCGAGCCATGGTCGCGACGGATTCCACCGGGTATTTCCCGCTGGCCGTCTCGCCGGAAAGCATCGTGGCGTCCGTATGGTCGAACACGGCGTTCGCGACGTCGGACACCTCCGCGCGGGTCGGGCGCGGATTGCGGATCATGGAGTCCAACATCTGGGTGGCGACAACGACGGGCTTCCCCGCCAACCGCGCTAAATCCACGATGGCCTTTTGGCGGACCGGCACGGCCTCCGCCGGAATTTCCACGCCCAGGTCGCCGCGGGCGACCATGACGCCGTCCGCCTCCGCGAGGATTTCCTCAAACCGCTCCACGGCCTCGTGTTTTTCAATCTTCACCATGATGCGCGGGGGCACGCGATTTTTAGAAGCCCCTTTCACCAGGCGTCGCAGGGCACGGACGTCGTCCGGGGACGTGACAAAGGATAAGGCGAGCCAATCCGCCCCGATCCCCGTGGCGAACACCGCGTCCGCCTTGTCTTTGGCAGTCAACGCCGGCACGCGCAGGGTGGTGTCCGGAAAGTTCATACCCTTGTGGGAGAACAAGGTCCCGCCATTGATAACCTTGGCGCGGATTTCCTTGCCATGGATGGCAACGACGCGCACTTGGTACAAGCCGTCTTCAATCAAGATACGATGGCCAACCTGAACGTCCGTATGGAGGCCCTTGTACGTCACGGGAATGACGCTTCCCTTGTACGTATCCACGGCCGTCGAAAAGGTGACGGATGTTCCCGTTTTCATTTCAACCCCCTGTTCCGGCATGGTGCCAAGACGGATTTTTGGTCCCTGGAGATCCGCCAGCACAGCGACCGGCTCCCCAACCTTTGCAGCGGCGGCACGCACATGCGTATACAACACCGCGTGTTCCGCGTGGGTGCCGTGCGAGAAGTTGAGCCGCGCGACGTTCATACCCGCGCGCATGAGCGCGAGAAGCGCGGACGGGGTGTGCGAAGAGGGACCGATGGTGCAGACGATTTTTGTATGTTTGGCAGGAACCATATTAGGAAGCGGGATTGGTCGGGAATTCACGGAGCGTCGCCTCCAGGGTAAGTTCTTTTGTCCCGCGCAGCACGCGGAGAGCCACCGACTGGCCGGGCATGCACTGCGCGATATAGGCGCTCAGGGACAGCGTATCTCCCAGCACTTGGCCGTCGATGGACAGGACCACGTCCCCGTTCTGTAGGCCGGCCGCGGCCGCGGGGCCGTCGTCCGCAACGGCATTCTCCGCCCCCGGCGCACGGGAACCGACCAGGGCGCCACGACGGACCGTCAGGCCTTCCGCCGTCGCCGTTTCATCATCCAACATGGCGTACCGGACGCCGAGCCACGGACGCACGATGCGCCCGTAGCGTTCCACGTCCGTCACGGCCTTTTTCAATTCGTTTACGGGAATGGCAAACCCGATGGACTGGCCGTCATGGCTGACGGCGGTGTTCATGCCGACCACCTCCCCAAGCAAGTTGAGCAACGGTCCGCCCGAATTGCCAGGATTGATGGCGGCGTCCGTCTGGATAGCGCGCTCGATGACATCCCCGGCCATCCCGGGGTCCCCGGCAACCACGCGGCGGTTCACCCCGGACACGACGCCCTTGGTGACGGTGTTGTGGAAGGCGGAGAGCGTGTTGCCCACCGCGATAACCGTCTGGCCGGCACGCACCGCGTCTGAATCGCCCAGGACCACCACGGGATACCCGCTGCCGGACACGCGTAATAACGCGACGTCCAGGAACGGGTCAACGGAGATAAGCTTGGCCGGCAATTCCGCCCCGTCGTTGGTCAGAACAGTAAAAAAGGCCGTCGGTTCGGAGACGACGTGCCGATTGGTCACGATAAGGCCGTCAGCGGAGACAAGAAACCCCGTGCCGCCGCCGAGAACCACGGCGCTTTTCCCGTCGGAGGAAAGACGCTTGATGACGACGCTGACGACGGCGGGGCGCACCTGGTCCACGACCGAAATGGTCGCCTGTTCGTCCTCCATAGGGCCCAATTCCGAAGAACCTTGGACGGGTGCCGCGTTCGCGCGACCCGCACCCCACGCAAGCAAGGCCGTGTCCGTGCCGCGCCATGCACCAGCGATCAGCGACGCAGAGACCGCACCTGATACGGCACCGATGATCGCCGAAAACGCCATGGATGCGACCATGACGGTTTGCGTATTGGACGACTTCCCCCGTGTAGCCATAGATCCTCAAATCACGGACAGTATAGCGCAAAAAGAAATCCGCCCCAACGGGCGGATTTGCTTACATCATCTTTTTTCTGATAAACGCCGGAATCTCCAGTTCGTCTTCCGGTTCCGCCGGTGGGGCCGGCGGCGGAGACGGCGGACGCAGCGTGGCCGGTTTCATGACCGGGCGCGGCGCGGGAGGCGGCATCATCGGCTGCGGAGGAGGGGGTGGGGGCGGAGCCACCGGTTCCATACTCCGCGGTTCCAGGCGGCGCATGGGCGGGGCCTGGTACGCCGGTTCCTCCGGGACGACCGCGCGGGGCGGTGCCGACGGCGGTTGGTACGGGATCTTCCGGACGGCCGGACGGTCGTCCTCCCGCGGACGCAGGAATGGCGATGCCGGGGCCCACGTACCCTGGGCTTGAAGTTCCACAACGCCCGGGGCCGTCATGCGGCGGTCACGGCTGTCAAAGCCCGTAGCGACCACCGTAATGCGGATTTCGTCCTTCATGTCTTCATCAATGTTGGCGCCGAAGATGACCTTGGCGTCCTCATCCGCCGAAGACGTAATGACCTTGGCCGCCTCCGCCACCTCATGCATGCCCAGGTTGGAGCCGCCCGTAATGGTAAACAGGATGCCTTTTGCCCCGTCGATGGAAAGTTCCAAGAGCGGCGAAGCAATCGCCTGCTTGGCCGCGTCAATGGCGCGGTTTTCCCCGCTGGCCTTGCCAATGCCCATGAGGGCCGAACCGGAATTGGCCATGATGGCGCGCACGTCGGCAAAATCGACGTTGATGAGGGACGGCACGGTGATGATTTCCGCGATTCCCTGCACCCCCTGGCGCAACACGTCGTCCACGATGCGGAAGGCTTCCACCAAGGACGTTTTCTTATCAATGATCTGCAGCACGCGGTCGTTTGGGATGGTAATGATGGAGTCCACGTACTGGGACAGCTTTTCAAACCCTTCCTCCGCGATGCGGCGGCGCTGCGCGCCTTCAAACGAAAACGGCTTGGTCACGACCGCGATGGTCAGCGCCCCGAGCTCCTTGGCGATCTTGGCCACTTCAGGGATGGAACCCGTACCCGTGCCGCCGCCCAACCCGCAGGTCAAGAAAACCATGTCGGCCCCCGTAAGCGCCGTACGGATTTCATTCTGGTTTTCCTCTGCCGCACGGGACCCGATGTCCGGGTTCATGCCGGCGCCCAAGCCGCGCGTGACGGTCTTGCCAATGGCAATCTTAATGGGAGCCAAGTTCTGGTTAAGTGCCTGGAGATCCGTGTTGATGGCGATAAAATCAACCCCCTTGATGTTATCGGTGATCATGCGGTTTACCGCGGATCCGCCGCCGCCTCCGAGGCCGACGACTTTGATCTTGGCAAACGTCTCAATGCCGGGTTTGACTTCGCCCATAATTCAAGCTGAACACTTTATGTATTCGCTTCGGTTCCGGAGCCGCACAAAAAGTCTTCAACAACTTTAGGGTTGCGGGCCTCCAATGTCAAGCGAAAAGACGAAGTGTCAAGGGGGCAAAAAATGGGCCCTTCCGGAACCCATTTCCGCGCCGCGTTTAAGGTTTTAAGGAGGAAAAAAGCTTCTTAATGCCATCCGCGATTTTCCCCACGCCTTTTAGCTTGCCGAACACGTTACTCATCCCCTTGCCGCCACCGGCGCCACGGATATTGCGACCCCAAAGGACCAGGCCGACGGAGGTGGAAAACGCGGGGTCGTGCGCGCGATCGATGACGGAGCTGATGCCGAGGGCGGAACTGATCGTGACAGGCAAACGGAACGCGTCCTTTGCCGCCTCTACGCACCCGCCGATCTTGACCCCACCGCCGGTCAACACGACACCGGCCGGAAGAAGCCCTGAGCGCTCCACCTTGCGCAGTTCCGCGTCTACCTTTTCAAAAATCTCCTGCATGCGCGCCTGGGTGATTTCCGCGACGAAGGCCCGGTCCACCATCTCCGCGCCTTCTACGCCGAATTCGGCCAGGTCGATCTGTTCCTTTTTTCCCACCGTGTCCGTGAGACAGGTAGCGTAACGGATTTTGACTTGTTCCGCGACATCCATGGACGTGCGCAGCCCCATGGCCAAGTCCCGCGTGACGTAGTCGCTTCCCACCGGCAGCACCGCCGTGTGGAGGATGTCCCCTTCTTCAAAGACCGCCAACGTCGTCGTCGTAGAACCGACGTTTACGACGCACACGCCCAGCTCTTTTTGGCGGGATGTCAGGCACGCTTCTGCCGTGGCCAACACGGAGAATACCAAATCTTCAATGTCCAAACCGGTGCGGTATACGCACTTGGTCAGGTTCTTAATGTGCGAACCGAGGCCTTGGATGATAAGCGCGTCCACTTCCAAGCGGGTCCCGTGCATACCGACGGGATCCTTAATGCCGCGCTGGCCGTCCACGATGAAACTTTTGGGGATGACGTGGACGATCTCAAAGTTGGGAGGCGTCGCGACCGTGCGGGCCGCCTCAATAGCGCGTTCCACGTCTTCTTCCCGGATCTCTCCGTCCGGACGGGCGACGCCGACGACGCCGCGGCTTTCTTGGGCCAACATCTGGGTACCCGAGATGGCCACCCAAGCGGCATTGATCGGAAGCCCTGTAAGACGCTCCGCTTGTTCAAGGGCTTTTGAGACGGAAGAGACCGCTTCTTCAATGTCCGTAACGGACCCCTTGGCGACGCCACCGGAGGGAACCTCAACAGCCCCAATGACATGGAGATGGTCCTTGGATTCGGAGCCTGGCACGGTCTTGCCGACCGCGATGCGGACGGCGTAAGCGCCGATGTCCAGACCCGCGTAAATTTCTTCCGCCATAGCCGAGGGGAGAATTGTCGTCAGTATAGCGCAAAGCGCGTGAACACCGCAAAAACCGTTTTACAGGTACGGCCGCACGTACGGAAGGAAAATCAAGGTGCCGATAATGGCCGCGGCCGTGGCAACGAACAGGACCGTGGCAGCCATAAGGTCTTTTACGTCACGGACCATGGGGTGGACGCGGGGCTTGAAGGCGTCAGCGAGGCGCTCAAACACGCTGTTGATGAGTTCAAGCACGAGCACGGCCCCGACGAGGAACACGAGAACGATCCACTCGGACGTGCGCACCTTGAACACCCAAGCGGCGGACAACACGACCACTCCAGCAACCAGCTGGAGGCGGAAACTCAATTCTTGTTCAAACGCCACGACCACGCCCCGGAAGGCGTGACGGAAGCTTTGGAACAAGCGTGGGGTGTTCATAGGCGGGAATCAATGGAGAGTCCATCCAAGATCCGTTTCTGCAACGGGAACATTCGGGCGGCGTCGCGAGGGCGTTCATGGTCGAACCCGTGGAGGTGCAGCAGTCCGTGCACCAGGAGAAACAACAGCTCCTCACGCACACCGTGACCGAGTTCTTTTGCCTGACGAAGTGCCTGTGGATAGCACAGCAGTACTTCCCCAAGCAAATCCCCTTCGTCCAGATTAAACGAAAGCACGTCAGTCACCTTGTCCTTGTCGCGATACTGGCGGTTCAGGCGGCGGATATCCGCCTCAGATACGAACGCGGCGGACACGTGGGCGTCCCGCTTCAGTCCGAGGGCGCGGGCCACGGCACGACAGACGCGTTCCACATCTGCTTGAGGCAGGCATTGCCCGCCTCGGACGAGACGTTGGTTCAATTCCACCCGGATCGTTGCCATAAACCTTCCTCAGCGCCGTTACTTCAGCGCCAAGCCGTTCAGGATCATCTTAAACGTCTGGAGGTAATCCACCGTGCCTTTGATACCTGTGTCGAAATGGAAGATCAGCACGGAAACGCCGCGATCCACGTAAATCGTCAGGCCATCCTCCGTCTGCAGTGTCTTCACGCCGCTTTTGGTCGTGGACGGACGCACGGTCACGGATTGGTTCTGCGCGGCGTACCACGCATCCAATGTCTGAGCAGCATCCGTTTTGTCCTCTGCGGAAACCGTCAAGGACTCCCCCGTCGTCAAGGAAAACACGGCGTCACGCGGATCGGCGACGGACGGCGTCACGGTCCACGCCGTCGGATACGGCATTGAATACAAGAGTTCGCCAGGGGCTGCTTCGACAAAATAGACTCTGAGCAATCCGGCATCCGACAACGTGGAGGGAGACGGCTGGGTGGGATTGTAACCGTGGAACACCTCATTCCCATCCAGGAACCCGTCCGCGTCCGTGTCGGGCAGCCCCGGATCGGACGCATAGAGCAGACGTTCCTCCAGATCAGAAAGACCATCACTGTCCCCGTCTGGTCCCGGCCGCGTGCCCGCGGGGAACGGATTGGGATCCGCGGGCGTCGGGTCCGTCACAATGGGCGGCGTGACGACTACGGGCGTAGTCACGGGCGGCGTAGACGTGTCAGGGGGTGTCGTTGGGACCACGTCCGACGGCTGAGACAGCGTCCGGAAGGCAAAGAACCCGCCAATGCCAAGCGCCAAGAGCAGGAGAAGGCCCACCAAGGCGAACGCCTTCCCTTTTGGCTTACCGTGGGACGGCGGGGCAATGGGTTTTGGCGGCTGCGGCTTAGGCGGCAACGGCACCGGCGGACGCGCCACGACCGGGGCCGGTTTGGGGTCTTCTTTTTTGGGTTCAGCCATGGCCAAACCAACCGCCCCGCCACGGTAACGCTCCGGCATCACGAATACGCGCGGTTCCGGAAGGACCTTGGGGAGATCCGCGGGCGTTTGCATGGCGGAATTAGGCGGGGCCATAAGGGAAAAGGTTACGGGGTAGCGGGAGGAACCGTGAGCAGCTTACCGGGGCCTGCCGGGTTGTACCCGTTGCGTACTTCACTGCCATCCGGATACGTGTCTCCGTCCGTATCCGCCTTGAGCGGATCCGTCTTGTAGATGACGACTTCTTCCCGATCATTCAGTCCATCCGCATCCGTGTCGTTCTGGGTGGAATCCGTACCCAGCCCCGCCTCCGCCACGTCGCTCAATCCGTCTTTATCTGTATCAACCTCGGGGACGATGGCGGGAGTGGGAACCACGGGAACGATCGGCGTCGGTTCCGGAGCGACCGGTTCAGGAGTGGTACCGCCCAGGTTCACCTCTTCCGGAGTCAGGCGACCGCCCGTCGGAGCCGGGACCTGGTCTTGCGGTACGACCGGCTCCTTGGTGCCGAGCAGCGAGTACGAAAGGTACCCGGCGGCGCCGACAACGACCGCCGTACCGAGGATGATAAGAAGCAGCTTGGTTCCCGACATGCCGCCGGCGTGCACGGGTTCCGCCGAAGGAAGCGGCGAAGGCGCGGCGGCCGGAGCCGACGAAGGACGCCCCATGCCGCCCGTGGGAGGAGCCGGCGTCGGCACGTCGGTTCCGGCAAACATGTCCTCTGGTTCTTTATCAAACATATCGGGGAAATTGTACCTTAGCTGCCCGTCGTTACCAACTTGCCGGGACCGGCCGGGTTAAAGCCGTTTTTCACTTCATCCCCATCCATGAAACCGTCCCCGTCCGTGTCCGCCTTATTGGGATTGGAGCCGTACAAGGTCTCGTCCGCGGCAACCAGCCCGTCCAGATCAACGTCATCCACGACGAGTTCGCGGCACAGGTCTTGGAATTCCGTGACGATAGAGCCGCAGAGGGACGGGTCACGCTTGACGGCAGCCAGGTCAATCGTCTTCCGAGCCGCGCATTCTTCTGCGCGTTTTCCGCGGGCGGCGCAATTCGCCGCGGTCGTCGGCGCAACGGACTCGACGCACGCCGCGCGTTTAGCCTCATCCTTCACGGAAGCGCAGAGCGTTTCATCCGACGCATCCACGGCTTTTTGCAAGACGACGCCGTCCACGCACGTCGCGGCCAGGGCCGTATTCCCTATTTGGGTACAGATCTTGGTGTCCCCCGTTTTCGCGGCGACGCCCCAAACGCAGTCATCCAGCGCAGCCGGATCTTTCAGGACCCTGCAGGCTTCCGGCGCGTTCATGGATTGGGCGGCAATATCGAGCAATGCCTTCTGGCACAAAGCGCGATCAGCGGAATCCACGCAGGCCCCGTCCGCCTTGGCGATTTCCGCCCGCACGGTCTGTTGGCGGTCCACTAATTGTTGACGGGTGGAAGCGCCGCGCAGACGCCAGATGAATGCTCCCCCGCCCACGAGAACGACAGCCCCGAGCACGCCAAGAACCGGCTTCCATGGAAAACGCGGCGCCGGGGAGGGAACTTGATAGGGTTGCTGGTAGACGTATTCGTCCATAAGGAGTTGGTCCGGTCATTCCCCTTCCCCTCCACGCGGAGAGGAAGGAAGGGAGCGGATCAGCGAACGGGACAGTAGGTCATCTTGAAATTACTGAAATTGACCGCGCCTCCCGCGTTGAACGCGACGGAGAAGCGCACATTCTTGCTGCCGCCCGTCGGGTCACAGACGAATCCGTCCGGGAACGGCAACGGAATGCCCTTCCCCGAACGAACCGTGCCCGCGGAACCTGTCAGGACTTGGTTCGTCGTTGTCAGGTAACGAAGCGTCACACCGAGAATGCCGTCAATAATATTGGCATACATGTCACGGATGGCCGCTTCGGTACCGCCGTCATACGCGTACCGCACGTTCTCCTTGGGTTGGCAGTCCGCCCGCTGTGCCAGTTGGGCACTACTGCTTCCCCCACAGAGTTCGCTCGACATGTGGGCGGTCCAGCCGATGAGGTGCTGGTCCGTCGTAATAGCGGCGGAAGAGAACGAAATGGCGCTATTGTCAGGCATGCGCATGAGGTTGTACACCTGCGTCACTACCGCCTCCCCGCCCGTCGGATCCCCGTCCGTCATCAGGATGACGAATTTCTTCGCCGTGGGATCCCCGGTTTGGATCAGCGCGATGCCCTGTTGAACGCCGTAGTATGTTGGCGTGTATCCGCCGGTCGCCGCGTACGCATCCACGGTATCGAGCAATTCCTGGCGCTGCGTCGCCGGAAGCAGACCCTTATCCTGGCGCGCGGCCGTCGCCGCGGTGTTGGAATAGCCGAACGAGACAAGCCCGACGCGCAACGTCGCTTTCGTATACGTGTCAAACAGTTCGTCGATGGCCGCGTGGATGGACGCCTTCGCGACTTCCATGCGCGTCTTCCCCCCACCGACGCTCGTCGTCATGCTCCCGGAAATGTCCGTGACGAACACAATGTCAATCTTCGGATAGACCAGCTTCGCATCATCCACGTCCGCGAAGAACTGGGTCGCGGCCGTACAGGCGGGGATGGTCAGGAACCCGCCGTCCGGCGTTCCGCTTCCCGCCGCGAACAAATCGATGCTGGTGGAGGTGGCATTCGACCCTTCCGGCTGTACCTTCAGTACGGCCGTCTCCAAGTTGAACGGGCAGGCCGAGGAACAGCTGGTGGTGCAGGACGGGAACACGCACGTGCTGCCCGCCCCGCACGAATCCGTCAGGGTCCCTTGGAACACGGGGGTTCCGCCCACGTATGAGACCTGGCAGACCTCCCCGTTCTTCGCCCCGCCGTTGCAGACGCCGAGGCGGCGGCACTGGAATCCCGCGTCACACTCCGCGTCCGTCAGGCAGGGGCCGGCGACTTGGAAGGTCGTGCCGGTCGCCTTGGAGCAGATGTTCTTTACGGCCGTACCATCGCAGAATTCATTGCCATTGATGACGCCGTCGCCGCAGTAGGCGCCGGACACCGTCTTGCGTTGGCATTGGTTGGTGCAGTAGTTGCAGGTAGAGCCGTAGGACGGCGTGCAGGAGTTCCCGTTCTGAGAACCGTAGTCGCACGCTTCCACGCCCTTCTGTACCTTGCCGTCGCCACAAACGTTCAGTGCACATTCGGACGTGCAGGCGTCGTCGTCCTTCAAGTTGCCGTCATCGCACTGCTCTGCGCCTTCTTTTTTCCCATTGCCGCAGGCCGGTTGGCCTTTGGCGTATTTTTCCGACCACCCCGCCGCCGGTGCGCCAAACGTGCACTGATTGGCACTCCCGGCTGCCAGACAGACGCGGGAGGTAACAAGGGGGTAGGTCCCGACGCTGCACTTGCCATCATGAACAATCGCTGAGGTGTCGCAGTCTGCATTGGCCACACAGACAGAGCCGATCTTGGAAGCGAGGCCTTTTTCACACACCCTGCTGTTCACAAACGGAGCACAGACGGCTCCAGCGCCCCCGTTGACGTTCGCGCACTGAGTGTTTGTCGTGCAGCCCTGGCTCGTGCCGGCGCAGAACCCCGTTGCAACCTCTTCTTGCGTCCCTTCACATGTCTCTCCCGCATTCGCCTGGACGATGCCGTCCCCGCAAGAAGGCCCGGGCTTGCGGCAATCGAGCGAACAGGAGCGGGAAATGGTCAGGCTGTAATTGCCATTCGGGGCACCGCACGCGTTTGCCTTCGCCCAATTGCCGTCCAAAGGCGACGCATACGCATTCAGAAGCGGGAGGAAGTTGTCAGACGTGCCGCAGTCGCACTGTTCCCCGCCGGAAAGGAATCCGTCTCCGCAGAAGGAGAATCCGGACGCCGCCGACGCGACGTTGTAGGAACGGCACTGGGCGTTGCAACGGCTGCCGTACGTGCCGTTGCGCGCGCCGTCGTCACAATCTTCTCCTGCTTCCTTTGTCCCGTTGCCGCAAGCGTAGGAGACGCACGCGCCTCCCGCCTGCCACTCGCACTGGCCCGTAGACGCGTTTTTCACGCACGCGACGTTTTGATAGCCGGTCGCGCACGCAGTCGTGTCTACTCTTACTTCTCCCAATTCGCACACTTCGTCCGTGGCTTTCACGCCGTCGCCACAAGAAGAGGAGGTGCCGACGACCGTTCCTGCGCAGAAGCGGTCGCCCGGAATGAATCCTTGGCCCGTCAACACGGTGTCCTTGGCATTTTCAACCGAGATCGTGACCTTGTCGGTCGAATTCAGGTCAATCGGCTTGTTCCACGCGGCTGCCGCGTATTCGAGGCGGGCGGACAGCGTGTAAGAATCCCCGCCAACGCTCTGGAAGCCGTACACCTGGCTCTTGGCCGGGCAGACGAACTGCGAAGCCGCGCTGTTGAAGCACGTTTCCCGATCATAGCCGGAACCCGTGCACCCGTAGAAGTCATTGATGGGGTCCGTGGGAAGCGCCGTACCGACGGCGTTGCCGAGGGCGGCAGTCCACGAAGGCCAGGCGCTGACGGCCAGGGTCCGCAAGAACGTGCCGCTCGCCAATTCCGGCACGCGGCCGCCCAGCTGGTCGAACGCGGCCTTCATGACCACGACGTCCTGCAGGCGCTTGGTGTCGCGACGGATTTTGGCTTTCTGCCCATCGCACGCGGACGTGCCGTTGGCCTGCGGGCAATCCGCGTCCTGGGCGCACGCGGCACCGGAGGCACTACAGACTTTACCGCCGATGCAGCGGTCCAAGCAGTCGCCGTCCCAAGTGCAGGACACGTAGGCATTCTTGGCGTTCTTAAGGTAATCCCCCGTCGCGGTGACGCGGCAGAGATTGTAGTCCGTTACGGCCGCCTGGTTCGCGTTGAAGCGCCAGGTGGACAAGATGCGCTTGAACGCCTCTTGTGAGGCGGGACGCGCGTCTGGGTTATACGAAATGACGTAGATCTGCGGATAGAGCGTCGCTTTGCCCGTCTGCGCGTTCACCGCGTAGTTTGGGGCGAAGACGTACCAGGTATTGCCGTCTTGTACCGCTTCATACCCGTCCACCTTGGTGGGCGAAGGCGATCCCTTGAACCCTTGCTTGGCATACCAAGCCGCAGGCGTCAGATACCCGTCATTGCTGATGACGCGCACGCCCAGGCCGTCCGGGGTACCCGCCAGCTTATAGAGGAATTCGCGGAACGCGCCGACCGGGGAATTCGGCACCTGGGCGACGGTAAGTTCCGGCAAGTCGTCGTCCACTTTCTTTGGATCAGCGAAGTCGCGGCAGTACGTGAAGCCGAAGTTCGTTTCCGCCTGCACGTACGGCTTGTTGGTTTCCTGCGCGGTTCCGACGTTCACCGCGCCGATCTTGGAGGGGTTGGAGCAGATGAGCGCCTCAAACCCGATCGCGCCGCGCGAGACCGTACCGACGGCCGGCAGTCCGTCCGCCGATGTCTTGACCGTCGCTTCCGCGAAGACGGTTTCCGGACCGTTCACGTTGTTGGCCGTCACCGTCGGGGCCGCAGGAGTGCCCGTGGTGCTGACGACGTTCTTCGCGGTGTCCGAGTCCGCGATAGTGGAACCCCAGGACAATTCCCACGTGTACGGAGCAACCGGGGAAATCGCCTGGCCGTCCTTGGAACGGGCCGTGGCAGACACCTTATGTTGTTCGCCTGCGACCGTCAGGAAGTTGAAGCTCTTGTCCTGCGGAGGCGAGACGACGCTGCCGGCCGCATCTAGTTTTCCATCGTCTTTTGCGTCCAAATGGTCGATCGCGCAAATCTGCGTCCCCGTAGTGAACGAGGTGACGGCCACCAGGTGGGCCGAGAGACCTGCTTGGCCGCCGAGCAAGTACGACAGGGCGCCTGCGCCCGCATTCTGCGGATCCAGGGTGGCCTGGTCCGCGCTGCGAACCCCTACCTTGGCCGCATCCAATACGTTGTCATCCGCCACGACGACCAACCGATAGTCCGTGGACGCCGACAACACCTTTTGGAGGCTGGCGTGAATCTTGTTCCCTTCAATAGAGTACGCAATCGGGATCAGGCAGTACCTGGGAGCGTCGGTGTTTTGGGCAAATGCGCTTTCCCCCGAGAAGAACGACTGGGCAAACGCGATGACCCGTCCAATGATCCCGACGGGCGCAGACGCAACTGTCAGCGCAGACATGGTCCCGCCTGCCGCCGCACAGGCCGCGCCAGACGCATGATGCGCTTCCAAGAAGAGGTTTCCTTGCAAGGACTTCGTGTCCATGGCTTTGGAGAACTCGACCCAGACGTCGGCGTTACGGCAGACGTCGCCGGATTGGTTCGGCGAAATGCCGACGACCTGGGCGCGTTCCACGCAGCAATTGGACGTGCCGCAGGCATAGCCGCCGGCGCCGCAAGAATCGTCCGTGGAACAGGAACAGGTCAGCGCAATGGTCGCCTGGCCTTTTTTGCTTGTCCCTGTTTCCTGGGCGGTCACGGTGGACCGGGCGATGCGCTTGGCCGGGTCCGTCTCCTTCGGATCAATTTCCTGGGGAGCCGTCACGTCAATGACCGCTACGCCAAGCGGCTGGAGCTTGGGAGCGCCGGTCGGGGCCACCACTTCGCATTCCTCACCCATTTCCGGCAAACCGCCATTCCCGCAGAACGAAGGAATGGCATAGCGCGCGGAAGATCCTTCGCGGACGCAGGTGTCGGAACACCCGTCGCCGGAAACGGCGTTACCGTCGTCGCAGTCTTCCCCGCGCGGACCCGTCGCGGATCCAACCGCACCGGATTCCACCGAGCCATTGCCGCACACTGCCCCGCCCTGGGCCCCTTCATGGAGACAGAGGACGGAACACCCGTCGCCGGAAACGGCGTTACCGTCGTCGCAGTCTTCCCCGGCTTCGCGGACGCTGTTGCCGCAGATGGCGAGCACGGCAGAACGCGCCTTGGTCCCCTCATGGAGACAGACCGAGGAACACCCGTCGCCGCCGATGCGGTTCCGGTCATCGCACTCTTCCCCGGCTTCTTCTTCTGTCTTCCCGTTTCCGCAGTAGGAGGCGTTTGAACCGGCATTCAGGCAGCCGGGGGTACAGATGCTGCCGCCCGCCTTGCCGAGGTCGCACTCTTCCAATCCTTCCGTTTTGCCATTCCCGCAACAGTTGGTCGTTAATGTCGCGTCGCAGGCCTTCGCCTCCGCGCGGAGGCAGATGGAGGTACACGAAGGTCCGCCGTCACAATCTTCCCCCGCTTCGACACGGCCATTCCCGCACAGCGCTTCCCCAGCAACGGCTTGTGCGCCGGCGTTCAGACAGTTGGACGCGCAGGACGCGGGCAACTGGTTGGCGGAGTAAAGGAGAAGGGCTCCCTGCTGGGTGGAAGCCGGCGGCCACAGGAATGCCGTGCGGGCCGCGGGAACGCGGTCCGGTGTATCAAGCGCCGTCCAGGCATTCCACTCGTACGACATTGGGTTCAGGCGCTGCCCCGTCGGGGAGCAGGCGTCCGGGGCGCCAAACGGCGTCGCGGTGAACGTGGCCTTTTCCCCAACGCGCTTGGCCATCACTTCTTTTGGTTCTACCGAAATCCGATCAATTCCACAGGCTTGGCCCGTGCGGTCGGTACGGAAGATAGAGGTAAAATCGCCTCCGTTATAGGAATCGGACAGGAGGGAGCTCGTCCGCAGCGCACGAACCGAACCGGCAATCCGCATCTGATAATACGTGTCGGGCTGCAGGCTATTCGACGGGGTCAACGTCACGTGGGACCCGTTTGCGCCAATGTACGCGACCGCCGCATTCACCTTGGTACGCCGCGCCGGCGCACAAACGGCGTTTTCACAGGCGAACAACTCAACGGTAGACGTCGTAAAATCGGCGGGCTCCATCGGCACGTTGAAGCGCGCGCCGATGTCGGCGTTCAAACACGCGGCGTCGCAGGACGGCCAAGACTCGACCACGTTCGGATCTTCAAAATCAACGGTCAACGTCGCGTCGTCCGAGGGTGCCGCGCTCACGTTGGTCAACTGGGCCGTGATGACGGCCTTGCTGTTATTGTCCGAAATGGCGGAACGGACGGTGGCGACCTGAGTACAAGCTCCCGCCGTGTTCGCAAGGTCGATTTGGTTCGGATGGTCGGAATTCCAGGCGAATGCCATGTCACTCGCGCAGGCGAGCATGACACAGCGGTCTTCCTTGGCAAGAGGGGCCGCGGAGTAATTGACCGTCTGATCCGGCGCAGTCGCCGTCATCTGGTCCGGCTGGACGACCACGCCGCCGATCGTGCATGGCGCGCCACTGGCAGCCGTGGAGAACTGCCAAGAATAATCGCCGGCCAACGGTTCCAATCCCAATTCCACGCCATCGGCGGATTTCTTCGTTGCCGAACGGAATCCGGCCGCCGCGAGCGTCACCCGATAGGTCGCTCCCGCGTCCAGGGGCGTCCGATCTTCTTTTTGCCAAGCAAACGACGTATCCGTGGAGCTGGCCAGCACCCCTGTCAACGCCGCGTCCGTGGTCTTGCAACGGTCATCGACGGGGCCTGTGCACTTTTGCACGCGGACGCTTCCCGCCTGCATAAACGCGCGGTCCATCGGACGGTCAAACGCGGCCGTCACGACGGCGTTCGGGCAAACCGTCCCTGCCTTGCTCCACCCGTCCCACGGGGAGGGCGAAGGAGCAGAACCGCTCCGGTCGCAGGCGACGATAACGCGCGGAGCCTGCGGAATGGGCCCCGTGGAGAACATGTACGCGTAGTGTCCGTCCACGGCGACTGCGCCGCAAGAAAGCGAACAGGTGCCATTCGCACAACACTGGGTCCCATTCGTACAAGCGACGGATCCGTCCTTGCAGCTGCCGACGGCAAACGGTACGGCGTTCGCGGAAGCCGATTCCGGGCCGGTACGTTGCACGACGACGGGGCCGGTCACGGCGCCCGCGGCAACCGCGGCAATCAGGTTTCCATTCAATGCCTCCGCAGGCGACGTCTTATTGTCGCGGAACACGAACCTGTTGGTACCGGTCAAATTATCACCGATGGCAGTGACAGCCGTCCCAATCGGACCGGACGTCGGATGTAGACGGCACACGCCGGGACCAGCGGAGCCGGAGGTAATCTCAAATGGGATTCCTTCGGAAACGACACCTCCCCGGTCAATGGTCAATGTGTACTTCCCCGGCACGATGGGGGTGAATTTGTCAGCGAAGAACAATGGGATCTTTATAACAGCCGACGTATCGGACCAGAACGAAGTTCCGCACGCTTCCGGGAATTCGACACTGCCAATGGCGGAACGTCCCGCGCCGGCGACTTCCCGCAGATACACCAAACCGGCCGAACCGAAGTTCACGCCGGAGACGGTCACGTACTGGTTCACCGGCCCCTGCGCCGGATCTACGCCGGAAATGCGGGGCGGGGTCTGGGTTGGCAGTGTCTGCACGGCAAAAGAGACCGGGTTCGATCCTTGGCGGTTGGAGACGCAGGTCGCGGGAGCCGTGCAATCCTTATCCTCCGTACATGCCGTCGTGGTGCCCGTACATGTCTTTCCCCCGACGAACAGCTGGACGGGGTACGTGCCCGCATCCAAACGAGGCACGGTCACTTCCGCCGACGTCGCGCCCCAGGCGCCATACGCCGCCGCCGTGTAGTTGCCGAAGTAGATGGAGCCGGTTTCCCCGCGCACGGCGCCAAAATTGAGGCCGGAAAGCACGGCGGCAATGCTGCCCATACCCGTGGTTGGCGCAATGGCGCACAACCCCGGGCGTACCACGCCGTTCACGGTGAAATCAGACAGGCGCGCGCCGAACGTATCGTTGGTCCGGTCCGCTTTTGTCCGATCCGCCGAAAACGACGCCGTGCGCAATTCCAACGGCCCGCTCTTTGCCCCAAGCGGCACCTGAACCACGGCCTGGGTGTTCTTCCACGCGCCCGGACCGCACATCGCGGCCGTAACGGCCGTGACGTCGTCCGCCGGCTCGGCGGGATCGCCCAGGAAAACGACCGTGCCGGCATCCGCACCGAATCCGTCGCCAGAAATAGTAATCAGGTTGCCGACGGCACCGTCATTGGCGACCACGCGGTCCACACGCGGCGTGCTGACGCACGATCCCTCTCGGCAGGTCAGGCTGGCCGTGCAATCCGTGGTAATGCGGCACGCGCCGCCCGCACAGGCACCACAAGAACCACCGCAATCCACGGCGGTTTCAGTCCCGTCTTTCACTCCGTTCACACACTGGGCGGAAACAAGGGCGATCTTGTGCTTTGGAGTCTGAGCCTCATGGCCGGCGCAATCAACGCCGACCACCCACGTGTCATACGTGCCCGCGCCATAGGCGGCCGTATCCCATTCCGTCTCATCGGTGGAAAACACGTTGTCCAGCGCGACCTGGCGGGCATTGCTATCCGTTCCGACGCCCGCCGAAAACACCGGTTTCCCGGCATCCTCCACGAAGAACAATGCAAGCGACCCGCCAACGTCGTCGCGGATGCGCGCCTGCAAAGGCACAATGCCGCCGACAGCAGCGCTCATACCCGTCACAGGCGGTTGAATCATGTCCACCGTCGGCCGCGTTACGTCCACGGCCGTCCCCGTGGTAAATGAATCCGTGCACGGCTCAAATAAGCCGCCGCACTGGTACTGCGCGCCCGTGGCACTACGCAAGACCGTCGGGAAAAACGTGACGTCATACGTCGCGGCGGCGTCAAAACACTTCTCTTCCGCCGCGCCCGGACACGCCGCGGAAGGCGTGAAGGACACGACGTTTCCACGGACGGCAAACGTGCCGTCAACGACGGCGCCGGCCGCATCTTTGATCTGGATCCCCGGTTTCTGTGCATTCGTTACCGAACCGGCCGAAACGGGCTGGGTGAACGTCCATTGCAGCTGCGCGTTACGCACCCATCCCCCGCACTGCTGGTTCCATCCGGACAAGGCGAAGTTGCGGCGGCCGTTCACGTGGCCGTCCACGCAACCCGGACACCCGACCTCCGAGTCAGTCGACCCGCTGATCCCCGCCGTCCCCACCGCCTCCGAAACGCGCGTAATGACGAACGAGGCGATGGCAAACGAGGAAATGACGATGGCGAACCCGACGATGGCGTTGCGCAATACGCGCTTAGCCGCGTCCACGCGCGTCGCGTCCCCGCCGGCAGTCATGTATAAGAACCCACCGTACAGCACGTACGCAACAATGACGATCCCAAGGAAGCTGATGAGGGAGCGGACCAGCCGGGCGATCACCAACGGAAGCGGGGCGGCGGAAAACCCGGCCGCTTCCGCAAACGCCGCCATGCCGCTCTGGGTGTCCGTTCCTTGGGCAAATGCGGTCGGTGCAAACGCCAACACCGCCCCGAATAAAAGGGCGGTGGTCATTCCGGCAACGAAGGAAAGGCGAGAACGGTTCATGTGCGTTTATTCGGAAGTATCAGGAAGCGCTTTTTGGGACTTCTTAGCGACGCACGCCGTTGCGGACGGGTCTCCGTCGCAACAATACGGGGCGCCCGCGCACGTACTTGGCATCGTCTTGCCAGACGGACCGACGGCCGGATAGAAGCAGAATTGGTTGTTCCCCCGCACGTCGTCCGTGATGACTGGGTAGTAGTCATGATATTCCGTCTCCGTGGCGATGAGCGACGGATGCCTGACGTTCACGCGGGTAAACGCGACGGTTTCCCCGTCTTCCACGGGCTGTTCCGCGGCGTTCAGGTTTTCCGAGACGTTCACGAACCAGAACGGGTAGTACGGATCCGGCCAGATCTGGATGTTGCCGTTGGAAAGGGTCGAGGACTTCATGGGCATGTTGAAAGTCACCGTGACCGGCGTCTCCGGGCCGACCAAGGGCGCCTGGATGGACGGGTTGATGCTCTTGATGGCCGGCGTACGCGTATCGACGTTGTCGTTGGTGGTGAATGTCAGCCGGCGGCTGTCCACGGAAGGACCCTCTCCTTTGCCGTCTCCGTCGCCATCCAAGCTGTTCCCTACCGCGTCCGTCAGGCCGTCCACGCCGCCGCCCACCAGTTGGGCCTGCGGAGCGTTGGCGGCGTCTACCGTGGCGGCACGCGCCTCCACCGCGATATTTGCCTTGCCCGGCAAGCAATACACCTTGTTCCCGCAGGCGTCTTCCGCACAGACGCGGTCCGTCGTGAAGCTGACCGTGCGGTACCCGTTGCTGATGTCGAAGGTCCCGTTCACCGGTTGGTCCGCCGGAGCGGGTACGGCATGGGCCAAGGTCTTCACGTTGGAGAAACGGTTGGATGCCCCGTCGTACACGCCGCTGGCAGCCACCGGGTCCATGGCCTCATCAAAGGTTAGTTCAATCGTGACGTTGCGGTCCTGCTCCTTATTTTCTACCGGCACGGCCGAAATAAGTTTGGGCGGCGTCAGATCCACCTTGGTGGACACTTCAAACGTCCATGCGTACGGGTTCTGGGCGAACAGATTCTTGCCGCGCGGCGTCTGGATGCCGCTGCCCAACGAAACCGTGTAGTTCGTCGGTTGGCTTGCGTTGCCGAGCAACGGAGCCGGGTCGAACACGTAGGTCTGACGATCCTCGCTGACGCTGACCTGTACCTGCTCGGCCGTCAGGGCGGCATCCGCGCGTTGGGCCGTCGGATAAATCTTCACGCGGTCCGCGTTCAACGTAGAAGCGGTCGGGTCCGTGTTGAATCCGGGAATGATGCTGCCCGGGTCCACCGGCTCCGCGAACGTCACGATAACGCGGACGTTGCGCGGCACGTCCACTGCGTCCCGCGACGGATAATGGTCGCGGACGACCTTGCCGTTTAACGCGGCGCCGAGCGGTTCCGCGTAGCGCTCCACGGCGGACGAAGTGATGCCGGAAAGTCCCGCGGCGGTCAGGAGCCGGCTCAAGATGAACTGGGTGATGGTAAACGCCGAAACCGCGATGGTCAGGCCAATCGCGGCGTTTTTGATGATATTTTTAGCTGTAACCGTCTTGGTCTGGTCCCCACCGGCCGTCATGTACAAAAACCCGGCGTAGATGATGAGAACCGTGAGCAAGATGCCCATGACACCCAACACGGACCGGATAATGCGCGCGATTACGATAGGAAGGGGCGTCTGCGGCAACAGCGCGGCGGCGGCGAATTGGTCAGTCGTCTCCGACTGCAGCTGCGCATGCACGCCGGGAACAAACACGACGAACAACGCCGCGGCGAGAAGGCCGACGGAAAGGAGAGTGCGGGCACGGGCACGTAACGGCATACGTCAGCGCAAGTATGGAACGTGTGAGATGTCCGCATTGTACAACAAAAATCCTCTCGCGTGGAGCGAGAGGATTTCCTGTGGAGAATTTTAGTGTTCGGCGGCCGTAACGGTTACAGCTGCTGCAAGGAAACCGTCAGTCCGGCGAACAGCGCGACGACGACCAGCGTGCCGACCAGGCCGCTCAACATCTGGTGGTGCGCGTGGTCCTTCGCCCCGTCATTCCCGCCCGCTACCATGTAGGCAAAGCTGCCGGAGATAAGCGTGTTCACGGCGACCAAGCCCATAAGCAACGTGAACGCGCGTGCCATGCGAATGGCGTAGGCGATGTACGTGACTGGCGTGTAGTCCCCCGCGGCCCAGGCCGTGGACGAAATAGCCAAGCCGAGCACGAGGACCGCCAAAACCGTTTCCACGATCTTTTTCACGCGGCCGGCGTCGGCGCGGCCGGCGGCGGCCTTCATGGCGACGCCCATGGCGCGGCCGGCGTCCGCCTTGGACGTGATGCCGGCGGCGGCGAGCGCCGCTTTCACCGCCGCTTCCAGCGCGGCGTCGTCCATCTGGGCCGGCAGGTACTTTTCCAACACGGAAATCTCCTTATTGGAGGATTCGGCCATGTCCGCGCGCCCGCCCTTCACGAAGGTATCGGCCGCATCCTTCAACTGCTTGATCTGGGTCTTGATAACCGCCATCACTTCTTCATCCGCCAATTCCTTTGCCTCCGCGCCGTACAAATCGATCTGCTTGTTCTTGAGGGCGGACTTAAGCATGCGAAGCGTGGACAAGGTCGCTTCGTCCTTGGCTTTCATCGCGTTCTTCAAATCTTCACTGATGGAAAGCATGAGGGGCATAGGAGGAGAGAAAGAAGAAAAGGACCCTTGCGGGCCCTTGTTCTTAACGGCGCTTCGGGCCGCGCTTTTCCTCAACGAGCTTGCCGACCTTCATCAGGTAGTCGCGCTGTTCGCGGGATTCGATGCGACGCAGGGCGCTGTCCTTTTTGGTGGTCTTGTTGGGGGCTTTGGCGTGGAAGCGGTACTTGCGGGTTTCGATCAGTTTGCCGCTCGTTTGCACCCGGCGGGTGAAACGGCGCAACAGGCTGTCGAAGCTTTCGCCTTTGCGGCGCTTGGTTTCAACGAGAGACATAGTGTCGGGAGAGTACAAGAACGGGGCGGACTCGTCAAGCGGCCTTGGCAGACCCCTCCTCCGGGGCCCCGGAAAGCTTGCGTTTCATGATCTGGACGATCTTTTCGCGGTCGGCGATTTCCTGCGCGCCGGACTCCATGTCGCGGATGATGACGGTGCCGTCCAGGACCTCTTTTTGACCCAAAATGAGGGTATACGGGACCCCGAACTTGTTGGCGGATTCCAACTGGGTCTTGAGCGCGTTCTTCCCGAAGGCTTCCGCGACCGGAATGCCGCCTTGGCGGAACTGCTCGTACAACTTCAGGCCCACGCGGCGGGCGGCGTCGCCCAGCTGGGCGAAGAACACCTGCGGCTTGGGACGGTTGGTGCCCGGAATGTTGCGGTCGGCCATGGTGCGCACGACGCGTTCCATGCCGAGGGCGAACCCGCAAGCGGGCGTCGGGCGGCCAGAAAGCAGCTCCAGCAATCCGTCATAGCGGCCGCCGCCGCCGAGCGCGTTTTGCGCGCGTTCGCCGGTGTCGCCCGCTTCCCACAGTTCAAAGACGGTGTGCGTGTAGTAGTCCAAGCCGCGCACGAGGTGCGGGTTCAGGACGTACGGCACTTCCACTTCGTCCAAGAACTCCAGGACCTTCATGAAGTGGTTTTTGCTTTCGTCGTCCAGCCAGTCCACGATCTGCGGGGCGCTGGCGAGCAGCTCCTGCACGGCTGGGTCCTTGCTATCCAGGATGCGGAGCGGGTTTTTTTGCAGGCGCTTCTTATCGTCTTCCGACAACTTGGCGCGATGCGGGCGGAAATAGCTAGTGAGCTCCGCCAAGTACGCTTGGCGCGTGGCCGGCGTGCCGATGGAGTTGATCTGCACCGTGACCGGGATGCCCAGTTCCTTCATGGTCTGGACGGCGATCATGATGAGTTGCGCGTCCATGATAGCCTCCGCGGACCCAAGCACTTCAAACCCGGCCTGGTGGAACTGGCGATAACGCCCGGCCTGCGGACGTTCATGGCGGAACATGGGGCCCTCGTACCACAGCTTCACCGGCTGCGGCAGGTTCATCATGCCGTGGTTGATGTAAGCGCGGGCAACCGACGCCGTGGCCTCCGGACGGAGACAAACGTGGTCCTCCGCCGCGTCCTGGAACGCGTACATTTCCTTTTCCACGATGTCGGTCTGCTTGCCGACGGTGCGCTGGAACAAATCCACGCGCTCCAAAACGGGCGTGTCGATGCGATCAAAGCTGTACGCGTCCGCAATGGTGCGGACCGTGTCGCGGACCTTGGTCCAGCGAGCCTGTTCCTCCGGCAGGATGTCGCGGAATCCGCGCAGCAATTCCGGTGCCGGCTTCCCTTTTTTGACCGGGAGGACGGCATCTTTGGGCGCCAACTCCTTGGCGGGCATCCCATCTTCCACGGCAGCCTCCGGCGCCTCCTCTTCCGCCTCTTTCTTTTTCTTCAAGTCTTTCTTGGGGGTCATAAAAGGAGATCTAGAGGTCGTAGGACGGCGCTTCGAATAAACCGACGCGGGACAGCGGCAGGCCGCGCACCCAGGCGCGTCCGACGATGGAAGCGCGCTTAATGGGGCCGAAACTGCGGGAATCCAGACTTTCGTCACGGTTGTCGCCGAGCACCATATACTCATCCGCGGCGAGTGTCACTTTTTTCTTTCCCTGCGTGGACAAATCGTCCAAATAGGCTTCTTTTAATTCCACGCGGTTTGGATGGTCCGCATTGGAGATGTAGACGTGGCCATCCGTGATTTCCACGGTCTCTCCCGGCAGGCCGATCATGCGCTTAATGTAGTACTCTCCCGGATCCAGCGGCGGACGGAAGACGACCACCTCCCCACGCACCGGTTCACGGAAGCGGTACGATAGTTCATCAATGATGAGGTATTCGTCATTATGGAAGTTCGGCTCCATGCTGGCGCCCTTTACGTTGAACGGCTGAATCAAGAAATACCGGACCGGTAAAACGATCGCCGCGGCAACAATGACGATCTGCAGGACCTCCAAAAGGAAGGCGCCGATGGCCAAGGCAGCGCTACGCGGGGAAAAGGCGGGTCCGGAAGCCGTGTCCATAGGCGGAAGCCTCTTAAGAAACAAGAATGTGCCCAGCGTATCACGAGTTTTGGCCTGCGGCAAGGGTCAAACGGGAACAAAAAATCCCCCGGCGGGCGCCGGAGGACCTTTTGGTGGATGTTGGTGGGATCGAACCACCGACCTCACCGATGTGAACGGTGCGCTCTAACCAGCTGAGCTAAACATCCGTCGGTTGCGGGGGAGAATGTAGCACGGGGTACGGAAACCTTCAAGCCATTGACGAAACCGGCGTTTTGGCCTAGATTGCCGGGTCGCCATTCCGGCGGCCAACAAAGGAGTACTGCTTTGCGGAATCTGTTCCTCGCCCTTTCCTTGTTCGTCCTCGCCGCCTCCCCCGCCCGCGCCACGCCGACCTTGGAGCAGCGCGCCTGGTTCGACCAGCTCTCCCCTGAGGAGGCCGACGTGGCCATGCAGGCCCTGGAGGACCGCCAGCTCATGGCGCGCTGGGACACCGTCACCCGGTTCGGCGTCCGGGACCTGGTCCGGACCCCCGACATCGTCCGACTGAACCCGACGGCTGTCGTCCCCTGGCCCGCATTCACCCGCAAGGACGAGAAGATCAAGGTCTGGTGGTCGGTCGAGACGCCACGACATGCCACGACCCCGGTCGACGTACGCGTCGAGTGGGAGAACGGCGGTACGGTCATCCAGATGAAGACCTTCGCCATCGACCACCCCTCCCCAAAATACCGGCTCTGGGACACCATCACCCTCAGGCGCCGGGGCGTTTGGAAGGTCCGCATCCTTCTGGGCAACACGGTGCTGGCTCAAAACGAGTTCACGGTCGACTGACCTCCCTTTTCCGAACGGGGGGTCGTTTTTTATCGTATTTCGGGCCTGCCGCTTGAACACGCGGCCATCCTTCGCTACAGTACAAAACGCTATGGAGCCGACCGAACCCAAGGTGGATCTCCTCCGCCCCGAAGAAGACGCCGTTCCACGCTCCCGACCGGCGCCTGTTTTTTTCGGGCGCGCGTTATTGGTAGTGGGGGTCTTCCTGGCGACCGCCGTGGCAGCGCTCTCCTTTGGCGTGTCCGTCAGCGGGGAGAAAGGCACCTTCCCTTCCCTCAACCTCTTTTCCACCATCCGCCAGTTGGTCGGCGCGGACGAACGCAAACTAAAGGGCGAGGATCAAGACCGGGTCAACGTGCTCCTGCTCGGTATCGGGGGTGAGGGTCATGAGGGCCCGCAGCTCACCGACACCATCATGTTGGCCAGCTGGAAGCCTTCCACAAAAGAGGTCGGCGTCCTGTCCATCCCGCGCGACATGGCAACCGACGTGCCCGGCTACGGCGTACGCAAAATCAACAGCGCCAACGCGCTTGCGGAAGCCAAGGAACGCGGCAGCGGCCCCGCGTTGACGGAACAGGTCGTGGAGCAGACCTTCGGCCAGCGCGTGGATTACTACGTGCGCGTGGACTTTTCCGGTTTTTCCAAACTCATTGATAACGTCGGCGGCATTGACGTCTACGTGGACCGTTCATTTACGGACGACCGTTATCCGGTGCTGGGGAAAGAAGAGGACGAATGCGGCGTACCGGCGGTGAATCCAGTCACGGGAGAAGCAAACAATCCTTCGTATGACTGCCGTTTTGAAGTCCTGACCTTCACCCAAGGCTGGACCCACATGGACGGCACCACGGCGCTCAACTACGTCCGTTCCCGCCACGGCAGCAACGGAGAAGCGTCCGACTTCGCCCGTTCCCGCCGCCAACAAAAGGTCATCGTCGCGGTAAAAGAGAAGGTCTTCTCGGCACAGACCTTGTTGAACCCGGCACGCCTGAATGAGATCCGCCAAACGCTTGAGGCCAACATCAGCACCAACTTTGAGACCTGGGAATTGCTGCGCTTCGCTACCGCCCTCAAGGATTTTGATGCGAAGGACATCCGCAGCCGCGTCCTGGACGCGTCGGAAACGTCCCCGCTCTACGCCACGTCGTTGAATGGCGCGTACGTGCTGCTCCCCAAAAACAACGACTGGCGTCCCATCCGCGACATGGCCGAAAAGATCTTCGACCAGCCGACGACCATCGCGTCCCCCGCGGCGGCCCCCCGCCTGGGCAAGGTGGAGATCCAAAACGGCACGGCCGTCGCCGGACTGGCCTTCCGGGCATCCTTGGATGCAAAAGCGGACGGATTTGAAGTGCTGGGCATCGGCAACGCGGGCGACCGCGGCTACGCCCAAAGCGTCATTTACGACCTGACGGGCAACAAAAAGCTGGACGCACTGAAAGTCCTGGTAGACCGCTTTGGCGGCCGCCGCGGCACAAAAGAAGAAGGAAAGGCCCTTGCCACCCAGCCGGACATTGACTTTTTGGTCATTCTGGGGCAGAATTCGGCCAACCTTCAATCAAAATAGGGCTGCGTCGCAGTCCTTTTTGATCGCCTTTCTATGACCACTCCCTCCGCTGTCCCCCTCATCGCCCTCGTCGGGCGCACGAACGTCGGCAAATCGACGTTGTTTAACCGCGTCACGGATTCCCATAAGGCCCTCGTCTCCCCCGTCGCCGGCACCACGCGCGACCGGTTGGAGGGCGAATGCCTCTGGCGCGGCCGCATCGTCCGCTTCACGGACACCGGCGGCCTGGACGTCGACACTTCGGGCGAGATCGAACGCAACGTCGTCCGCCAGGCGGAAATCGCCATGGAAAAAGCGGACATCATTTGCTTTGTTGTGGACCTGAAGAGCGGCGCCATGCCGCAGGAACGCGAACTGGCCAAGCGCCTGGTCAAATCCAACAAGCCGGTCATCGTCGTCGGAAACAAGGCGGAAACCATTTCCGCCGTGACGACCGTCCATAACCGCGAATGGCAGTTCCCGGGCCTTCCGGCCCCGTTGGCCGTATCTGCATTGAAAGGAACCGGCGTCGGCGACCTCTTGGACCAGGTGTACGACCAGCTGAAAAAGATGGGCAAGCCCCCGGCGGACATCAGCCAGGTGCACGGCGTGCGCGTCTCCGTCATCGGCAAACCGAACGTCGGCAAGTCGTCCTTGTTGAACGCCATCTTGGGAGAGGAGCGGTTCATCGTCTCCCCCATTGCCGGCACCACGCGCGAGCCGAATGACGTGAAGTTGGCCGTCGGCGACCGCAACTACGTGTTCGTGGACACGGCCGGCATGCGCAAAAAGTCTAAGGTCCGCGGGGCGGGCGGATTGGAAGAAGAAGGCGTGGAACGCGCCGCCTCGGCCCTGCGCCGCTGCGACGTCGCCTTGTTCGTCGTGGACGCCACCCAGCCGCTCGGCGCCCAGGAACGCACTTTGGCCGGCCTGCTGCAAGAGGCCCACGTCGGCGTAATCATCGTCGCGAACAAGTGGGACCTGGTGCCGAACAAAAAGGCGGACACCATCAACGCCTTCCGCAAGCACATCGCCTCCGCCCTGCCGTTTTTGGCCTGGGCCCCGATCCTGTTCACCTCCGCAAAGGAAGGCCAGCGCGTGGAAAACATCTTCGGCATCGTGGACGCGATCCAAGCCCGCCGTTTCACGAAGCTGACGGAATCGGAACTGGAAGTCTTCCTGAAGGGCGCCGTCCGCGCGCACTTGCCTTCCAAGGGCAAGGGCCCCTCGCCTCCCAAAATCCTGGCGATGGAACAAGTGGACGTCGGTCCTCCCTACTTCCAAGTGGTCATCAAGGCCAAGCGCCTGGACGTGCTCCACCCGAGCTACCTGCGCTTCTTGGAAAACCGCCTGCGCGAACGCTTCGACCTGGAGGGCACCCCGGTGCGCCTCGGCGTCCGCGGCGTCGTCTCGGCCTAATGGAAAACGCGGCTTCGAAAGAAGCCGCGTTTTTGTTTTACTTCCGATCTGACGCCTCTGTCCCAAACGCCAGGCCGTTCTGCGTCATGACACGGTCGCGCTGCGCGGAAAGCGCGTGTCCGCGTTTCACTTCGGCGACAAACAGCGTGCCAACACGTTCCCGTTCTTCCTCGGACAGCTTCGGATCGTTCATTTGCGCGGCCAATGCGGATGCAGCGTTCGCACAATCGGAAATCTGTTCTGACAACCCGGCGACCTGGGCAAACGCCGTCTCTTGTTCCATCCGCGCGCGCCCATCCTGGCTGCCCATCATTTCCTTGAGGCCCATAGAAATAACCGGTGTGGGTAATAACGGGCAAAGTACAGCATCTGCTTGCAGGAAACACGACGTGGTTCTATATTCTGCCCGGAGGCGAGACATGACCATGGAACCGGTTGTGCACGATGCGAGTGATTATGCCTACACGGCAGGACGGATGGCACGCCACCTCGACCGCATTATCCTGCGACGACAGACACTGCCGGACGAATTGGCGTTAGGCGTGTACGACGAAGCAACACGCTTCTTCAGGGAGGCACTGAACGGCTTGGAAGGTCAAGCGATCTGTCACTCGCTGCAGGGCCCTTCGCCGTACGAATTGGCGCGGCAGACGTGCCTGGTCGGAGCTGTTCCGATTGAGGGACCGGCCCTTCGCGACCTCCTGCGAGCGTACGCGACGCTCCTCGACCGCCTCACGCTCGCCCAGCCGCTCACCCAGGATGATCGCGAGACGGCCGGACGGCTGCGCGACTTCTTCCGAGCGCTCGAGGCGGCGGGCAACCACATAAACGCCGCCCGCTTCGCCGCGGGTAGTGATTTTACCCTCCGCTGACGATCTCCGCCCCCTCTTTCATCGGGCGGTTTTTATTTCAACGAGTACACGTCTATCACCGGCTCCTCGTACGGATGGACGGACCGGATGGCCGCGATGACGTCCGCAAGCAGTTCCTGGTCGCAATTTACCTCAATCCGCTCCTCAGCGACGTGTTCAAGCTTCCCGACGGAACCGATAGCGGGATGCGCACCGCCTAACGGAAGAAAACGGCCTGTCCCTTTGGAAGAAAAAGAGCAGAATGCATAATTCCCCACCCGGCCGGCGCCCGCTTTTCCCATAGCCTCGCGGACGACGTCCGCATGGCTCTCCGGCACGGTCACGACGAGTTTTAGAGTTGCCATATCGCCGACACCATAGCAGAAACCAAACCATTCCGGTACGCCTTGGCTTAAAAACAAAAGATCCCTCGCGGGATCTTTTCGTTTATCGTTTCCGAAACAGAAAATGCAGATAATTTTTCGACCTCGGTTTGAACGTCTCACAGGAAACCAGGTCAAATCCATGGGCCGCCACCGCCCGTTCGACTTCTTCTTTTTTATAAAATGAAAACCAGCGGGGTAAACGCATACCCGAACTTTCCCGATACCCCTCGGTCTCCCCCTCAATAAGCCCGAGGGCGAACGCGCCGCCTGGCGCCAGGACACGGGCGGTTTCTTCCAACGGAACGGCGATCCGATTTTTTGGAATATGAAGGAGGGAGGTATAGGCCCAAACGCCGTCAAACGCATGGGGTGCGAACGGGAGGGCGTCAAAATCAGCGAGGACGGACCGGAGTCCCCGCGAAGACGAGAGTTGGACCATCGTTTCGGACGCGTCCAAACACGTCACCTCTTTGCCTGCCCGCTGTAAAAAGAGTCCGTCTCGTCCGGGGCCGCTCCCAATGTCCAAAACCCGCCGGCCGCTCTGCTGGACAAACGCCTGGAGGAACGTGGGAGGAAAAAGATCCCAAAAGACCGTCGTCTCCTGGTCATAAGCAAGCGCCAATTGGTTGTACGCGTCCACGGTCCGTTGGTCCATACGCCGATCAGTATAGGAGAAGAGGCCGAATCTGGGGAGACCGTAAGCTTTTGCCTTCCGTCCCCTACTACTCTACTATCCTCCCTAACAGCTAGAAGCTAAAAGCCTGCAGCTTCCCTATGCGCGCAATTTTCGGCCTCGGCAATCCGGGCAAAGAATACCTCCACACCCGCCACAATGCGGGATTCCTGGTGGTGGATGAGTTGAACCGCCGTCTGGGCGGCACGTTCAAGATGAAAAAGGCCCTCCACGCGGAAGTGTCAGAAGTTATGGTCAACGGCACCAAGATCCTCTTGGTAAAGCCGCAAACCTTCATGAATGAAAGCGGCGTGGCGGCCCGCGCCGTCATGCAAGTGAACGGTCTCACCCCGGCGGACATTCTCGTCACGTACGATGACGCGGACTTGGAGTTCGGCGCCGTGCGCGTGCGCGCCGCGGGTTCCTCCGGCGGCCAAAACGGCATGAAGTCCATTTTGGCGTCCCTGCCTGCGGAAAGCGCCGTATACCGCGTACGCGTAGGCATCGGCCGCCCGGCCAATGAGCGCGTGCCGCTGGAAGACTGGGTGCTGACCAAGTGGCATGAGGACGAACTCCCCAAACTGAAAGAAGCCGTGGAAAAAGCCGCGAGCGAAGTCGAGAACTGGCTCAAGGCGTGACCAACCGCATAGACCTGCCCTTCTGGCTTGGGCTGTTGCGTTTCAAGGGCTTCGGCCCGATACGCATGAAGAAATTAGCCGCCGGCTTTCCGTCCATGCGGGAAGCCTTTTTGGCATCCGCAGGAGATTTGGTCGGGGCCGGCATTGAACCAGCCACGGCCGAGAAATTCGTCTCCATGCGCGCCACCGTGGATCCGGCCGCGGAAGCGGCACGAGTGGACGCGGCCGGACTCTGGGCCTGTACAGTCCTGGATGAACGGTATCCCGCGGCACTGAAAACGATTCATGACCCGCCCGCCGTCTTGTTCGTGCGTGGTTCCCTTCCCGCGGCAGACCGCCCGTGGATTTCATTCGTCGGATCACGCCACGCCACACGCTACGGCCTGGAGGCGACCAAACGTTTAGCGGAGCCGCTGGCAGCCGCGGGCGCCGTCATTGTGAGCGGTTTGGCCTACGGCGTTGACGCCGCCGCCCACCGCGCAGCCCTCACCTCGGGCGGAACGACGGTAGCCGTGCTCGGAAACGGCGCGGACCGCGAAAGCATCTATCCGCCCCAGCACCGTGCCTTGGCGGATGAGATCGTCGTAAACGGCGGCGCCATCGTCAGCGAATTTCCTCCCGGCTACCCGTCGCTGCCGGAAAACTTCCCGCGCCGCAACCGCGTCATTGCCGGACTGTGCCGCCTGACCGTGGTCGTGGAAGCGGCCAAGGACTCCGGCTCGCTCATCACCGCCCGCTACGCCATGGAACACGGCCGCGACGTAGGCGCCGTCCCAGGTCCCATAGACGCGCCGCTGTCCGCGGGACCACACCGTCTCATCCGGGACGGCGCCTTGTGCGTCACCTCCCCGCAAGACATAACCGACGCGCTCGCACTCGCGCCTCCCCCTCCTTCCACGAAAGAGTCGACGTACGTGCCAAAAAACGAGCGGGAAAAAGCTGTCCTAGGCGCCCTCTCCGCGCAGGATCCGCGCAGTGCGGACGCCCTGGCGGACGCCCTCGGCTGGCCCCTCCACCAGGTCTCTTCCCTTCTCTCCATTTTAGAGCTTTCCGGAGCCGTAAAAGACGCCGGATCCGCCCATTACGTCCGCTCCTCTTCTTGACGAAACCGGGTATTCAGCCCCATTATGGGCCCCATGTCGAAGCATTTGATCATCGTCGAGTCCCCGACGAAGGCCAAGACGATCGGGAAATTTTTGGGAAAGGACTACCGCGTCCTTTCCTCTTTTGGGCACATTCGCGACCTCCCAAAGAGCAAACTCGGCGTGGACCCGGACAAGGATTTCAAACCGACCTACCAGATCTCGGACGAGAAAAAAGACAAGGTAAAAGAACTGGTCGAAGCCGCCGGCAACGCGGATGAAATCATCCTCGCGACCGATGAAGACCGTGAAGGAGAAGCCATCGCCTGGCACATCGCGGAGGTCCTGAAGATGGACCCCAAGACCGCCAAGCGCATCACCTTCCATGAAATCACCAAGCCCGCTATCGCGGCCGCGTTGGAGCACCCGCGCCACATTGAGATGAACATGGTGCACGCCCAACAGGCGCGCCGCATCGTGGACCGCCTGGTCGGTTACGAACTTTCTCCCCTGCTCTGGGAAAAAATCCGCCGCGGCCTTTCCGCCGGGCGCGTGCAGTCCGTCACCGTGCGTTTGATCGTCGAACGCGAACGTGAGCGCCAGGCGTTCAAGATCGATGAATACTGGACCATTGACGGCGTCTTCACCAAGGACGCCAAGGACTTTGAGGCGCGCCTCCTTTCCATCAACGGCGAAAAGTTGGACAAGCTGGCCGTCAAAACGGAGGCCGAGGCGAAAAAGCTGGAAGCGGCGCTTACCGGCGCTTCGTTCAAGGTGACCAACGTGGACAAAAAGGACCTGACCAAGGCCCCACCCACGCCGTTCACCACCTCCGCCCTGCAGATCGAGGCGAACAACCGCCTGGGCTACGGCGCCAAACAGACCATGATGCTCGCCCAGAAGCTGTATGAAACGGGCCGCATCACCTACATGCGTACCGACTCCGTGAACCTCGCGGAACCGTTCTTGGCGGACGCCCAAGCCTTCATCAAGGACCAATACGGCGCGGACTACGCGCAGGGAGCCAAGCACTACAAGACCAAGGCCAAGGGCGCCCAAGAGGCCCATGAAGCCATCCGCCCGACCGACGTGCGCCTCCATCCGGACGACCTCCGCGCGGAGCTCGACCCCAAGATGTGGAAGGTCTACGACCTCATCTGGCGCCGCACGGTTGCCTCCCAAATGCCCTCCGCCACGCTTGAACGCACCTCCGTGGACTTGGAGGCTAAGGCGCACGTCTTCCGCGCCACGGGCCACGCCATGAAGCGCGACGGCTTCATGAAGGTTTACCGCGGGGCCGAGGACAAGCTCCTCCCCGTCCTGTCCGTCGGCATGTCCGTGGACAACAAGGAGCTGAAGGCCGTCCAGCACTTTACGGAACCGCCGGCCCGCTATTCCGACGCCACCATCGTGAAGGCGTTGGAAGAACTGGGCATCGGCCGCCCGTCCACTTACGCCCCGACCATCGCCACGGTGGAAGCCCGCGGCTACGTGGAACGCGACGACAACAAAAAGCTCAAGCCGACCGACATCGCCTTCACGGTCACGGACCTCCTGGTCGCCCACTTCCCGCAGATCGCGGACTTCGCCTTCACGGCCAAGATGGAAAAGGACCTGGACGAAGTCGCCGACACGGGCGAATGGGTCCCGATGTTGAAAGAATTCTACGGCGACTTCCACAAGACCATCGTGGAAAACGAAAAGAAGCTGAAGCGGGAAGATTACGTGGTAGAAAAAGACCTTGGCGTGGACACGGATTCCGGCCTGACCGTCTTCGTACGCACCGGCCGCTTCGGCCCGTTCGTCCAGCTGGGCGAACTGTCTAAGGACAAAAAGGCTCCCAAGCCCAAGCGCGCATCGCTCCCCAAGGGAAAAAACGTGGACGAAGTGAACCTGGCGCAAGCCCTGGTCCTCCTCTCCCTGCCCCGCACGCTCGGCAAGAACGAACGGGGCGACGACGTCGTTGCCACCAACGGCCGCTTCGGTCCGTATCTGAAAGCCGGTGAGGAAACCGCTTCCCTCCAGCCGCCGATGGACGTCTACACCATCACGTTGGACCAGGCGCTCCCGCTGTTGAAAGACGCGACGGAGAAAAAACGCATTCGGAACACGCCGCTGCGCGTTCTCGGCCAAGACCCGGAGACGGGCGTGGAGCTGAAAGTGATGAACGGCCGTTACGGCCCGTACGTCACCGACGGCGAAACCATGGCCTCGCTTGGCAAAGCCGTGGCCGTAGAGGAAATCACCATTCCCCAAGCCAAGGAATTGATCGCCAAAAAGAAGGCCGCGCCCAAGCGGGCATGGAAGCGCAAGCCCAAGGCCGAAGAAGCGTCGGAGTAATCCTCCGGCGCTTTTGTTTTCCCGCCCTTTACAAGGCTTTGTGGCTGACCTACGCTGAATTTCGTCTTCCCTTTATGCCAACCGTCAACCGCACCATCCAGGACGTGCTGGACCTGATCCAGCGCAACTACCGGCAGCCGGACCTGCCGTTGGTTCAGCGTGCGTACGACGTCGCTTATAAGGCCCATGAGGGGGCCAAGCGCCTCACCGGAGAGGACTACATCGTCCACCCGCTCGCCGTCGCCTACAAGCTGGCGGAAATGGGCCTGTCCATCAACGTCATTGCCGCCGGGCTCCTCCACGACATCGTGGAAGACACGGGCATTACGGTAGACGACGTCCGTCGCGACTTCGGCGACGACATCGCCTCCTTGATCGAA
The DNA here is from genome assembly GCA_964616135.1 of uncultured Gammaproteobacteria bacterium. GTDB lineage: Bacteria > Patescibacteriota > Patescibacteriia > UBA9934 > GWF2-40-263 > JAJYIV01. The sequence continues at coordinate 65,468 of CAZTTQ010000002.1, forward strand.
TCCGTCACCAAGTTGAAAAAGGTCCGCTACCAGGGAGAGGACCGCTACGTGGAAAACCTCCGCAAGATGTTCTTGGCAATGGCGGCAGACGTCCGTGTCGTGTTCATCAAGTTCGCGGACCGGCTGCACAACATGCACACGCTGTACGCGCAGCCGCGCAACAAGCAGTTGCGCATCGCGCGCGAGGCGTTGGAAATCTACGCTCCCATCGCCGGCCGCCTGGGCATGGCGGAAATGAAGGGCGACCTGGAGGACCTCGCGTTCGCCTACATCGACCCAAAGGAATACGAGCGCGTCCGCAGCATCATGGAAACCAAGGTGCAGTCGCAGGGCGCCCACGTGACCCGCGTCATCGCGGACGTCGAACGCCTGCTGGCGGAAACTGGCATCAAGGGCGCCCAGGTGAACGGCCGCGTCAAACGCATCTACAGCCTCTGGCGCAAGCTCAAAAAGCACAACAACGACTTCACTAAGATCTACGACTACGTCGCCGTGCGCGTCATCGTGCAGGACGTGGAAGAATGCTACGCGGTCCTGGGCCTCCTCCACCAAAAGTGGCGCCCCCTTCCCGGCCGCATCAAGGACTACATCGCCCAACCGAAACCCAACGGCTACCAGTCGCTCCCCACCACCGTGTTCGGGGATGACGGCCAGATTGCGGAATTCCAGATCCGCACCGTGCAGATGAACGACTTGGCCGAATTCGGCGTGGCCGCGCACTGGCGCTATAAGGAAAACGGCAGCCTGGACGGCCGCAACCTAAAGTGGATGGAAGAACTGGCCAACATTCAAAAGGAACTGGCCGGCAAAAAGGACTTCTTGGAGCAGTTGGAATACATGAAGATCGACGCGTTCAACGACCGCATCTTCGTCTTCACGCCCCACGGCGACGTCATCGACCTGCCGGAAGGCGCCACGCCGGTGGACTTCGCCTACGCCATCCACACGGAAGTCGGCAACACTTGTGTGGGCACCCGCATTAACGAACAGTCGGGCACATTGAACACGCCCCTTAAAAGCGGCGACATCGTGGAAATCGTCACGGACAGGAACCGGAAGGCCCCCAACGCCGACTGGCTCAAGTTCGTCCAAACGCACCACGCGCGGGAAAAAATCAAAGACGCCACCAAGAGCAGCCTCAAGCAGTGGCTGTCCCGCGTCATCCATCCGGGCAAGGGCAAGAAAGACGCCGTTCTGCCGCCGGAAGCGACCGAAGTGCCCGAACAGAAATAAAGAACCGCCCCGTGAGGGGCGGTTTTTGCATTACGGCATCTTTTCAAAGCGTTCCAACAAATCCAGCAATTCTTCGGGCGAATAGAAGTCAATCTTGATGCTGCCGCGGCCGTTTTTTACGTCCAGGCGGACCTTGGTCCCCAGGATTTCGCGGAGCTTGCGTTCATGTGCCGCGACGTTCGGGTCCTTGGAGGCGCGCGGCGCGCGCATCCGCGCGTCCGAGACCGCGTTTTCCGCGTCACGCACCGTCACGCCGCCTTCCAGCATGCGGGAGAAGAGGGCGCGGCGCTTGTCCGGGTTTTCCTCCGCCAACAGCGTGCGCGCGTGGCTCTTGGTGAGTTTGCCGGCACGCAAGGCGGACAGCATTTCGTCCGGCAGATCCAACAAGCGCAGCGCGTTGGCAATCGCCGGGCGGGACTTGCCCATGCGCTGGGCGGCTTGTTCCTGCGTCAGGCCGAATTCGTCCACCAAGGCCTTGTACGCCAAGGCTTCTTCATACGCGTTCAGATCCGCGCGCTGGACGTTTTCAATGATGGCTAATTCCAGTTTCTGCTGTTCGTTCGCCTCCCGCACGATGGCGGGAACGGTCTTGAGGCCCAACGCCTTGCTGGCGCGCAAACGGCGTTCACCCGCGACCAATTCATAGCCGTCACCGCGCTTGGTAACCACCACCGGCTGCAACACGCCGTGCTGCTTGATGGACTGGATCAAATCCTCCAGGTCCGCCGGCGCGAAGTCCTTGCGCGGCTGGCGCGGGTTGGCCAGGATTTTGGACACGTCCACGTCCAACACGGCGCGGCCCGCTTCTGCCGGAATAACTTGGGCCGTGGCCGTCTGGGCCGCCTTTTGCGGGATAAGGGATCCCAACCCCCTGCCGAGCGCCGGTTTGTTCATCATAAGCCCGTAGGTTAGATCGCGCCCTCATGGCGCATGAGGAATTCTTTTGCCAACCGCTCATACGCCTTGGCCGCCTTGCTTTCCGCGTCGTAGTGGATGATGCTCTTGCCGAAACTGGGGGCTTCCGCCAACCGGATGCTGCGCGGAATGACCGAGCGGAAGATTTTGTCCGGGAAGTACTTGTAGAGCTCTTGCAGCACTTCATTGGAGAGGCGCGTGCGGGCGTCAAACATGGTGATGACCGCCCCCATGA
>CAZTTQ010000002.1:67860-68079 GCA_964616135.1 uncultured Gammaproteobacteria bacterium
AGGGCGAAATACTCCGCCTGGACGGGAATGAGCACCGAATCCGCGGCTACCAAGCCGTTAATGGTGATAAGGCCCAGGGACGGCGGGTTGTCGATCAAAATGTAATCAAAGGACGGGCGGATGGTCTCCAGCGCCTTCCGCAGGAAGTATTCCCGCTCCTCCATGTTCACCAACTCCACGTTGGCGCCGGCCAAGGATTCCGTGCCCGCGAGGATTTTC
>CAZTTQ010000003.1:0-48934 GCA_964616135.1 uncultured Gammaproteobacteria bacterium
GACCTCTATAATTCTGGATTCGCCCGCGTGCGCATCGACGGCAAGATGTTCGCGCTGAATGAGCAGATCAAGCTCTCCCGCTACCAGCAGCACACCATTGAGGTCGTCGTGGACACCATCCCGGCTGGGTTAATGCCGCCGCTGACCAAGGGGGAAGGCGACGACAAAATGCTGAAGGATGTCCGCCAGCGCCTGGCGGAAGCCCTGGAAACCGCCGTGGACCGCGGGGAAGACGTCGCGGTGGTCGTGTTTCCGGATGGGACCGAGCGCATGCTTTCCAGCAAGTTCAGCTGTCCCGACGATGGGTTCAGTTTTCCGGAGGTTGAGCCGCGCCTCTTCTCGTTCAACTCGCCGCACGGTGCCTGTCCGGCCTGCCACGGATTGGGTACGTTGGAATTGTTCAGTGAGGAACCGTGCCCGACCTGCAAAGGCGACCGTCTGCGTCCGGAAGCGCTGCACGTGTGGCTGCCTTCCAATAAAAAAGCCAAGGGCGAAACGAAAGCCGGCCTCTCCATCGTGGAAGCCACGGCGATGTCGATTGAACAGGCCGCGGATTATTTCCTTTCCATCCCGTTCACGGACCGCCAGAAAGAAATTTCCGGCCCGGTGATGAAGGAAATCCTGAACCGCCTCCAGTTCATGCTGGACGTCGGGCTCCACTACCTCACCCTGAACCGCATCGCGGGCTCCTTGTCCGGCGGGGAAGCGCAGCGCATCCGCCTCGCCTCACAAGTCGGGTCGAAATTGGTCGGCGCCATGTACGTGCTGGACGAGCCGACCATTGGCCTCCACCAGCGTGACAACGACCGCCTCATCAAGACGCTCACAGACCTGCGTGATGCGGGGAACACGGTGATCGTGGTCGAACACGACGAGGACACCATCCGCGCCTCCGACCACATGTTGGAAATCGGCCCGGCGGCGGGCGTCCACGGCGGCTACGTTATGGCGAATGCTTCCGTCCCGGCCGTCTTCGACGATCCGAAGTCGCTGACCGGCGCCTATATCACGGGCAAAAAGTCCGTGCCCGTGCCGGAGGAACGCCGCGCGCCCGGCAAGGATTTCATCAAGGTCCGCGGCGCGTGTGAAAACAACCTGAAGAACGTGGACGTGGACATTCCGCTCCGCCGCTTCGTTTGCATCACGGGCGTATCCGGCTCCGGCAAATCCACGCTCGCCTACGACACCATGTACAAGGAGCTGGCCCGCCGCCTGTACGGCAGCACGGCCACGCCGGGCCGCCACCGCGCCGTCATGGGCGTCGAATACATCGACAAGGCGATCCTGATGGACCAAAGCCCCATCGGGCGCACGCCGCGTTCCAACCCGGCTACCTACACGGGCGCCTGGGGACCGATTCGTGATTTGTTTGCTGCCACGGCAGAAGCGCGCTTCCGCGGCTACAAGCCCGGCCGCTTCAGCTTCAACACGCCCGGCGGCCGCTGTGAAAACTGCGAAGGCCACGGCACTATCGCGATCGAAATGCACTTCCTGCCCACGGTGTACGTCACCTGCGACGTCTGCAAGGGGAAGCGCTTTGACCGCGAGACGCTGGAAATCGAGTTCAAGGACAAGAACATCTTCCAGGTACTGGAAATGACCATCGAGGAAGCCGTCGTATTCTTCAAGGACATTCCGCTCGTGTTCGACAAGCTGCACACGTTGAATGAAGTGGGCCTGGGCTACCTCAAGGTGGGCCAGCCGGCCCCGACGCTGTCTGGCGGTGAAGCGCAGCGCGTGAAGCTGGCATCGGAACTCTCCAAGCGTTCCACGGGCCGTACGCTGTACCTGCTGGACGAACCGACGACGGGTCTCCACTTTGAAGACGTGAAGCGCCTGCTCGAGGTTCTCCAAGCCTTGGTGGACAAGGGGAACTCGGTCATCGTGATCGAGCACAACCTGGACGTCATCAAGACGGCCGACTGGCTGATCGACATGGGCCCGGAAGGCGGGGACCTGGGCGGCACGGTCGTCGTCACCGGCACGCCGGAGGAAATTGCCCGCCATAAGGGTAGCCACACGGGGACGTATCTGAAGCGCATGTTGAAATAAAAAAGCGCCCGCTCCCGAAGTCCCGGGGCGGGCGTTGGCGTTTAGGGGAAGAGGGCGTCGCAGGCCTTGTAGAACTGCCAGGCCTGGCGCGCGAGGTCTCCCCAGAGCTTGTCGAGCGACGACTCGTAGTCGTGGACGCTCTTGAATTCCTTGCGGAGCCGCTCGGAACCGTGAAGCTTGAACGGCGCCGCGAACAGGCGGCTCCCGTACGCGCGGTTCAGCTCCACGCCGTGCGTGAGCGCCTCGATCGCGTCCGGCGCGTCGTGCGCTTCGGCTACCTCGCCGAAGGCGGCGAGGAGTCCCGTGCGGTCCGTGTGCATGACGTCGGTCATGGCGTGCGTGATCTTGCGCGCCAGATGCACCGGACCGTCCGCGGCCTGCGCCAGCGCGCGGAGGCGCTCGGACGGCGGCATCGCGCGCCAGCGGTGCATCCGCTGCTGCAGGCGGTTGCGCTGCAGGCCGCGGTATTCCGCCGCCTCGGCCAGGGTGTCGGCAGGGGGTGCGGTGAGGAACGTCCACGGATCCTTGTCTCCCGCGATGAGGCGCGCTTCCCGCAGATGCGCGTAGAGTCCCGGGCCGATGCTGTTGCCGGGCCGGCGCGCCTCGTCCGCGTCCAGGACGATCATCTGGAGCGGGACGTGCCGGCGGGCGGCTTCGGTATACAGATTGGCCAAGCGGCCCGTGTGGAGGCGCAGGCCGGCTCCCTCCTTGGCGATGATGATCACGTCCAGGTCGCTGCGGGCCGTGTGGAGGCCCAGGCCGACGGAGCCGAACACGGCTGCCGACACGGCCTCACCACCGCCCAGTTCCTCTGCCAACGTCCGTTCGACCTGGTGGAATGCCTCGGCGGTGGGAACCGCACTCTCGAACACGTCTTCGCCGCTGAAAAACCGTCCCATGGGACACCTCGTTGTGCCACCGTGGCACGGCCGGAACCTAGCGCGTTTTGGTCCGCGTGTCAACGTACAGACTCCCTCCAACTCCCTCTTGAAAAGAGGGAGAGGCGCGGGGACCGGCGACCCCCTCTTTACAAGAGGGGGAAACGGGGGAGTGCGCAAAAAGACCGGCCTTAGCCGGTCTTTTTCTTAAGCTCGCGCGCTTTGAGTACGTTCAGCAGCAGGTACGCCACGGTGAGCGGGCCGCTGCCGCCCGGGACGGGAGACACCCACCCGGCGACCGGATCCACGGACGAACGGTCCACGTCGCCCATGACGCTCTTGCCGGATTTGGTCGTGCCAACGTCGATCACAACGGCACCGGGCTTCAGCAACTGGGCGGTAATGAGACCCGGACGTCCGACTGCCGTGACCAAGACGTCTGCTGTACGGCATCGTTCTACCAGGTGCGGCGCATGCGGCGAGACGATCTCTGATACCATCCCGCGTTCCTTCAGCAGGGAAGCGAGCGGGGAGGAAAACAATTCACTACCGACTAAGACGGCTTTTTTCCCCGTTACATTCTGCCCCGTGGCCTCAATCAGCTTCATGACGCCCAAGTGGACGGGCGGGGCCAAGCACGGTTTGCCCGCGGCGCAGGCGGCGGCGTTGTCTGGATGGAACCCGTCGATGTCCTTGGCGGGATCAATGGCCGGGATAATGCGGTTCGGATCCTGCGTGGGCAGGGGAAGCTGGACCAAGATGCCGTCCACGTCGGCACGGGCGTTCAGTTCGTCGATTTTTTCAAGCAACACGTGTTCCCCAATGTCCGCGGCATAGGAGAACTGTTCAAAATGGATCCCCGCCTCCTCACACGCACGTTTTTTTAAACCGACGTACACGTGGGAGGCCGGATCGTCTCCAACCAGCAGGACGGCCAGACCGAGCGGTGGGGATAACTTGGCTGCGCGGTCGCGGACCTTCTCCCGGATGGCTGCGGCGAGAGAGGTTCCGTTCAAGACGATTGCCATAATGGGCCTATCCTGACAGGGAAAATCGAAAAGATCAAGCGGGAGTGGTATACTGTTTCCGTACCGCAAACAATCCCGTCCATGAGGAGGTTCAGGGACATATTGAACACGCTCCGCACCATCATCACCGGGTGGTTGCTTTTCTCGTTGATGTGGGGAAACGGCGGGTTGCAGGCCGTGTTGTCCGTACCGACGGCCAAAGCTGCCGGGGAGTTCTCCGTAAAGACCGGCTATTACGTAGGAACTGGTACCACGTTGGCCATAACAGGGCTCGGGTTCCAGCCGGAGGTCGTCATGGTGAAGGCGGAGTCCTCCGCCGGTAACTGGATGTTCAAAACGTCGGCCATGCCGACTTCCGTCACTGCATATCTGGGTGCTTCGACGTCAGATAATGCTGAATCGGAAATTACCTTCACGTCGGATGGATTCACGCTGTCCCCCGCCTTGGAAGTGAACACGGTCAACGTCCGGTTCCTCTACATGGCATTCTACGGGTACATGTGTGTGGGAAGTTACACAGGGAACGGTTCTTCCAACCAGGCGATCTCAAGTGTTGGGTTCCAACCCGATTTGGTCATGGTCCGTAGATCCATTGCGTCGAGCGTCGTGTTCCGTACTTCGGACATGAGCACGAACCATGCGGCGTTCATTGATTCTGCTTCAGCAAACAACACGACGGGGGTTTATTTTCAGACCTTGAATGCAACTGGATTTACTGTAGGATCCACAGTTAACGTCAACGCGGGCTCGTATTATTTCCTCGCATTTAAAAACCTGGCAAATAAGTTCAAGGTCGGCACTTTTACCGGGGACGGAACGGACAACCGTAACATTACCGGAGTGGGATTCTTACCTGATTTCGTCTTCATTAAGCAGAACTCGGCGATCGTTGGGGCCTTCCTCCAGACGGAGTCTTGGGGAGACGCTTCCGTGCTCCCCAACTTGAGCTTTCCCGTCGTAAACCACATTCAGTCGTTGCTAGCGGACGGGTTCCAAGTGGGATCCGGCAACAGCGTGAACGTGGTAGGTGTAGCAAGTTACTATTTTGCCTTTGGCGGCGCGCCGGATCCGGTCACGTCCGGTAGTTTTTACATGGCCCGCGGATCCTATACCGGCAACGGGACGTCCCAAAGCATTGATACGACGTTCCGGCCGGATTTGGTGATGATAAAAGGGAACACCATCCAATACGCCGTCTGGGCCACCAGTCTGGAGCGTGACAATACGCACTATTTTGCGACGACGACGCCGTTCACGACAGGCATCACCTCTCTGAATGCCACAAGCTTTTCCGTGGGCGCGCACGCGACCGTGAACTCAAACCTACTGACGTACGAATGGATGGCATTCGGAAACGCCACTACTCCGCAACGCGGTGGGGGATCCGCGGAGTTCGTGATCGGTGCGTTTACAGGGACAGGTCTCGCGCGTAGCATTACCAATTTGGGGATGGCGCCGGACATGGTCACGGTCAGCCGTAATGGTGCGTCGACTCCCGTTTGGAAAACATCGGCGCCAACCACCGCGGCCGGGACATCCTTGTATTTTGTTAACACGGCAGATGATGCAACGGCAACACTGATCAACACACTGACGTCGAATGGTTTTACGGTGGGAACCGGTGCCACAGTAAACACGGCCAACGCAGTCAACGTATTCTTTGGCTTTAAGGAAGGAGCTAACTTTGACGTCGGTACGTATACGGGAGACGGCGTGGCGGGACGCGATGTGACAGGTCTGGGGTTTGATCCCGATTTGGTGTGGGTGAAGCGCAGTACGGCGGTTGGTGGCGTTCTTCGCTCCACGTCTTCAACCATCACTGGGACGAACGCCCAATACTTTCAAAACTTGGCCAACGCGGGCAGCCTCATTACCGGGTTCATTACGGGTGGGTTTGAAGTGGGGACGGCCTCGGAAGTGAACGCAGCCGCGGGTGTCTACCGCTATGCCGCATGGAATGCCACCACCACGGCCAATCCGCCGAATACCCCCACCAACTCCAGTCCCGCCAATGCGGCAACAGCACAGGATCTAAACCCGACACTCACGGGCTCCGCCTATTCTGACACGGACGGGGACACCCACGCGGCCACGTATTGGGAAGTAGATGACGACTCAAACTTTACTCACCCAGCATGGACGCGGACGTCTGTGACGGGGGAGACGAGCATTGTGGTGAACACGACCAATGGGACCTTTGCGAACGAGTCGGCGGGAAAAACGGAATTGGACCACAACACCACCTACTATTGGCGCGTCAAATATTCGGACGGCGTCTATTCTCCGTTGTCGACCGCCACGTCCTTTACGACCAACGCCATCGTCACGCCGACAAACTCCAGTCCGGCAGCGGACGCGACGGTGACCAGCCTGACCCCCACACTCACCGCGTCTGCGTTCTCGGATCCGCAGGCAGGCCATACGTCCGCCAGCGCCCAGTGGCAGATCAGCACGGTCAGCGACTTTTCGACCACCGTGTATGACTCCGGAACAGTCAGTTACACTGCCTCGTTGGCGGTGCCGAGCGCCGTGCTTGCCGATCGCACCTCCTATTACTGGCGCGTGCGATACAAGGACTCCTCCGACTTTTGGTCGAGCTGGTCCACGGCCACGCGTTTTGCCACCAACGTATCCGTCGTGTCAGTGACGGGCTTGATCGGTTCTCCGGTTGTCGACCAGGGAGACACCTTGAAAATAGACGCCCGCGTCGCCCTGACCAACGGGACGGCCATCAACGACGCGACGGTAACGGTGAATATTTACAACCCTTCCGGGACTAAGGTCGTAGACGCGGCCTCCATGACCTACCTGACGGGTTCCAACGGCGTGTACCGGTATTCCTATACGGTTCCCGCTACCAGCGGCAGCTATCTCTATGAGGCGACGGCAGTCAGTAACAGCGTGACGGGTTACGGGGCGGGGAACTTTGAGGTGCGGACCCTGCAGGCGAACGTGAGCACGATCTCGTCAAACCTCACCTCGTTGTCATCGACGGTTTCCACCATCGCCTCCGACGTCGCAGACATAAAGACGGACGTCGCGACGCTGATCACCCAAATCGGCACCGGCAACATTTCAGCCATCAAGACGGCTACGGACACCATCAACTGGGCAAACGTAACGACAATTGTCTCCAACACGGGTGCCATCCAGGCTAAAACCGACACGATTGATTGGACGGACGTCGCCGCCATCAAGACCAAGACAGACACCATCGCCTGGGCGGACATCACGGATATCCAATCCAAGGTTGATACTCTGGTGACCCAGATCGGTACCGGTAATATTTCAGCCATCAAGACTGCCACGGATACCATTGCTTGGACCGACGTGACCAGCATCCTCACGGATACGGGGATTATCAAAGCAAAGACGAACACCATCGACTGGACGGACGTCGCTGCTATCAAGACCAAGACGGATACCATCCTCTGGACCGATGTGACGGGTGTCCGTTCCGTCGTTGATACGCTGGCTTCGGAAATCGGCACTGGCAACATCTCGGCCATTAAGACCAAGACGGACACGGTTGATTGGACCGACGTGACGGGGGTCGTGACGGACACGGGGCTGATCAGAGCCAAGACCGACACTATTGATTGGAGTAACGTCACGGCCATCAAGACCAAGACGGATACGATCAATTGGGCCGACGTCACGGACATTCAGTCGAATGCGGATACGTTGGTGACGGAAATCGGCACGGGCCGCATTTCGGCCATCAAGACGTCTACGGACACGATTGACTGGGGCGACGTAACCGGGATCGTGACGGACACGGGCCTCATCAAGGCAAAGACCGACACCATTGATTGGACGAACGTGACGGCGATCAAAACCAAGACGGATACCATCCTCTGGACTGACGTGACAGGCGTTCGTTCCGTCGTGGACGACCTCGCAACTGAAATCGGTACCGGAAACATTGCCGCCATTAAGACCAAAACGGATACCATCAATTGGGCGAACGTAACCGGGATCGTGACGGACACGGGCCTCATCAAGGCAAAGACGGACACCATTGATTGGACGAACGTGACGGCGATCAAAACCAAGACGGACACCATCGCGTGGGCTGACGTCACGGACATCCAAGCAAAGGCCACCAGTATCCAGGCGAACATGGATATCCTGGTCGGTGCCATGATCGTGACCCAAGGGACGGTCAGTGATGCGTCCGCGACCACAACCTCGTTTGTCTCCTCGTTGACTAATGCGACGACTAATTTCTACAAGAACGCGGTCATTACATTCACGTCCGGGGCGTTGGACGGCCAGAACCGCCGCATTTCGGCCTATGATGGCGTCACGAAGGCCATTACCGTAGACCCGGCGCTCACCTCGGCCCCGGCGAACGGCGCCGGCTTCACCATCATTACCCAGAACGTGCGGGTGGAAGAGCAGATGGTGGACCACGAGGCGTTGGAATCCGCGTTCCGCGCGGACGTCACCAACCGCCTGACATCCATTGAAACGAAGATCGATACCATCACGTCCACGCTGAACGGCGTGGACACGGACCTGTCCGCGACGCAGGCGGTGGTAGACAACCTCCGCGCGTCCCAAGTATTGAACAGGGAGGTCGTCCTGTCGGACGTCTCGACCGTCGCCGCTTCCGGGGACTATCACGCGACGTTGACGGTGCAGGACTATGAATCCGATCCGGTGGCGCCGGACGCCGCTCCGCAAATAACCATTTACGACGCCACGGGTGCCACGGTTCAAGCGGCAACGCCCATGACCCTGGCCTCTACGGGCGTGTACACGTTTGACCTGACCCTGGCCTCGGACGCCGTGTCCGGCCTGTGGGAATCCAAGGTCACCGTGGACGTCGGCGGGTCGTCAGACGTCACGCGCAAGGACTACTTCTACGTGACGGGCGCGCCGGCCCAGGTGCTCATTAACAGCATCTCGGACCTGACGGTTCCGTCCATCGCGGCCGACATTACCATCACAAACGAAGGAACGGCCCCGTTCGAATACCCGTACGAATGGTGCGTTGTTTCTTCCGTAAACAACGCCTGCGGGGGAGGGGACGACGTCTACCACGGGTCCGCGGCGAAACTGATCGCCGTCGGGGAGAACTTCAACACGACGCTCTCGGCGACCGTGCCGACGCCGGGCAACTATTACTTCAAGCTTGTCGCCTACTTTGGAACGGAAGCGTCCGCGGCCAGCCGGTCGTTCACGGCCGTGGCGGACGGCGTGCCGCCGGAACCTCCGCCGACGTCCGGAGGTGGCGGCTCCAGCTGGGTCTACACCCCGCCCGTACCGGAACCGACGGCGACGGGAGAAGACCCGACGGGCGACCACGCCATGCTCATGCGTGAGCTGTCGGCCAGCTCCCTCAAGCTGGAAATGATCCTGGAGTCGTTGTCCATGATCTCGCCGGACGTGAAGCAACTGCTCGTCGTCAACGCGGGTCAGACCAGCAGCCTAAAGGACATCCAGAACAAGGTTTCGGACCTGCGCGCCGTGTCCACGGCCACGCGCCAGATCGTGGAACGCAAGGCCTCGGAGCCGATCGTCCACAGCTACATGAAGTTCAACTCGGTGGTCATCAGCTTCCTGATCACCAACCCGACCGGCGTGTCGCAAACCCTCAAGTTCAAGGCGTTCCTGCCGGAAGAAGCCAAACCGGAATACGTCATGGACTCGCAGGGGTTGAAAGTGGACTACGACACCGACGCAAAACTGTACTTCGTCTCGGGCGACGTCGTGCTGGGCCCGAGCGAAACGGTGACGCGCGACGTCGAACTGAAGGACGTGTGGGTGTTCGACAAGGACGAACTGGGCCAAATCAAGGCGCAAGTCGCCAGCATGCTGCCGGTCCTGTCCGGCACGCAGTATGAGGCCCAAGGAATCCTGTTGAAGAACGACGTCGATTCGACGATCGACGCGGTGCTCCGCAAACAGGAAAGCAGCTACACGTCGCCGCAGGACCACATCGTCGCGTACCGGGAAAACGTCGACCGCGTCGCGCGCGTGCATGAGGAAGTTTCAAAGATGAAAGACTTGGTCGTGCAGGCGGGGGCGTCCCGCAGCGTCGTCGGCCAAGTCGGCGGCATTCAGACGTTTGCCACCTGGGGCATTATCGTCGCCATCGTGTTCGGCTTTGGAATGTTGGCCGCCGTCATCTTCGCGATGTGGCGCCACCAGACCCTGCTGACGGCCGCCGCGCTTGGCATGAGCAAGGACGACCTGGCGGACTACTTGGGCAAGTCCAAGCGGAAAGCTCTGCCGCCCGCGCCTAAAAAGCCGAGGATCCGACGCAAAAAGGAAGAACCGGAGCCGATTGACCTGCCGCCTCCGCCGGACGCCGAACCCCCGCCCATGTGACGGTAGAAGACTTGGGCGGGCCGCCGAAAGGCGTGACCCCAGCGATCCTCGCGTGCGTGGCAGGTTTGGTCCTGCCCGTTCTCCTCATCCCGGTTATTGCCTTCACGGGCTCCTCGGAATGGGTCGAAGAACTGGCCAAGGCCGCCGTCGTCCTGTTCCTGGTGCTGGCCGTGCCGGGTCGGACGCGCCAATTGGCGACGGGGACCGCGTTCGGCTTCTTGTTCGGCCTGTCGGAAAACGCGCTGTATCTGAACCAGGTGTTCCAGGCGGGGACCGTTTCCACGTTCTGGGAACGGTTCGCCTGGACCCTGCCAATGCACCTGCTGACGGCCGCGCTCCTCACCGTATCCGGCCTCTGGGGGAAGAAATTCCTCCCCTTCGGCTTTGCCGCGGCGTTGGGGCTCCACCTGCTGTTCAACCGGCTTGCTGTGTAAAAGACGCCCCTTCGGGCGTCTTTTGCGTTGACAAGAGGCCGATTTTGGCGTAGGTTTCCTCTCTTCCGAATCCAACCCCTCGGAAGGGAGGAGCGTTCCTTGCCCAATCAACCATCGCTGCTGCCGGATCCTCCGGCGGCAGGCCCCGCGTCCGGGCCGAAGACGCTCGATCCGCCGCCGACCGTCACGCATGTGTACGGGATCAGCTGCGGTGTTTCCGCGGAGACGTTCTTTGGTCTCCTGAAGGGTGTCGGTCTCTTGGTGGACACCCGCCGGACGCGTTCGTACCAGTACGCCGGGTTCGCAGATGGCGGCGACCTGCCGTATCTCTGCGCCGTTCACGGCGTCAGGTATGTCGCCGTGGAAGAACTCGCCCCCACCCAAGAACAGCGGGATGGCCTGGCAAAGGCGTTCAGCGACGTGAAGCAGGCGGAGGATCGCGATCCGGAAGCGTGGACGCGGTTCCTGGAAGGCTACGCGCGGCGACTGATGGACCAGAAGTTCCTCCGTCTGGACGGGCCGACGTACCGCCTGCTCTACGAACAGGGGCCGAAGTCCGTCGCCTTCCTGTGCTCCTGCGGCCAGCCGGACGACTGCCACCGCTCGGTGTTGGTCGGCCTTATCGGCCGGTTCGTGCAGGGCGTGCAGACCGCGCAGCTCATGCCGTCGCATCTGCGCCGGGAGGGCGTTGAGGACCCGAAGTTCAAGAGCCCGCGTCGCTACCGCGTCCGGCACCTGCCGCTTGCCGGGCTCCGGGCGAACGCGACGTCGTCCGCGCTCCGTGACGTGGAGCGGTGGCGGAAGCGCTTCCCGCCGGGAGGTGCGCCGTGACCGTGCTGCGTGGAACGGTTCTCTCGCACACCGCCATGAACGGGTCGGGGTTCTGCACCAACATCGCGGTCCAGGACCCGGCCACCGGGGCCTGGCGGCAGCTGCGCCCGCGCCTGCCGCCGAACATGCCCCTCGCCCTCACCTCGTTCGGCTACGATGCCGCGACGATGCGCGCCTACTGGCAGCCTGGTGCCCAGGTCGACATCGATTGGACAGTGCCGGCAACTCCGCCCCGCGCGACGCACCCGGAAGACCACCTCTTCCAGGCCGCCGGATCCAAGGTGTACTCGACCAGGCTGACGGCGCTGCAGTTCCGCCAGCTGGCCGGGCTGTTCCAGGCGCCGTCGCTCCGCGCGCTCTTTCCGCCCATCACGGGTTCCCGCGGGGGGAAGCAGTACGTGGAAGACGGCCACGTTCTGGCCCAGTCCGTCGGGTACGTGGAATGCAGCAACGTCATGCTGGTTTCCACGACCGACGCGGAGGTGCTGACCAAGGCCGGCGAGTCGTTCCGGGTTGCTGTGAAGGACGCGGCCGTCCTGGCCCGTCCCGTCGGTACCCAGTTCGCCGACGCCTTGGTCCGGTTCTCCCTCGCGAACGCGTGGGACGGCGGCCACATCGGGTTCTCGCCCGAGCGATGCTACCTGATGCTGAGCCACGTCGTGCCGTAATCTCACCCGCCACCTTCGTTCCCATGGAACGGGGCAGGCGGGTTTTTTGTACGCAAAACCCGCCGGGGAGGCGGGTAAAACGCGGCTAGTAGGAGACGGACGGATAGAGTGGGAACTTTGCCGTCAGTGCTTTCACTTCGGCCTTGATCGAAGCGAGCTTGGACGGATCCGCCTTTGCCTTCAACGCTTCTTCAATCCAGCCGGCGATCAGCGCCATTTCCGCTTCCTTCATGCCGCGGGTAGTGACGGCCGGCGTGCCCAAGCGGATGCCGGAAGGGTCCATGGGCCCGCGCGGATCGTCCGGAATGGCATTCTTGTTCACCGTGATGCCTGCTTCGTCCAAGGCGTTCTGCGCTTCCTTACCACTCACGTTCTTGTTGCCCAGGTCGACTAGGAGCAAGTGGTTTTCCGTGCCGCCGAAGACCAGCGTGAAGCCGCGGGCGCGCAGGGCTGTTTCCAGGGCCTTCGCGTTCGACCGGATTTGCTTGGCGTAGGTTTTGAACGCCGGATCCAGTGCTTCCTTAAACGCCACGGCTTTCGCCGCGATGGCGTTTTCATGCGGGCCGCCCTGGAGACCGGGGAAGATCGCCTTATCAATTGCTTTGGCATGGACGGCCTTGCACAAAATCATGCCGCCGCGCGGGCCGCGGAGCGTCTTGTGCGTGGTGGTGGTGACGACGTCGAACAAGGGGACGGGGTTTTTCATTTCGCCGCCGGCAATGAGCCCGGCAATGTGCGAAATGTCCGCCATGGTGTACGCGCCGACCTGGTCCGCAATTTCCTTGACCTTGGCGTAGTCGATGTCGCGCGTATAGGCGGAGTAGCCGACCAAAATCAGCTTCGGCTTGTGGGCCATCGCCAGGTTCTGCATGTTGGCGTAATCGATGGCGCCGTCCGCCGTGGTCTTGTAGCCGACGAAGCGGTAGATGGCGGCGGGGAAGGTGGCCGGATGCCCGTGGGTCAGGTGGCCGCCGTGGGAAAGGTCCATGCCAAGCACCGTGTCGCCCGGCTTCAGCAAGGCGCTATACGCGGCCAGGTTGGCCGGGGCGCCGCTCAAGGGCTGGACGTTCACGTGTTCCGCCCCAAACAGCGCCTTGGCGCGCGCGACGGCCAGGGACTCCATCTCGTCGATGAACTGGCAGCCGCCGTAATAGCGCTTGCCTGGCGTGCCTTCCGCGTACTTGTTCGTCGCCACGCTGCCGAGTGCCGCCAAGACGGCTTCCGAGACGAAGTTTTCCGAAGGGATCAGTTCCAGGCCTTCTTGCTGGCGCGCCAATTCTTTTTGCAGGGAAGCGGCCAATTCCGGGTCGAAGGAGGAGAGGATGGGCACAGGCGGGAAGACGTTAGGCGAATAAGGATGGAGCGATTGTACGGACCCCGTTCCGGATTCGCAAGGACCGGCCCGCCTGTCCTATCGTCTGGACGGCTGGTTGACGAAATGCGTTTTTTGGGCTAGGTTTGGCTTCCGCTTTGGTGCGAAGCGGATCCGCAGAACCAAACCCCGCACCATCCGCAGAAAGAAGAGGTTCGCATGCACACGGACGTCATTTGCTTGAACCCAGGTGTCCGCCACCTGATGCGCGCGACGCGCGCATTTGCCGCGGCTTCCAACGACGCCCTGGCCGACGAGGCCTTGGCGATCCTGGAGGGAGCCCGCGCCACCGAGTTGCCGATCTCCTTCATGGAGGTCTCCGCCGACGACGACCGCCTGGACGACTACCTCGTGCGCGTCGTTCTCCGCCGCAACATGCGGCCCAACGGCTCGGTCCTGGCGGTCCGGGTTCTCGTCGCCGCCGACGTGCCGGAGGACCTCTGGCTCGGCGCGTACGGCATCCTGGCCGGGATCACCATCCGGAACATCCTGATCAACCGGGAGTTCCACGCGACGAGCATGGCCCGGAGCGACGTGCCCGTGTCCCTCAAGATGACGCGCGTCATGGCGCAGAACGCGGCCCTGCACGGTCTCACCCGCCTCTTCGCGGACCAGGAGCTCATCAGCTTCTCCTCCATCCGCACCTTCCGGGGCGAGCAGAAGCCTCCCAAGCCCCGCGACGGCGCGGAAGCCCTGCGCTTCCTCGACTGGTCGCTGTACGTGACCCCGATGGGCGCCCAGCGTCTGCCGAGGCCCGCCGAGAAAGCCCGCGTCGGCGCCGGTACGCTCATGGCGTTCTTCCTCGCCGCCACGATGAGTCAGGCCGATCGCGTCGTCCCCGTCTACGCCCTTCGCTAGCCCGTCCTCTCGCCGTCCGCTCCCATCCCGGGACCGGGCGGCGTTTTTCTTTTTCCTTCGACGGGGCTATGCTTACGGGGCTATGTTAGATGGATTTCGCCATGTACACGTGATCGGCGCGGGTGGAATCGGCACGGCTGCCGTCGCCAAGCTGTTGTTGGCAAAAGGCGTTGCCGTGTCCGGTTCCGACACCCACGCCTCGGAGTTGACGCGCGACCTGCAGCGCCGCGGCATGCGGTTCGCGGAAGGGCACGACGTCTCGGCGCTCGCCGGGGCGGATTTGGCCGTGTATTCCGCCGCCGTGCCGGACACGGACCCGGAACGCGCGGAAGCGGCCCGTCTGGGCGTCCGCCAGCTGTCGTATCCGCAGTTCTTGGGCGAATTGTCCAAGGGCCACACGACTATCGCGGTTTCCGGGACCAACGGCAAAAGCACCACCACGGCCATGCTTGGCCTCATGCTGGAGGCGGCGGGGATGGATCCGCTCGTCATCGTCGGGTCTTTGGTCCCGGGGTTTTCGGACGGGAATTTGCGCCTCGGAAAAGGCCGGTTCTTCGTCGTGGAAGCGTGCGAATACCGCGCCCACATGCTGAATATCCATCCGGAGATGATCGTGCTGACCAATATTGAAGAAGACCACCTGGATTATTTCCGCGACATCAATCATATCCGGGACACGTTCCAGGAGTTCTTGAACAAGATGAAAGGCCGCGGCATCGTCGTGATGAACGCGGACGACCCGGAGTCCCGCAAACTGACGGCGTCGCGCGTTGTCCGTTACGGCACCAAGGACGCGGATTTCATCGCGTCCGACCGCCGTACCGCCGCCGGTACCCAGGCCGTCACCGTGCATCAGACACAGCCCGCCGGCGTGCTCGGCAATCTTACGCTCCGCGTGCCGGGCGCCTTTAACGTGGCCAACGCCATGGCGGCCACGGTCGCGGCCATGGAACTTGGCGTTCCCTTCGACGTCTGCCAAAAAGTATTGGAACGCTTCCCGGGCATCTGGCGCCGCTTTGAACGCGTCGGCACGTGGAATGGCGCCGACGTCATTTCGGACTACGGCCACCACCCGACGGCCATCCGCGGCACGATCGCCGCCGCGCGGGAATTCTTTCCCGGCCGCCGCGTCGTGTTGTGTTTCCAGCCGCACCAGCATTCCCGTACCAAGGAGCTGTTCGACGGGTTCGTGGACGCCATTGGAGAAGCGGACGCGGCCGTCTTGCCGGAAATCTACAAGGTGGAAGGCCGCACGGAGGAAGAAGAAAAACTCGTCTCCGGCAAGATGCTGGCCGACGCCGTGAAGGCCAAGCGCCCGTCCATGGACGTCCGCTACGCCACAGACTTGAAAGACGCGCGCGCCATGCTATCCGTCACCGTCCGTCCGGGCGACGTGCTGATCATCCAAGGCGCCGGCAGCGTGGACGAATTGGCACGGGCCCTCGTATGACCGACATCACCGTTGCGTTGCGCGCTGTCTTCGGTCCACGGCTCAAAGAAAACGAACCGCTCGCCAAGTACGTGAACTTCCGCATCGGTGGCCCCGCGCGTTGGGTTGTGGAGGCAAAGACCGAAGGGGAGATCGTGGAAGCGTTGCGTATCGCAAAAGACGCCGGCGTGCCGACGTTTATTTTGGGCGGCGGGTCCAATACGTTGCCAAGTGATCAAGGGTTTGACGGCCTGGTCGTGAAAATCGCCTTGCGCAGTTTTTCGATCACCCCCTCTTCGCAAGAGGGGGCAGGGGGGAGTCTCGTCCGCGCGGACGCCGGCGCCATGTCAGCGGGCCTGGCGCGCGCTACGGCGGAGGCCGGCCTGGCAGGATTGGAGTGGATGATCTCGCTTCCTGGCACCGTCGGTGGCGCGGTGCGCGGTAACGCGGGCTGCTTCGGCGGGGAAGTGAAAGACAACCTTGTCTCAGCGCGTATCTTGAGGGGCGGACAGATAACGGACGTCTCTGCCGCGGATTGCGCCTTCGGGTACCGGGACTCGGCGTTCAAACGTACGGACGACGTCATCCTCTCCGCGACGTTCGCGCTGTCTCCCGGCATTCCGACGGTTTTGAAGGCGAAGATGGAGGAACAATTGGCCAAGCGGAAAGCGTCCCAACCGACGAATGCCGGTTCCGCCGGCTGCGTGTTTAAGAATCCCCCCGGCCAATCCGCCGGCCGGTTGGTCGATGAGGCGGCGTTGAAAGGCCAAACCATCGGTGACGCGGAGATTAGTACGGCCCACGGTAATTTCATCGTGAACAAGGGACATGCCACGGCGGACCAGGTGGTCCAACTGGTGGCCCTTGCCAAAACCCGCGTCCGCGATCGGTTCGGTATTCAACTTCAGGAGGAAATCCAGTATCTTGGATTCGGTAGTTAACCACCGATTTCGTATGAACATCGTTTCTCTCAAAGGGCAGAACATGGACCTGACGGACGCCATTAAAGCGTACGTGGAACAAAAGCTCGCGGCGCTGGATAAAATGGCTTCCGGGCCGGCGGTGGAAGCGCGCGTGGAGGTGGGGAAGTCCACCCACCACCACAAGAACGGTCCCTTCATGCGGTGTGAGGTGAACCTGGCCGTGCCGGGCGCGACCCTCCGGTCAGAAGAGGAGCAGGAAGACTTGTATGAGGCCATCGACATGTCGGTCGCCAACTTGCAGCGCCAGCTGGTCGCGCGCAAAGAAGGCATGCAGGACCGCCACCGCGGCCCGCGCGCGGACAAAGAATAAAAAATACCCGCCTGCCGATGTCCCCGTCTTGGGACGTCGGCGGCGGGTTTTTTTCGTCTCGGCCCCTAGTGGACCGTATCGTCCGGGAGGCGCTTGCGGTCCTGGGCGAAGAAGTGGGCGTGGGCCTCCAGGGCTTTTTGGAGGCGGACGATCTCGCTGAGGCGCGCCTTGAGGCGCGCGTGCGTCAGGGGGTCGGCCCTGGGGAGCTGGCGCCGTAGGGCGTTGAATTCCCTTCGCAGGGCAGTGGTCGCGTCGAGCGTCTGCGGGGCGGGCGTATGGCCAGGGCGGGCGCGTCGGATGACGACGCCGGCGGAACGGGAAGCGCTGGTGGAACCGTCTGTGGTGGACTTCATTGGGGAAACTCCTCGGTGGGCGGGCGTCTCGCACGTACAGGATACGCGAAACGTAGGTCCGCTCTATTCGTACAGGTTTTTCGCTGCGTTGTCAAGAAATAGCCCATCCTCCGCTCCCCCTTGTTTTTTCCCCGTTTTCGACGCATACTTCAGCAGCTATTTATGGTGAAACTCTTCCAGTTCCTCTTCGGGGACCCCAACAAAAAGGCCGTGGATTCCTTGCGTGCCCAGGCCGCCAGGGTCACTTCGTTTGAGACGGGTATCCGCGCCCTGTCGGACGACGCGTTGCGTGGCAAAACGGCCGAATTCCGCGACCGCCTTTCCAAGGGCGAATCCCTGGACGCGTTGGCGCCGGAAGCCTTTGCCGTGGCCCGAGAAGCGGCCCGTCGCGTTTTGGGCCAGCGTCCGTATGACGTGCAGGTGATGGGCGGCATGGTGCTCCACCGCGGCGGCATCTCGGAAATGCGTACGGGTGAAGGCAAGACCCTTACCGCGGTCGCGCCGCTGTACGTGAACGCGTTGGCCGGCAAGGGGGCCCACCTCGTCACGGTTAACGACTACTTGGCCCGCCGCGACGGCGTCTGGATGGGCCGCGTCTTCCACGCGCTCGGACTTTCCACCGGCATCATCACGCATGACGGCGGCTTCGTGTATGACCCGGCGTTCAAGGTGGAACCGCTTCCGGCCGCAGGAGAAGGCGAACCGACTACGGATACGACCAGCGTGTTCAAGGTCCAGACGGAATTCATGCGCCCGGTTGGCCGCCAGGCCGCCTACGCCGCCGACATCACCTACGGTACCAACAATGAATTCGGCTTCGACTATCTCCGCGACAACATGGCCGGCAGTGCGGAGCAGCGCGTCATGCGCGGCTTGGCCTACGCCATCGTGGACGAAGTCGACTCCATTTTGATCGACGAGGCCCGCACGCCGCTCATCATTTCCGCCCCGGCGGACCGTTCGGACGACCTGTATCGTCGCATGGCTGGCGTCATGCCCGCCCTGCGTGAGAACGAACACTACAACGTGGATGAAAAAATGCGCGCCGCCACGTTCACCGCCGCCGGTATCGCCGCGGTGGAGAAAGCCTTGGGAGTGGAAAACCTCTACGCGGCCGGCTCCAACGTACAGTTCTACGCCGAAACCGCGTTGAAGGCCCATGCGCTCTACAAAAAGGATGTCCAGTACGTCGTCCGCGGCACGGAAGTCGTCATTGTCGACGAATTCACCGGCCGCCTCATGCCCGGCCGCCGGTTCTCGGAAGGCCTGCACCAGGCGCTGGAGGCAAAAGAAGGCGTGGAAATCCAGCGGGAGAGCCAGACCTTGGCCACCGTCACCTTCCAAAACTTCTTCCGCATGTACGGCAAGTTGTCCGGCATGACCGGCACCGCCGCCACGGAAGCGGAGGAATTCTCCAAGATCTACAAGCTGGAGGTCACTACCATTCCGACCAACATCGACCCGAAGCGCGTGGACTTGCCCGACCGTGTCTATAAGACGGAAAAGGGCAAGATCGCGGCGGTTATCGCGGACGTAAAAGAACGCCATGAAAAAGGCCAGCCGGTCCTGATCGGCACGGTCTCCATTGAAAAGAACGAGCAGTTGGCCAACGCCCTGCGCCTGGCCGGCATCCCGTTCGGCATGTTGAACGCCAAGAACCATGAAAGCGAAGGCGCCGTGATCGCCCAGGCCGGCCGCAAGGGCGCCGTCACGCTCGCGACCAACATGGCGGGCCGTGGCGTCGACATCATGCTCGGCGGCAACCCCAGTACCAAACAGGAACAGGACGAAGTGCGCGCGCTCGGCGGCCTGCACGTGCTCGGCACGGAGCGCCATGAAAGCCGTCGCATTGATAACCAGCTGCGCGGCCGCGCCGGCCGCCAGGGAGACCCGGGTTCCACCCAGTTCTTCGTCTCCATGGATGATGATCTGATGCGCGTCTTCGGCGGCGACCGTGCCAAGGCCATGTTGGACCGCCTCGGCATCCCGGAAGACGTGCCGATTGAAAGCAAGATGGTGTCCCGTTCTTTGGAACAGGCCCAGCACCGCGTGGAAGGGAACAACTTCGACATCCGCAAGCACCTGTTGGAATACGACGACGTGCTGAACAAGCACCGCGGCTTGGTCTACGCCCGCCGCGCGGAAGTGCTGGAAGCCACGGGTGAAACGGACCTGAAGGACATGATCCTCGAACTGATCGAGGAAGAAGTGGAACAGGCCGTGTCGTTCCATACGGGAGAAATGCCCGCGGCGCCCGTCGCCGGTACGCCGGACCGGGATGGCACGGAAATCCTCCAGGTGTTCGGCACGATCATTCCGATCAACCCGGAACGCCGCGCCGCGCTTCAGACGTTGGCCCAGGCGGCCGCCGCGGCCAAGCAAAAACCCGGCCTTGCCCAGGCCCGCACCGCCCTCATTGAAAAGATGATGGAATGCGTGCGCGCCGCCTACGCGGAATTGGAACAGCGCTATCCGGACCGGGGCCAGCTGCGTCTGGTCGAACGCGCCGTCCTGCTGCGCGCGACCGACGTCCTGTGGATCGACCACTTGGCCGCCATCGGCGCCCTGCGCGTCGGCATCGGGCTCCAAGGCTACGGCCAGCGTGACCCGCTCGTGGAGTACAAAAAGGAATCGTACGCCATGTTCCAGCGCCTGCTTGCCGGCATCAACCAGGAAGTCGTCTACGGCTTCTTCGTCACGGCGCACCATAACGCGAACGCGCGCGCCCAACAGGCCGCCGCGCTCCAGTCGCCGATGGCCGCCGCGGAAAAGAAGGACGAAACCGCCCCGGCCCCCAAGGCCGCCGGCCCCGTCGACTTCTCCAAGGCGGATCGCAACGACCCGTGCCCTTGCGGTTCGGGCAAGAAGTATAAAAAATGCCATGGCGTGAATGCCTAATCAACTCGCCCGTCCGGGAAACCGGCGGGCGATTTGTCATGAAAAAACGCCGCCGGAGTTACCGGGGCGGAGAAGGTCAGTCGCTGCAGGTATTTGCTTGGAAGAGGCGCAGGAGGGGTTCGGCCCCGTAGTGCTTTTCCGCGATGGCGATCGCCTCATCGAGGGTAATTTCGCCGATTGCGGAAGCGATGGCAAGTGAGACGGCTTCGTCCCAGGAATCAGACCAGGAGCCAGACGTGGCGATGTGGAAGTGCGGCGTCCTGACACCACCGCCGCAGATCCCCAAGGACGCGTCGCGGGCATCCCAGGTGGTTGCGAGCTCCGGGCGTTCACGGAGAAGGTCGCATTTCTTCTGGGCGGAGAAGGCGTACTCTTCCCAACGGTGTGCTGGCACCAGCCCCATTGGGATTGGCAAGAGCAGGATCATCAGCGGATCGCGGTCCAGGAACCATCGCCGTACACAGACGACAGCGCCGTTGCTTCCGTCACTGCGCGCATTGCGGGCGGCTCGTCGGACGGCCAGTTCCGCGGGTATCAGGAAGTTGCGCACGCAGGGGATGGGTTGGTCTTGGTGGGACATGGTTTCTCCGACTGCGCGTGGCGCAGGCTCCGGCGGCGGGAGGCGCCGACGCGGACACGGGATACTCGCATAGCGTTTCGGGGGCGTCAAGGCGGCCTATGAACGAATACGTGCGGGCCTCGGATGGGAAAAGACAAAAAACGCCGCCGGCTTCTTAGGGAGAAGCGGCGGCGAGGCGGCGGGCGAGTTCGCCCATGAGGGCTGGGCGGTGCTTGCTCAGAAATCCCATCAGTTCGTGGATCTGATCCTCGGACTCGATCGTGAGGTCCAGCGCCAACGAACGCACATACGTGTCGGGAATTTCTGGAGTGATGGCGGCGAGCTTGAGGGCCTCGAATGGGGACAAGGCGGCGTTGACGGCAGTCATGCGGTTCCTCCTGGAAACGTGCGGGCGGCGATCCTTATTCGATACTCGGGAGACATCCAATACGTTCGTCTTTTTTGGGGGGAATGTCAATGCGGACGCGTTCGGACGGGACGTTCGTGTTAGAGTGGTCTCCTATGGATTACGAGCGCTTCAACCGCCACGCCGCCTTTGCCGCCCGCGCGCATACGGAACACGCCAAGCCGGGGGCAAAGCCTTACCGTCTCTTTAAAAGCGGGGAGAAGGTGCCGTATTACGGCCACACGTTGTGGTGCGCCATGATGTTGCTGATGGAAGCGCAATTGCCCGCCGCCATCCGTGAGCCGGGTGCCACGGCCTTGGTGCTGCATGACATTATCGAGGACACGGAGCTGCCGTTGCCGGAAGACGTGACGGCGGAAGAACGCGCGTTGGTGGAAGGCATGACCTATCACGGCGGGTTTGACGAAGAAAAGACGGCGGTCTTGCAAAAGCCGCCTCTCATCAAACTGCTCAAGCTCTACGACAAGACGGCCAGCATGTACGACGGTTGTTTGTCGCCGCGCCGGTACGCGGAATGGACCGCGTTTACCGAACGGTTGGCGGATGACGTCGAAAAAGAATACGGCGCGCTGAACGTCCTGCCCCTTGCCAGGGCGCTGATCGCCACGTATCGTGCCGCCCAGGAGGCCGCATGATCTTTGATGTTTTGCCGGAGGATTTCCACCGGAATCCAACGGTGGTCGTTGGGTGTTTCTTTCTGTTCGAAGGCACGATGCTGTTGCTCCACCGCCAGCCGCACAAACCGCAGGGCGGTACCTGGTGTCTGCCCGGCGGCAAGCTGGTCGGAGCCGAGGATGCAGTAACGGCGACCCGTCGCGAAGTGCGCGAGGAAACGGGTGTGGAACCGGAGGAGAATCGGCTGGAGTACCAAGGCCGGTTCTACGTCCGGTATCCGCCGCGGGAGGACTTTGTCTACATCGTGCGGGCCTGTCGTTTCCGGTCGCGTCCCGCAATCGTGCTGGCGCCGGATGAGCACCAGGCCTTCCGGTGGGCTACTGTGCCAGAAGCCCTCGCAATGAATCTTATTCAGGACCAAGACGAAGTCATCCGCCGTCTCGCACACCGCCTCTTCGGCCCGACCTAATCCGTCGGCCGTTTTTTTTTTTGCGCAAAAAACACCGCCGGCCCTAGTCGGGTTCGGCGGCGAAGTGGCGGAGCAGGGAGACGAAGGCGGCGAGGGCCTTGGCGAATCCGTGCGGGTCCGCGTGGTCGTTGACGATCGTGTAGTCCGGTTTGGGCACGAGCTTCGCCCGTGCTTCGTCGGCGGCCACGCGGTCCGGACTGCGGATGGCGTGGTTCAGCGCCTGGATGCGGACGTGGCGGATGCGGTAACGTCCGCCGTCCAGCAGCTGCTTCAGTCCCGGCTCGGTCAGACTCTTCACGCCCACCTGGCCCGGGCCGACGCGGGTGAATTCCGCGTGGGGCGTGCCGTACAGGTGCGGATCCTTCGGGTTGTAGTCGTCGTGTTCGGCGAACCCGCCTCCGTCGACGTACGTCCTGAACTGTTCCCGGGTCATGAACAGGTAGCACTGGTCGCTCTCCGGGTCGCGCGGGCTCCGGGTGGTGCCGGAGCAGAGCTCGACGATTTCCCCGGGATGCATCTGCCGGGCCTCCCGGATGAGCCGGGTTTTGCCGGCGCCGGAATGGCCGGTGACGATCACGAATGGGCGCCCCATGGCGCACCTCCTTATTCGGCCGTTGGCCGTGGGCGTTTTCTATCCGGTTCCGGCCGGATTGTCAATCGTGCTACCATGTCGGAAATCTCATCCATTGTTATGGAAACCCCCGCGCAAGCACCCCTCCGCGAACGGTTGCCCGTTCCTCAGCGCAATAAGCTGCAAATGGAATTGATTGAAGAATTCCGGATGGACCCGATGAAGTGGATTGAAAAATACGCGGCGAGTTTCGATGAAATCACCATGAATTCCAAAAAGCTGCGCGCGCTCGTGGTGCGTGATCCAGAAGCCGCCGTTGATATCGTTTATCGCCGCCTGATTGAGAAGACGCCGGCGGACATGCGCCGGTATCGCCGCGCTGCATAACATGCGCCGTTCCCCCTTCGTCCCGTTCCTGTGTTTCTGGGCCGTCCTCGTGGCGGCCGTATTTTTCGCCGCTTGGAAATTTCTCCCGCCGTTCCCGGACCTGTGGCGCGCGGCCGTGGCTCTGAACGTGGCGACGTTTTTGTTGTACGGCACCGATAAAGTAGCGGCGATGGCTGGCGGAAGTCGTGTGCCGGAGCGGTTGTTATTCCTGACGGCGTTGTTCGGTTCGCCGGCCGGGGGACTCGCGGGAATGTTCGTCTTCCGCCATAAGGTGTCCAAAGTCCCATTTCTGTTCGTCTTTGCCGTCATCTTGTTGGCACAGGTTGCCTTGGTCGCGTGGTGGTTCGGTGAACGGTGAGCGGCGTGGACGTGAGGCCGAAATCGGCGTATAAATCCGCCAGCCCTTTGCCGTGAGGTTCCCATGAGGCGCTATGACAAACTGGTCCGTGACCACATTCCGGCGTTGATCCGAAAGAAAGGACAATCGTGTCGTTGCCACGCGGCGCCGCCGGAGGATTTGCCCCGGTACGCCCTGGCCAAACTGAAGGAGGAAATGGGCGAACTCATTGCCGCCTTAGACGAACCGTCCAAGGCGGAGGAGGAGATTGCCGACGTGATGGAGGTCATCACGTTGATCGTGCGGCTGGCGCGTCTCGACGAGGAAGATCTCTTGAGGCGCGTCCCCCTCGATTCCGCGGGCATGAAGGTCGATCCCGAACAGTACGTGACCTTGCTGTGGAACAGCGTCCAACCGTTCACGGAGGAGTTCGGGAGTCCGGAGACGCTGACCAGGCACCTGCGCGCGGTCATCGGCGCGGTGGACCTACTTTTCTTCCGCGGCGGCCTGAGCCCGATCGCTGTGTGCCTCCACATGAACAAAAAGCGTGAGGAGCGCGGCGGATTCGCGGAGGGCATAATCCTTGACGAGGCGTGAAAAACGGGGTACCGTTTTTACAGACCCGTTCCTGTCCCCAAAAGGAGACGACATGCCCCGCCGCCGCACGGAGCGCCCCGCGCTCGCCTTGCCCGATCACGTGCATTGTACGACCCGCGCCAGATTCCTGGCCGTGAACAAAGACCGTCTCGGGGACCAGCTGGACCTCGAGGAGTGGGCCAACCCCCAAAGCAGGGCCCGTCGGCTCCGCGCCGTCCCGCCGCAGGCGGCGGCGTGCCCGGAGCCCGCGGCGCCCTCTCCGCCCGTCCGTACCCCGATCCGTACCACCCCGGTCCTCCGGGCCCGCCGCGGGCCCTGGCGCGACGTAGTCGCGCTGCGCGCGAGGAACGACGACTGACCTGCCCCTCCGGGCAGGTTGTTTTTTCTTGCTTGCGTTTGGGCCCCCGTTCGGCTACGCTAGCCGCGTTCATTTTTGACCCTTTTCCTTCCGTTCCGGCTTATGCAGACTTGGAAACGCAAGAAAGCCTACGTCCGCCCCAGCCACGTTGGGGCCGTAAAGCCGTGGCGCACGCGCCTGGCCGCCGCCTTTTTCCTGTTGGCCACCGTGGCCACGGGCCTGTCGTCGTTCCCGCAGCCGTGGGACGCCGCGGCCAACGCCGTGAATGCCAAGACGGGTTGGCACATCCCGACGGTCCCGGCACCCAACTTCCGCTTGGGGTTGGACCTGCAGGGCGGCACCCACCTCGTTTATGAGGCGGACATGAAGGACATTCCGGAAGCGGACCGCGACACCGCCTTGGAAGGCGTCCGCGACGTCATTGAAAAGCGCGTCAACGCGTTCGGCGTCGCCGAACCGCTGGTGCAGACCACGTCCACGGGCGGTACCTACCGCCTGGTGGTCGAACTGGCCGGCGTCCTGGACGTAAAGGAGGCCATTAAGCAGATCGGCGAGACGCCGGTCTTGGAGTTCCGCGAACCTTCCAAGGATCTCGGCCGCGACCCGACCGCGGAAGAAAAGCAGAAGCTCGCCGACACCAACAAGGCGGAACGCAAGGCTGCCGCGGACGCGTTGGCCCGCGCCCAAAAGGCGCCGGCGACGTTTGCCGTGCTGGTCCAGGAATTGTCCGTGGACCTGACCAAGGCCGACACGCTCGGCAAACTCGGCAACGTGACGGCCGCGTCCGAAGCGTACGGCGCCATCGCCAAGGCCATCACAGCCACCGGCTCCTGGCCCGGCCGCGTGGTCCCGCGCGTCATTGAGACGCCGGAAGGCCTGAATGTGGTGAAGTACACGGGCATGGGCAACGGGCAGGAAATGCAGCTGTCCCACATTCTCGTCTGTTTTGAAGGCGCCACGGGCTGCGCCAACCCCATTCCGGAGTTGGACGCCTCGCTCCTCATCAACCGGTTGAAGGGGGAAGCGACGGCGGCGAACTTCGCCGACCTTGCCACGCAGAACTCCACGGACGCCGGTTCCGCCGCGAACGGCGGCAAGTTGGATCCGTCGGAAACGGACCCGTGGGTCAAGCCCGGTTCCTTGGTCGCCCCGTTTGAAATCGCCGCCCTCGCGCTGAAGCCGGGCCAGATTTCCGACGTCGTGCGCACGGACTTCGGGTTCCACCTGATCTACAAGCGCGCCTCCCGCCCGGTAAAGACGTACCAGGTGGAGCACATCGTCCTGCCATTGTCGGACATCACCGACATCGCGGCCCCGGCGTCCCCGTGGAAGAACACGGCGTTGTCCGGCAAGCACTTGTCCCGCGCGACCGTGCAGTTCGACCAGACGTCGGGCGCCCCGCACATCGCCATCCAGTTCAACGAGGAAGGCGGCAAGCTGTTTGCCGAATTGACCGGCCGCTTGGTCGGCCAGCCGATCGGAATCTTCCTGGACGGCAATGCCATTTCCACGCCGGTGGTTGAAACGGCCATCATCGGAGGACAGGCCGTCATTACAAGCAAGGACTTCACTTTGGAGAGCGCCAAATTGCTCGCCCAGCGTCTGAACGCCGGCGCGCTGCCGGTGCCGATCACACTGCTGTCCCAACAGACCGTCGGTCCGACGCTCGGCCTCGCGTCCCTGGACGCGTCGCTCAAGGCCGCGTTGATCGGCTTCGCCTTAGTCGCGCTGTTCATGATCGTCGTGTACCGCCTGCCGGGCCTGGTCGCCGTCGTGGCGCTCGCCCTGTACGCGGCGCTGAACGTGCTGGCGTACCGGATCTTCGGGGTGACGATCACGCTCGCCGGCGTCGCCGGCTTGGTCCTGTCCCTCGGTATCGCTGTGGACGCCAACGTGCTCATCTTCGAACGTGTCCGGGACGAATCCCGCCACGGGCATGACCTGCGCACGTCGTTGGAAGAAGGCTTCAAGCGCGCCTGGCCGCCCATCCGCGACGGCCACATGACCACGTTCATCTCGGCCATGGTGCTCTACACCTTCAGCTCCAGCTTCGTCCGCGGCTTCGCCCTCACGCTCGCCATCGGTATCATCCTCTCGCTCTTCACGGCCATCACGGTGACCCGCGCGTACCTGCGCGTCGTCTCCAAGCCGGCCTTCCTGCAGCGCCCCTGGCTCTACGGGTTCAAGAAATCCGCCTAATATGGCCTTCAGCTTCATCAAGACGCGCTATTGGTGGTTCGCCCTGTCCGGTGCCATGATCGTGGGCAGCCTGCTTGCGGTCGCGACGCTCGGATTGAACCAGAGCATCGACTTCACGGGCGGCAGCCTCATGGAACTGAAGTTCGAAGGGGACATGCCCGCCACGTTGGACGTCGCCCGGGACCTGACGGACGCCGGATTCAAGGCCGTGACCGTGCAGTCCTCCGGCGCGGACGAAGCGATCGTCCGCCTGGAATCCCTGGATGAAACGCGCCACCAGGAAGCCCTGGCGGCGTTGTCCAAGTCCTTCAAGGTGCAGGAATTGCGCTTTGACTCCATTGGCCCGGTCGTGGGGAAGGAGCTCAAGAACTCCGCCTTCACGGGCGTCGCGGTGACCTTGCTCCTCATCGGCCTCTATATCGCCTGGGCGTTCCGCAAGGTGTCCCAGCCGGTGGCCGCGTGGAAGTACGGCGCCCTGACGGTGCTGGCCGCCGCGCACGACGTCATCGTGCCGCTCGGCGTCTTCGCCGTGTTGGGCCGCTTCTACGGGTGGGAAGTGGGAACGGCCTTCGTGGCCGCCATCCTGACCATCTTGGGCTACTCCATCAGCGATACGGTGGTCGTGTTCGACCGTACGCGTGAAAACCTGCAGCATCAGACGGCGGGGGAGAGCTTCGCCGACGTGGTGGAAAAGAGCATCCAGCAGACGTTCGTTCGCTCGGTGAACACCAGCGTCACGACGTTGCTCGCTTTGCTCGCCATCCTTGTCTTCGGCGGGGACTCCACGCGTCCGTTCGCGTTGGCCCTGTTCGTCGGCATCCTGGTGGGGACGTATTCCTCCATCTTCATCGCCTCGCCGCTCCTGGTCGAATGGGAGCTGCGTTCCAAGAACGCGTAATCCGGCACGCCGTCCCGCAGGGGGCGGCGTTTCGTTTTCATGCGGACGCGGACGCGTGCTATAATCGGAGCCAATATGGTGCCATCGCTCGACCCCTCTTTCTGGACCCAGCCGATTGACCAAGTCCTGTACACTGTCCTCGTTCAGTTCGGGTGGATTCCCATTGCGCTGACCATCGTGCATGGTCTGCTCCAGGTGTGGAAAAACCACAAGCAGGGGGAATTCCTCTCCAAGCAAAAGTACGTAATGCTCGCCATCGACGTGCCGGCCATGACGGAACAGACGCCAAAATCCATGGAGAACCTGTTCGCCATGTTGGCCAGTTCCTATTCGGGTCCGACGTTCAAAGAAGAATGGATCATCGGCAAGGTGCAGACCACCTTCTCGTTTGAGATTGTCTCCACGGACGGCTACGTGCAGTTCTTGGTGCGCCTCCAGCCCAAGTTCCGTGATGCGTTGGAAGCGGCCATCTACGCGCACTACCCGGACGCCGAAATCGCGGAGGTTGAGGACTACGCGCGGGACTTTCCGACCAAGTTTCCGAATGACACCCATGACATGTGGGGGTCCGAATTCAAGTTGAAGAATCCGGAAATCTTCCCCATCCGCACCATCCGGGACTTTGAAGACCCCATTACGAAGGAAATTAAGGATCCGCTCGGCCAGATCCTGGAACAGATGGCCAAGATGCGTCCCGGGGAAAACTTCTGGGTGCAATACCTGTTGGAGCCCTGTAACAATGATTGGCAAAAAGCCGGCGGCACCTTCATTAACAAGGTGTACGGCATTGAAAAGCCCCCGACGGAAAGCGGGTTCACGGCCGGTCTCCGCACGCTGGTCTCTGTGCCGGACGCGGTGTTGGCCAAGACGCTCGGCATCACCATCGGCGACCTGTTCTTGGGCGCGCCGCCTAAGGCCAAAGAAGCGGACCAGTGGCGCGCGTTCAAGCTGACGTCCGTGGAAAAGGAACAAACGGCGGAAGTCCTGGAAAAAATCTCCAAGCCGGGCTTTAAGGTAAAAGTCCGCGTGCTCTACGTGGCGCGCAAGGAAGCCTTCAACAAGGGCGGCCGCGTGCTCATGATCAAGGGGATGTTCAACCAGTACGCCAACTCGTACCTCAACTCCTTCGGCTTCTTCGGCCAGAGCATGCCCAAGGACGACTACTTCTGGCAGGTGTGGGAATACGCCAAGAAACAGGAGACCCTGATGAAGGCGTACGTCAACCGTGACCCGTCCACGGGCGCCAACGGCCTGGTGCTCAACTCGGAGGAGCTCGCTACGTTGTGGCATTTCCCGATGATCGGCGTAAAGGCGCCGATGATCCGCAAGGCGGAGGCGCGCCGCGCGGAACCGCCTATCGGCCTGCCGGTCGGTCTGGACGAGCCGCTGCCCACGGGCCCACGTGCCGACAAGAAGCCAAAAGAAGAAAAAGCCTATGTCGCCTCCGCTCCGGACGTGTCTTTGCCGGGCATGGCCGCCGCCGCGTATACGTCGTCTCCTGTGCGCGCTACGGCGCCGCACGCGGAAGTTGCCGCAGAGCCGGAAGAAGTCGAACTCGGCCTGGACGCAACTGATATGGGGCCGCCCGCGGACGTAGAACTGCCGGGACCGCCCCCGGGCTTCGTCACGGGAGAAGGCTTGGAAGACAAGGACAACGACGGCTCCCGTGAAGGCGCCCCGCCCCCCAATTTGCCCATGTAGCCTATGCCACACGACCAGCAGCCAGAGCCCATCACGTATTTTGCCCGCACCAACTACCGGAATCAGTTGGTGAAATTCGGCATCAAGCGGGACGACCGCCGCCGCCATATGTACTTGGTGGGGAAGACCGGCATGGGCAAGTCCGTCCTGCTGGAGAACATGTTCCTGTCGGACATCTACGCCGGCAACGGCTGCTGCTACGTGGACCCGCACGGCGACACGGCGGAACGCCTGATCGATTTCATTCCGTCTTGGCGCATTAACGACGTCGTGTACTTCAACCCGGCGGACTTGGATTTCCCGATCGGGTTCAACATTTTGGAAGCCGTCGACGAACGCCACAAGCACCTGGTGGCGTCGGGCATGATGGGCGTTTTCAAGAAGATCTGGGAGAACGTCTGGTCGGCCCGCATGGAGTACATCCTCAACAACACCATTTTGGCGTTGATGGACAACCCGGGGTCCACGCTGCTCGGTATCAACCGCATGCTGTCGGACGAAGAATACCGCAACCGGATGGTCAGCAACGTAAAGGACCCCATCGTCAAGCAATTCTGGCTGGGCGAATTCGCCTCGTGGGATCCCAAGTTTGCCGCCGAAGCCAGCTCGGCCATCCAAAACAAGATCGGCCAGTTCCTGTCGGCGTCCGTCATCCGCAACATCGTCGCGCAGGTAAAATCGACCATCAACATCCGCCAGATCATGGATGAAGAGAAGATCTTCATCGTGAACCTGTCCAAGGGCCGCATCGGGGAAGATTCCTCGCGCCTGTTGGGCGGCATGCTGATCACCAAAATCCAACTGGCGGCCATGGAACGCGTGGACCAGCTGGAAAAGGACCGCAAGGACTTCTACCTGTACGTGGACGAGTTCCAGAACTTCGCCGTGGAATCGTTTGCCGCGATTTTGTCCGAAGCGCGCAAATACCGCCTATGCCTGGTCATGGCGCACCAGTACATCGCCCAGCTGTCGGATGAAGTGCGCGAGGCGGTCTTCGGCAACGTCGGAAGCATGATCGCGTTCCGCGTCGGCAGCCCGGACGCCGTGTTCCTGGAAAAGGAATTCGAGCCCCGCTTCATGGTGGCCGACATCGTGAACCTGCCGAAATACAACATCTACCTGAAGTTGCTTATCGACGGCGTGTCCAGCCAGCCGTTCTCCGCCGTGACCTTGCCGCCCATCGCCCAGCGCACCGATTCCGGGGACAAAGTGACCCGCGTGACGCGTGAACGCTACTCGCTGTCGCGCAAGGACATTGAGGACAAGATCACCAAGTGGAGCGGCATAGAAGAAGGCCCCGCCGGCACGGCCAAGCTGATGGCCGCCGCCGCCGAGAAGAAAAAGTCTTTTAAGGACGCCAAGAAGCCCAAGTTCGAGTACAAGTGTTCCCGCTGCGGCAAGCAGATCATTCTGCCGGTGGAATTGGACGCCTCGCGCCCCATCTACTGTGAGGAATGTATCGAGATCGTCCGCGCGGAACGCAAAGGAGGAAAGCCGTCTGCGCCCGTCGCGCCCAAACCGGCAGCGACGCCAGGCGTGGTGACACAGACGGCCCCGCGGCCGCCCGTGGCTCCTGCGCCGACGGTCGCGACGGTAAACGTGCCTGCATCGGCCAAGCCGGCCACGGTTCCCGCCCCGGTGCCCAAAGCCTCTGTGTCGCAAAAACCGCGCGACGCTCGGCCCCAAAAGGACCTACCGCCGCCGCGCTCGCTCCCGCCCGTCCAAAAGCCCTCGTCTCCCGGCGGCCCCAAGCCTCCAGCCCTGACGCTCGCGGAATTGGCGGCAAAGGCCGGTCCGGCTAAGCGCGTCGTAGAAGACGACGACGAACTCGGGCCCGACGAAAGCGACGTGCCGGAGATCCCGCTGAACGAACTCATGAAGGCTGCCATGAAAGAAGAAGAATCCAAAAAGGCCAAGACAGGAACGTTGAAACCGGGCGAAACCGCCCTGTTCGACTAAATGAAATCCGCCCTCATGGGCGGATTTTCGTTTCGCTTGGTACAATGGCGGCCGATATGACCCTCCTCCATGCCGCCGTGCTCGGTGCCGTCCAGGGCCTGACGGAATTTCTGCCTGTTTCCAGCTCCGGCCATCTTATTTTGGTCCCGGCCCTATTGGGATGGAAAGACGCGTCGTCGCTCGCGTTTGACGCGGCGGTGAACTTGGGAACGGTGGCCGCGGCGCTCGTCGCTTTGCGGGAAGACGCGGGGAAGATGATCCGCGGACTTACACGCCCGAAGACGGACCGCTTCGGCCGGCTGGGATGGATGATTGCCCTCGCGACCGTTCCGGCGATCCTTGCCGCCCTTTTCTTTCGGGAGGCGCTTGAGTCGTATGCCCGCACTCCGCAGGTCGTAGCGGGAAGTTTGGCGGCTTGGGGTGTCCTCCTGCTCGTTGCGGACCGTCTGGCCGGCGCGGGGGAGAAAGACATCGCCAAGGTCGGCTGGAAACGAGCCTTTGCCCTCGGCTGTGCCCAGGCCATCGCCCTTATTCCCGGGACCTCCCGTTCCGGCGTGACGATTACGGCCGGTTTGTTCGCCGGGTTGGATCGCGCCGCCGCTGCCCGATTCTCGTTCTTGTTGGGGATCCCCGTATTGCTACTTGCGTCCGCCTCGGGCGCGTACGACATCGTAAGGGACGGGACGGACGTATCTGTGGCGGCTATGGCCGTGGGGGTCCTGACGGCCTTCGGGGCCGGCCTGTTCGCCATTCGCTGGTTATTGAAGCTCTTCCAAGGGGAAACCACGTACAAGTGGTTTGCCGTCTATCGTCTGGCGTTGGCTGCCGCTGTCCTGGTGTTTCTACGCTAATCCTTGACAGGAAGCCGTTTCCGGGGTAGCTTCCGCCCGTCATTGTCCTTTCCCGCACCAGAGGTCCTCCATGTCGCTCGCCGCAACGCCGATCGAGTTGTACGATGCCGAACCGTTCCTGGTGACCCAGGAGGCGCGCCTGCGCCGCCTGTGCAACGTCTTCGCCACCCGGGCGCTCGAGGCCCTGACGGACGGCGCCGAGCGCGCCGCCTTCTTCCAGCTCATGGGCCACGTGCCCAACGAGCTGATCGAGGACATGGCCGAAGAAGAGCTGGCGTCCGCCGTGGACCGCAAGTCCCGGAAGGTCTTCAGCTTCGTCCACCTCCACGAGCGCCTGCACGGCGCCTGGCAGGGGTTCAACCTCACCGTCGACGGGCTGGTGCGCGCCGCGCCGCGCCGCGAACTCGTCCGCCACTGGTTCGAACTCGCGATCATCGTGGCGCATACGCGCGCCTGCCAGCCCAACTGAAAACCCGCCCCACTTCGGGCGGGCTCCGCGAACTCCCTCTCAACCGGGAGTTCTTTTTTAGAGTTTACGGACGATGTTCGCGATGTCCTGGCGCAACTCGTCGATGATTTGGAACGCGGGTTTGATCTTACCTCGCAAGGCGAACGCGGCGCCCGCGACCTTGTCCTTAAGGAGCGTTTCCAACCGGCGGCGTTCCAACGCGAGCTTGCCGGTTCCCAGGCCCAGTTGCGCTTCTAAGTCGCGTTGGTGTTCTTCCGTGCCCAGGAACGAATCGACGACGCGTTTGACGCCCTCTTTGAGGGAAGCGGGATTGCGCGGATCGATGCCTTCCAGGCCGACGCGCTGCGGATCGGTCGTTTCCCGTTGCGCGCGCATCTGTTGTTCTTGCATGACGGTCCCGTGCTCCTGGAATCCTTCCAGGTCCGGTGCGCCGTCTTCCACAAGTTCGCCTTCTACGACTTCTTCTTCCTCCATCTTTCGCGCCGCTTCCACGGCCGGAATGCGCTTGGTTTTCTCCAGGGCGGCAGCACTGGCGAGGCGGGCCGTCTGTTCTTCTGGATCCGGCTTCGTCAGCTCTTCGTCAATATATTCCGCGATGCGGCGGGCATTTTCCGTGAGCGGAGGGAGCGGAGCCGGTTTTTTCTCCAGGGGTTTGGCGAACGGATTGTAGCCTTGTTCGGGCATAGGGAAATGGGATAACTGCGGCCATTCTAGCCCAAACGTGGAGGGAAGGGAAAAGAAAATGCCCGCCGTGTCCCGGGGAAGGGAAACGGCGGGCGAGAGGGGCGTCAGGACGCGTCGGGCAGGAAGGCGTGCGAGCGCAGCCATGCCTGGACCGCGTTGTTGTTGACCGGCTTCTGGCGGTAGGCGCCGCCGTTCTGCTCGATGAGCGCGATCACGTCCGCGTCGTTGCGGCCGGAGAGGACCAGGTACGGCATGAGCCGGTCCTCCTGCCGCAGCTTGACGAGGCAGCGGACGCCGTCGAGGTCGCCCATCTGGAAGTCGGAGATGACGAAGGAGACGGCCCGGGAGCGGCAGTACGCCAGGGTCTCGGTCCCGTCACGGGCTTCCAGCACCTCGAAGCCGAGGCTGGTGAGCAGGTCCGCAAGCGATCTGCAGGCGTCGGGATCGTCGTCGGCGACGACGGCCACGTGCTTCGGGGCCGCGGGGAGGAACCGCTCCAGGAACCCTTCGATGACCTTCAGCTCGATGGGTTTCGGGCTGTACTCCGCGCCGAGCGTCTTGCACGTTTCCTGCTCGTCCTGGGACAGTTCGCCCCCGCTCATGAGGACGAACGGCAGGCGGGAACCGGTGGCGCGGATCTCGCGGAGGAGGCCCAGGCCCCCCATGTTCGGCATGTGGGTGTCGGAGATCACGAGGTCGGGCGCGAGCGCGCGGAACGTCGCGAGCGCTTCACTCCCGTCCTCGCAGGCCGTCACCTCGACCCGCAGGGAGCGCTTCATTGCCCAGGCGTCGATGACCCGTTTGTAACCCCGGCGGATGCCGAGTTGGTCGTCCACGAGCAGGACGCGCTTGGGGGTGGCTTCTTCGGCCAAAGGACACCTCTGGTACCTGGCCCGCTCCATGCGGGAACCAGAGGGCGAACCTACCAGAAAACGGGTCCATTGTCAACCCTCCGTATTTCTGGCAGAATGCCTCATTCCCTATGGAAATCCCTAAGAAAAAGGTTCTGCTCGGCATGTCCGGCGGCGTGGATTCGTCCGTGTCCGCGGCCTTGTTGTTGGAACAGGGGTACGAGGTGGTCGGCGCCTTCATGAAAAACTGGTCGCCGCTCGCCTGCGAGGCGGACGCCGGCTTTGAGGAATGCGACTGGCGCGGGGAGCGCCGCGACGCCATGCGCGTGGCGGGCCAGCTCGGCATTCCGTTCCTGACCTTCGATTTTGAGAAGGAATACCGGGAACGCGTCATTGAGGACTTGTTCGCTGAATATGATGCGGGCCGCACGCCCAACCCGGACGTCTTGTGCAACAAGCACGTGAAGTTCGACCTGTTCCTGAAGGAGGCGGACAAGCTCGGCTGCGACTTCATCGCCACGGGCCACTATGCTCGCGTTGAAAACGGCCGCGTCTTGCAAGGTGTGGACGCCAACAAGGACCAGACGTATTTCCTCTGGGCCATCCCGCCCGCCGCGGTGCCGCGGGTGTTGTTTCCAGTCGGCCACCTCACCAAGCCGCAGGTGCGCGAGGAAGCCAAAAAGCGCGGTCTCGTAACCGCCGAAAAGAAGGACAGCACCGGCATCTGTTTCGTGGGAGAAGTGGACTTGAAGAAATTCCTCCTGACGAAGTTGGAGAAGAAGCCGGGGAATATCGTCACGCCGGAAGGGAAGGTGCTTGGCCGCCATGACGGCCTGGCGTTCTTCACGATCGGCCAACGCGAAGGTTTGAACGTGGCCGTGGGCGAACCGCTCTACGTCGCGGAGCGCCGTTTGGAGACGAATGAACTGGTCGTTGCGCCGAACGGCCATCCGGCCCTGTTCCGTTCGTCCGTGGAAGGGATCAAGGCGAATTGGTTCCGTACGCCCGTTGATGGGGCCAAACTCACTGTCCGTTTGCGTCATCAGCAGGTGCCGTTTGCCTGCACCGTGTCCCTCCCTCTTCAAAAGAGGGAGGCTTCGGGGCCGGAGGGAGTCTCGGTCCTGGTCCAATTCGCGGAGCCGCAGCGCGGTGTCGCCCCGGGCCAGAGCATGGTCTTCTACGACGGGGAAGAGATGGTTGGAGGCGCCGTGATCGCGTAAGGAAAAAAACACCGCCATCCCCGTTAGTGGGTGGCGGTTTTTGCGGTGGAGAGGAAGTCCGCGAGTGGCTTCAGGCTGTCGCCGACGGAGACGATGTCCGCGGCAGCCACGATCTCCTCCAGGTGTTCGCTGTGGTAGCCGGCCGTGTTGGCGTCGTTGGTCGGGAACGGGATGATGAACGCGTTCACGCCGCGTCCCCGCTCCATGAGGCCCAGGTCCCCGGCGCTGTCGCCGATGGCGAACACGTGGTCCGGATTCCCGTCCCAGTGGGACACGTTGCGCAAGTGCCAGTCCCGCATTTCGCGCTTCAGCGCGGCGGGGAAGGCGTTCAGCGCGCAGCCGAGGATGCGGCCCTCCGGGTCAAACTCGACGCGGGACGCGCCGACCCAGACGGGACGCTTCGGGGTGGAGAACCCATGGGCATCCAGGAAGGCGCGGATCACGGGCTCGATGCCCATGCTGATCACGGCGCGGACGCGGAAGAGGTCGAGGAGATCCCCGGCTCCTTCACGCGGCGTCAGACCCATGCCCGCCTTCGCCAGGTCAGCCTCGGTGAGGCCGCCTTCGCGGTAGGCGCGGATGCCCCGTTCGATCCACTGGGTTTCCCAGGCGGCGAGATGCGCCGGAGACTGGGGGCCGCACGCGTGCAGGTCCGCGCCGTCCTTGGAGGACAGGCGGAACCGGCGGTAGGCGGCGTAGACGTCCGTCTCCCGCTGGGCGAGTTCCGGCGACAGGAACCGGTCCATGGCCCGCCACTGGTTGTCCGGGTGCAGGGTGTGGTCGAAGTCGAAGTACCCGTACTGCAGGCCCGCGGCGCGGGCGACCAGGTCCTCCTCCTCCCAGTTCGTCAGGAGGAGGGGAACCTTGTCTTCCAGCGACCGCCTGATGGCGGCGATGCGGGTTTCCAGTCCTTTCAAGGTACAAATACGCACGGCCCACCTCCAGTTGGTTTGTGGAATTGCCGTGTGGAAACCCTAGGGGTTTTTGGGCGGATTGTCAATCGTCTCCCGGTCCGCACGGTCGTAAAAGAGCGTCGCGTCGGCCAAGACCGGCGTGCGCATTTCTCCGCGGCGCGCGGCACGGACGGTCGCCGTGCCCAGCCAAACGTGGGCAAAGCGCCGTGCGGGCAGGTTCTCAAAAACGGCGCCGCCACGGGCGACGTCCGCCTCTACGACGTCCATGCGTACGTCGATGGGGACAGTGGTGGCCGTCACGGTGATCCGCCCCGTACCAAGACGCAGAACGATTTCCTTGCTCGATAACCGTTCAAGGGTGAGTTCTGTATGCGTGGCGATTTGGACCGTGCCAAGCCCGGCCAGGTCTAGCACGGTTCCTCGGTCGTCCGTCCGCACGGTTTCACCGCGGTGGACGGATTCCGTGCCTTCAATGGGGGAGATGCTTAGCGTGGCGAACGGGGTAGCGACGAGCGGTGTCTCATACCCGTCCCCGCCCGCGAACCGGAACCCAAGGCGCTGGCCGACCAATAAGGCGGCGCCGAGCATGAGGAATGCGGCAGTCAAAACGTGTTCACGCTTCATATGGGGGCATGGTATCGTATCTATCGTGCTAAAAGCTAATAGCTAAAGGCTAAGAGCTCCCTTATGGCCCTACTCGAATTCTACGGGAAGGAATGCCCCCACTGCGTCACCATGATGCCAATGATCGACAAGCTCATCGCGGAGGGGATCAAGATCGAGAAGTTCGAAACCTGGCATGATGAAGAAAACGCCAAGAAGCTGGAAAAATACGACCGCGGTCTCTGCGGCGGCGTGCCGTTTTTCTATAACACGGATTCCAAGCGCTTCATTTGCGGGGAAACGGATGAAGAAACCATCCGTAAGTGGGCAAAAGGGGAGAAGGTCTAGGCAAAAAGAAAGCGGCCCGTGCGGGGCCGTTTTCTTTTACTCAATGCCCATGTTGTCCTGCCAGTGGCGGTCGACGTCGACGTTCAGGTCCAGGAACACCGGGCCGTTCATGACTGTCTGCAGTTCGCGGCGCGTGCTCTGGCCGATTTCCTTCACGCCTTGGCCGCCGCGCCCGATGATCATGCGCTGGTAGCGCTCGTCGTTGGTGAAGATCGTCGCGCGCACGTAGGTCGTGCCGTTTTCGCGCGTTTCGATCTCATGGCACACGACGTGGACGGAGTAGGGGACTTCCTGGCGCAGGCGGAGGAAGAGTTTCTCACGGATCAGCTCTGCCATCCATTCCTTCTGTCCCATGTCGGTCATCTGGAATTCCGGGTAGAAGTACTCGCCTTCGGGCAAATGCTTCATGACCTCGGCGGCCAGCGTTTTCACGTGGGTGCCGTTTTCCGCGGACACTTCCACCAAGGCGTCGAACTTGGGAGCCAAGTCCTTGTAGAAGTCGTAGAACGGCTTCTCCGGCAGGTCCATCTTGTTGATGACCAGGATCTTCGGCTTGTTGGTGTGTTCCACCAGGGACATGATGTACTTTTCTTCCTCGCCGATGGAACGCGTCGGGTCTACCACGTACACGACGGCGTCGATGCCTTTCAACGACTGGCGCACGGCGTCGGCCAGGTGCTTGGAGAGGGAGTCCTTGGCGTCCTTAAAGACGCCCGGGGTGTCCACGAACACGACTTGGCCTTCCGGGCGCGTCAAAATGCCGCGGACCGGCAAACGGGTCGTCTGTGCTTTGGGGGAGGTGATCGCGACCTTGGTGCCGACGAGCGCGTTCAGCAACGTGGATTTGCCCACGTTGGAGCGCCCGACGAGCACGGCAAAGCCCGCCTTCTTTTTTGGTTGGTCCATAGTCAGCTGACGGTAGCGCAAAAACGCGCCGCGGTCAATGGGGAGGGGAATAAAAAACGCCGTCCCGTTAGGGATCGGCGGAGAGTACTGGGGGAAGTCCCGGGATGGGGGACGATTGCTGCGCGGCGACGGACCGGGCGGCTTCCTTCGGGTCCAGGAACGCCAGGTCACGAATGGTCCCATCGGGCGCGTATGTGATCCGCAAGGCGTAGGGAGTGTCCGGGTTCGCGGGAATGAACACGATCCCTTCACGCAGGGAGCCGATGGGGAACAGGCCGAACGCCTGCGGGTCTCCCGTGACGACGTTTCCCGCCTGGTGGAGAAGGACGTCTTGGTGGGCGAGGCGGTCAAACGCGTATCGCGCGGCCGCCTGCCAGGCGTCGCGGTCCGCCGCGAGATAGGCCTGGGAACCGTCGTGGGTGAGTTGTAGGGCGCGGACGCGCCGGAAGTGGTCCACCTCGTGCATGATGAACATCCCGAGGAGCAACAGGACGCCAACGATCACGAGGGCAAGGTGCTTCTTCTGAAACATCGGGTTCTCCCAGGGAAGTGGAAATCCGCTTGCGGGCGGATGAACTATGGCAGGAAATGGAGGGTTGTCAACCGGGGGACGAACAAAAAACCACCCGGGACGGCGGGTGGTTGGTCAGGGGCGCATCGGGTACGGATCGGCCATGTTCGGGTCGGGCCGTGGCCGCTGGTCTCCGAACTCATCCACGCATTTGGCGGCGCCGATGAGCACGATGAGGCCGATGATGAGCAGAAGGAACTTCCTCGGCGTATCCATGTTGCCTCCGGTGTACTGCTTACGGAAGGGACGTCCACGGACGGTCCGGGTCCGGGATGCCGCAGTGTGGGACGGCGAAGAACAGGACGGCCGTTCCGAGCAGAACCAGCAGGATCGTTCCGATCGTACGGAACCGTGTACGCATCGTGCCTCCAGGTCTGTGGGACAAGGCCAACCTAGTCGTATGTTCGCGCCGCGTCAACCCCCAATCCATCCAGAGGCGTGGGCGTTTTTTTATGAAAAAACGCCGTCCCGTCAGGGGGCGGCGTAGAGTTCCGGGTGAAGTCCCGGGGCAAGGGCGAGCAGCACGGCTTGCTGGACGAGCTCCAGGCGGCTGGTGGCTCCGTCCGTAAGACGGTAGATCGTGCCCTCTTCGTAGCCGTCGTCGTCGTTGACAATCGGCGGACCGAAGACGGCCAGGTCGGCCTGTGCGTGCGTCATGCCTCCCTTGATGAGGACGGCGACGCGCGGCGGCACGATGTAGCTGGCAGAGCGTCCCCAGCCGCGGCGGCCGCGAAACACGACGTAGGCGAGCTGGAACAACCAGAGGTGGCCGCCCGCCTCCTCCACGCCCGCTTCCACGGAGACGAAAGCGATGCCGTCCAAGCGCCGGGCCGCGTCGGCCAAGAGAATCTCCAGGCGGTGGGTGACCCCTTTGGCCGTTTCTTCAAAGCCGAAGGGTTGGTCCGGCACTCCGGAGGCGGCCTGGACCGGGACGATATCCAGGACCGGTTCTTGCGGGCAGGCGAGACGTAGGGCTTCGCGCGTGCCGCTGACCATGGTCGGATGCTCCGACGCGACGTAAACGCGCATGTCACCTCCTGCGGAACCAGCCGCCGGAAAAAAAGAAAGAACGTGCGGCGCAGTGTGCGACCACACGTTCATTCCGTCAATACGTCCGCAAGAGCCTCTTCCGTCCTAGGCCTTCCGTTCGAGGAGGAACACGCACTCCATGTGCGGCGTGTGGGGGAACAAATCCAACGCGGCGGCCTTTTTTATCTCGTACACGGCGCCAAGCTTTTTCATTTCGTCCAAGAAGCGCGGGTAGCTGCAGGAAACGTACACCACGCGCGGCGGTTGTGCCTCAAGCAACGTCTCGATCACCTTCGGGTGGAGCCCGGCGCGCGGCGGGTCCAAAATGACGACGTCCGGCGCGTAGGTTTTCCAATCGAATTCTTCCGCTTTGGAAACGAAGTATTCCGCGGCGATGCCGTTGGCGGCCGCGTTTTCCTTGGCGCAAGCGATCGCTTCCGCCGACAGTTCGATGCCGATGGATTTCTTCGCTTCCTTGGCGAACGCGAGGGAGAAAAACCCGGAGCCGCAAAACAGGTCCAGCAGGGTCTTGCCGGACAAGTCGCCGCAGAATTCCTTCACCTTGTTTTGCAGCTGCTCCGCCATGACGGTGTTGGTCTGGAAGAACGCGTTCGGCGTGATCTTGTAGCGCACGCCGTTCACTTCTTCAAAAATCCACGGGTCGCCCTTGAGCGGCGTGATTGTTTCGGCCACGGACAGGTCCGTGATGAGCGGGTTCACCCCCCAGACGACGCACGTCGCCAACTCGCCCAGCAACGCGGGGAGTTCTTCGACCTTCTTTTTTTCTTCGCCCTTCGGCGTAGCCGTGAGGAGCATCACCATGCGTTCGCCGGTGCGCTTGCCCTCGCGGATCACCAGGTAACGGAAGAAGCCCTCGTACGTATCGCCGTTCCAGAAGGGAAGGCCGCTCGCCTTCGCCCAGGTGCGCACGCGCGACATGATCTCCACGCTGGCGGGGGAAAGCAGGTGGCAGACGTTCAAATCGAGCGCGTCCCACCAGCGGTCCGGCGCCTTGAGGCCCAGCTCGCCGTTGCGGCCGAAGGTGAAGTCCATCCGGTTGCGGTAATAGAAGAGCTCCGGCGCCGGTTGGACGGCAGAAAGGGCGACGGGCATTTCCTTTTCCTGCGCCGTACAGAGGAACGTGTCCAACTTGCCCCGCAGCTGCGCCGGGTAGTCCACGTGCTGCCACTTGCAGCCGCCGCAGGAACCCGCGTACGGGCAGCGGGGCGCCACGCGGTCGGGGGAGGGCGCATCAATGGAAACCAACTCCGCCTTGGGGCCGTCCTTGGAGCGCTTTTTGAAGCGGGCCGTGACGGATTCCCCTGGAATGGTGTTATATACGTGGAACGCGTTGCCTTCCGCGCGCTCAATCACCCCGCTGCCGTCTTTGGCGAAGCGGGAGATGGCGCCGGAAATAATCGTGCCGAATTTCATATGAGGCTTATTGCCCACAATATCCGCTCGCTGCACAACGTCGGCGCCCTCTTCCGGTCGGCCGACGCGTTCGCGGTGGAGCGTTTGTACCTGACGGGTTATACCCCAACCCCGCCGCGGAAGGAAATA
This sequence comes from uncultured Gammaproteobacteria bacterium, assembly GCA_964616135.1. Lineage (GTDB taxonomy): Bacteria > Patescibacteriota > Patescibacteriia > UBA9934 > GWF2-40-263 > JAJYIV01. The sequence goes on from CAZTTQ010000003.1 coordinate 41,520, forward strand.
GCCAAGGTCGCCCTGGGCGGCGAAGACCGCGTGCCGTGGGAACCGCGCGCGGACGTTCTCCCGCTCATTGCCGAGCTCAAGAAGGAGGGATTCCAGGTGGTCGCGTTGGAGAATGCGCCGGGGAGTGCGGATCTTTCCGCCTTTGCCGAGAAGGCGGATCGGACCAAAACCGCCCTTGTCTTGGGGAGTGAGGTAGAAGGAGTGCCGGCGGACGTCCTCGCCGCCTGTGACGCGGCGGTAGAAATCCCGCTGCCGGGCCGCAAACGCTCGCTGAACGTGAGCGTCGCCGCGGGCGTCGCGCTTTTTGTCCTACGCCCCAAAAACGGGTAGAATGTGCCCATTATGCTTTCGGTCGTCATCCCTACCAAGAACGAGGAGGCTGATTTGCCGAAACTGCTCGCCTCGTTGGCGGCGCAGACCGTCCGTCCGGATGAAATCATCGTCGCGGACGCCAAATCCACGGACAAGACGCGCGCGATCGCAGAAGCCGCCGGCGCGCGCGTGGTGGACGGAGGCCTGCCGTCCGTCGGCCGCAATCGCGGCGCCGCCGCCGCCACGCAATCCCTCGTGCTCTTTTTGGACGCGGACGTGGTACTGACGGATCCGACCATGTTGCAACGCATGTTGGCCGCATTCGACGAGCGTTCCCTGGACGTCGCCACGTGTGAAGTGGAACCGTTGGACGCCGGCAAAGTGGACCGGGTGCTCCACAAGGCCTACAACCAATACGCCAAGGCGTTGGAAAAGATCTTCCCCCACGCGCCGGGTTTTTGCATTCTCGCGCGCAAGGAACTGCACGACCGCATCGGCGGCTTTGATGAATCCGTGGTGTTCTGCGAGGACCATGACTATGTGCAGCGCGCGTCCAAGTTGGGCCGCTTCGGCATTTTGCCGGTGAAGGTTCCCGTGTCCATCCGCCGCTTGGACCGTGACGGCCGCCTGCAGATCGCGGTGAAGTACGTCTTGGCGGAACTGCACTTGGCCACCCTCGGTCCCATCCGCCACGACCTATTCAACTATACGTTCGGCCACGACGCCAAGAAGAAAAAGGCCAAGAAAAAATGATATGGACATTCCCGTCGTCGTGCAGCACCGCCACGTGCACCTGTCCGCCGCCGACCAGGCGACGTTGTTTGGCGCGGACGCGAGCATGAAGCGTGTCGCGGACGTTGGGCATGACGGCCAGGCCGCGTACCAAGAGACCGTCACTCTCGTGGGAAAAAACGGTCAGATGGAAGACGTGCGCGTCCTCGGTCCCTGCCGGGAAGAAACCCAAGTGGAGCTGTCCGCCTCCGAAGCGTTCGCCCTGGGCATAGACGCGCCGCTCCGGGTGTCCGGAGACGTGAAGCGCGCCGCCTCCTGCGGATTGAAGGGGCCGCATGGGAGCATCCGAAGCCGTGCCTGCGTCATCGTGCCGGTGCGCCACCTGCATTGCGGGGACGCCGACGCGAAGCGCCTGGGCATTCGGCACCGCGACACGGTGGCCTTAACGCCCGTCGGCCGGCCGGACCTGCGCATGGAACACGTCGCTGTACGCGTCCACCCGTCCTTCGGCCTATCGTTCCACCTGTCTGCTGACGAAGCCGCCCAATTCTGGCTCCACACGGGTGACCGTGTCCGCCTTGAACGATAATCCTATGCGCTTGCGCTACTTCGCCTCCGCCGCGCTCCTTGTCCTCGCCCCATTGTCGGTTCGGGCGGTGTCTTCCGATCTTGGCATTAACGCGCGGGACATCACGTTCTCCAAACCCCTGCTTGCGGGAGAACGCGTGCGTCTGTACGGGGAAGTGCGGAATTTCGGGACAGAAGATGTCAGCGGCTACGTGACCTTCTTCCAAGGAAGTCTTCCGATAGGCGACTCGCAAGTCGTGTCTGTCCGGGCAGGCGGCCAAGCGGAAGACGTCTATGTGGACTTCACCGTGCCAAACGGCGCCTTTAACGTGCGCGCGGAAATTCGCGGCACGGATCCCGGGGACCAAAATCCCTCCAACGACGTCGCCATGACGGGATTGTTCGAGCCGAAGCTGGACGCGGACCGCGACGGCGTCGTGGACGGGACGGACAACTGCCCGTCCGTGGCGAACGCGAACCAGAATGACTTGGACGCGGACAAAATCGGGGACGCGTGCGACCCGGACATCGACAACGACGGCGTCCTCAACGGCGCCGACGCGTATCCGTACGACCAAAGCAAGAGCAAGGTGCCGGTCGTCGTCGCGCCCGTCGTGACGCCTGTTGTTTCCGCACCCGCGGTACGGCCGGCTCAGACGGTCTCGGCTCCCGCCAAGAAACCGGCGGCCAAGACGCCCGTCGTTGCGCCCGTCAAAGCGGATGCCGTACCGGAAGTGGTGGCGCCCGAGCTGCTTGCGTTCGAACCGTCCCAGCCGCTTGCTACGTCGCCCAAGGCCGTATTCACGTCTGAACGCACGGCGTGGAACGCCTTCCGGTTCGCTGTGTCGTCCCCGGAGGCCACCGGGGAGTTGCTTGCCTGGAATTTCGGCGATGGCGCCACGTCGGTCGCCCGTGAAACGTCCCATTCGTACCGCCGTCCGGGCACCTACGTCGTCACGCTCGCCCTCACGGATACGTCCGGGAAGATCGCGACGGACCAGATGACCGTGCGCGTGCCGTTCTTCACGTTTAAGAATCCGGCCGTCGTCGGCTTGGCCGCGACGCTCGGTTTGGCTATCTTGATCGGGTTGATCGTCGCCGTGCGCGCGTCTTCCGCCGCCAAGGAGGCGTCGCTGACGAAACACCCCGCAGGACCCAAGCCTTTCGCCAAGCGCGTCGTGATCGATGACGACGAAGATCTGCCCGACGCCGCCTAATCGTTAGACGGGGGGAACATGCTTAAAATCCTGAACGCCGAGTCAAAATCCATCGTCAGCGGCGCCGCCGTGGTGGGGATTTTGTCGTTGGTGAGCCGCCTGGTCGGCTTGGTCCGCGACCGCCTGTTGGCCGGCATGTTCGGCGCGGGCGACGTCCTGGACGTCTACTACGCCGCGTTCCGCCTGCCGGACCTGCTGTTCAACCTGATCGTCGTCGGCGCCCTGTCCGCCAGCTTCATCCCGCTCTTCTCCAAGCACTACGCGGAAGGGAAGAAGTCCGAACGCGCGTGGGACCTGACGACCAACGTCTTGCACGTCATCCTGCTCGGGATGCTCGTCCTGTCGGCGGCGTTGTTTTTTGCCGCTGATCCGTTATCGGCGCTGATCGCCCCCGGCTTCTCGCCGGAAAAACGCCATGCCGTCGCCGGGTTCACGCGCGTCATGCTGTCGGCCCAAGTCCTGCTCGCCGCTTCCATGGTGTTCGGCAGCACGCTCCAGGGCATGAAGCGCTTTTTCCTGTCCTCCTTCGCGCCGGTGTTCTACAACGTCGGCATCATCGTCGGCGGGCTGTGGTTCACCAGGTTCCTCGGACCTATCGGGCTCGCTTGGGGCGTGGTACTCGGCGCGTTCCTGCACCTCATGGTCCAGTTTGTCGGCGCCCGCGCCGCCGGCTACCGCCACCGCTGGATCTTTGAGCCGAAGGATCCGGACGCGCGGGAAGTCGTCCGCCTCATGGGCCCGCGCGCGGCCGGCATCGGCCTGTCGCAGCTCGTGTTCGTCGCCTATACCACGTTCGCCACGACGCTCGCGGCCGGCAGCGTGACGCTCTTCCAGTTCGCCTACAACATCCAGTTCTTCCCGGTGGGCATTGTCGGCGTCTCATACGCCATCGCCGCGTTCCCGACGTTTGCCGAGACGTTGGGGAAGAAGGACCACGACGGTTTCCGCGCGGCGTTTTCCTCCACGGTGCGCCAGGTCCTGTTCTTCCTGACGCCGCTGTCCGTCGCCTTCCTCCTATTGCGTGCCCAGGCGGTCCGCATCGTCGTCGGCGCCGGCGCGTTTGACTGGTCGTCCACGGTCGCCACGGCCGACGCCCTCGCTGCGTTCGTCCTGTCCGTCGGCGCCCAATCGCTCGTGTATGTCCTGGCCCGTGCCTACTACGCGTTGCGTGACACGTATACGCCGCTCGTGCTCGGCCTGGCGGGCGACGCAATCGGTTTGCTCATCGCGTTTTGGCTGGCGCCCAAATACGGCGTGGCGGGCCTGGGCCTGGCGTTCTCGCTCGGGATCTTCATCGAGCTGGTGCTCATGTGGGTGATCCTGCGCCAGCGGCTGGGCACCTTGGGCGAATCGACCATGGTCCGCAGCGTGCTGACGGTGTCCGGTGCCGGGCTGGTCGCCGCCGTCGTCATCCAGCTGGGAAAACAGCTCGTGCCGGTCGCCGTGCCGCTCACGACCTTCTGGAGCGTGTTCGCCCAAGGGGCCGTCGCCGGCGGCCTGGGACTCCTCGCGTACCTGGGTGTCTGCGCCCTGGCGGGCAGCGAGGAACTGGGCACGGTCGCCGCCTCGCTCAAGCGCAAGTTGTTCCGCAGGTACCAGCCGACCGAAGCGACGCCTCCCGACACCACCGCCACCGGCGCCTAGACACGGCGCCGGTTTTCGTTTAGGGTATCGCCTCCCATTCATGTCGGATGGGAACGAAGGAGAATGCAGATGGAGGAACGTTGTTCCAAACGTCCGCGTGTGCGCGTGTGCGCCAAAAGCGCGGACGTACGGACGCGCCTGGCAGACATGCTTTCCGCCCATCCGCACCTGGCGGGTGCGGAGGTAACGGAAGAGAGGATGCTCGTATCGGTACAGTGGTCCGATGCGCTCCGGTTCTTCCAGTCCCCATGCACGATCGACCTGAACCTGGCTCCTTTCTGGATGTTCGCTCCCACGTTCGATCACCTGATGGAGGCAGGAAGGGAATTGGTCGGCCTCTCCTACGGTTCCTTTGGGGGGATCCTGTGGAACGGTGGCGTCGTCGTGCGCCACGTGCGCGGCCTCGTCTATCGGCGCGGCACGTTCCCCGTGCTGCACGACGGCGTCCAAGTCATGTACTGCCGCGGACCTGGCTGGACGCACGGCACGCACGGCGTGCTCGTCTTCGACACGGCGGGGCTCGCGCTCGTGGACGGTCCGTTCCAGACGGCTCCTCCGGCCCAGGGGGCGCACGCCGAGCGCTGGTTCCGCCGCCGGTGGAACCGCGCCGCACCCGGCATCCCCGAGGCCGACCCGTACCTCGTGCTCACGCACGAACGCACGGACCTCGCGTCCATTCTCTCGCCGCTCGTCAGTCGGGCGATGCATTCGCTCACGGGCATTCCGCTCGCCGCCGAATCCTGAACGGGGATCGGCGGTTTTTTGTTTTGCTTGCCGTTTCGCCCCGTTTTTTCTACACTGCGCGCATTATGACTACGTCCGACATTCGCGCCAAATTCCTCTCCTTCTTCGCCTCCAAGGGCCACGCGGTCATCCCGTCGGCCAAATTGGTGCCCGAAAACGACCCCACGACGCTCTTCACCGGCTCGGGCATGCAGCCCATGGTCCCGTTCCTGTTGGGCGAAAAGCATCCGCTTGGCACGCGCGTCGCCGACAGCCAAAAGTGCTTCCGCTCCCAGGACATTGAAGAAGTGGGCGACAACCGCCACACCACCTTCTTTGAGATGCTCGGCAACTGGTCACTCGGCGACTTCTTCAAGAAGGAGCAAATCACCTGGATGTTCGAATTCCTCACGAAGGAAATCGGCCTCGACCCCAAGAACCTCTACGTCACCGTCTTCCGCGGCAGCCCGGACCTGAACATTCCGCGTGACACGGAGGCCGTGGAATTGTGGAAGGCCTGCTTCGCGTCCGCCGGAGTTGAGGCGAAAGACGTGGACTTCTCGGAGCGCGACGGCATGAACGGCGGCCGCATCTTCTATTACCCGGAAAAGAAAAACTGGTGGAGCCGCGCGGGCGTTCCGTCCAACATGCCCGTCGGCGAACCCGGCGGTCCTGACACGGAAATGTTCTGGGACTTCGGTGTGGAGCGCAAACTCCACGAATCTTCGGCGTGGAAGGCCGAACCCTGCCACGTGAACTGCGACTGCGGCCGTTTCGTCGAAATCGGCAACAACGTGTTCATGCAGTACGTCAAAAAGGAAGCGGGTTTCGAATTGCTTCCGGCCGCCAACGTCGACTTCGGCGGGGGCTTGGAACGCGTCGCCGCGGCCAAGAATGATAACCCGGACGTCTTTCTGATCGACTTGTTCGACGGTGCCCGCCAGGCGCTTGAGACGGCTTCCGGCAAGAAATACGGTGCGGACGAAACCGAAACCTTCGCGTTCCGTGTCGTCCTGGACCACATCCGCGCCGCCACCTTCCTCATCGGTGACAACGTCCTCCCGTCCAACAAGGACCAGGGCTACTTCGTGCGCCGCCTTATCCGCCGCGCCGTGCGTTTCGCCCGCCGCCTGGGCGCCGGGTCCATCGTCCGTGCCGCTTCCGACGCCTACATCACGTCCTATCAGGACGCGTACCCGGACCTGGCTGAAAAGCGAGAGGTAATTTTGAGCGCGATTGAAACGGAAGAAGGGAAGTTCGCCAAAACGGTCGAACAGGGCCTCAAGGAATTGCAGAAAATCAAAGAGAAGACGGGCGGCTTCACGGCCACCGACGCGTTCAACCTGTACCAGAGCTACGGCTTCCCGTTGGAATTGACCGTGGAAGAACTCCAGCGCTCGTACGGCCTCGCTGTCGACATGGAGGCGTACCGCGTCGAGTTCAAAAAGCACCAGGACCTCTCCCGCGCCGGTTCGGAGCAGAAGTTCGCCGGTGGGTTGGCGGACACCAGCGCGGAAACTACGCGCCTCCACACGGCCACGCACTTGTTGCACCAGGCGCTGCGCAAGGTGCTCGGTCCCCACGTCGCCCAAAAGGGAAGCAACATCACCGCGGAGCGCCTGCGCTTCGACTTTTCGCATGGTGAGAAAATGACGCCGGAGCAGATCACGGAAGTAGAGGCGCTCGTGAACGGCGCCATCGCCAAGGACTATCCCGTTTCGTTCGAACTGATGGACGTCGCCTCGGCCAAGGCCCAGGGCGCCATCGGCTTGTTTGAGGACAAGTACGCCGCGGTCGGTGGCCAGATCAAGGTCTATACGGTGGGCCAACCGGGCGGGGAATGGTTCAGTAAAGAGGTCTGCGGCGGTCCCCACGTGGACCGCACAGGGGAACTCGGCAGCTTTAAGATCCAAAAAGAGGAAGCTTCCTCCGCCGGCATCCGCCGCATTAAGGCCGTCGTGACCGGTCCGAAGGCCTAAACGAATTTGCCAAAATAAGGAGGGTAAAAATGCGTAATTTAAGCCCCAAATCGAAAAAAAGTGACCTGGGGATAGGATTGCTTGACAGAAATAGGCCATTTCATTAAGATACCCGCGCTGTAACTGTTAATAGTTCCTTGCGTACGAGGGGCTCAGGTGATAGTATTTCGTCAACTATGAGCGACCCAGTGACGCCAGTAACCAAACAGTTCATCGAGATGCGTGGTTCGGTAGAAGAGCT
>CAZTTQ010000004.1:0-39603 GCA_964616135.1 uncultured Gammaproteobacteria bacterium
CGCTCCCAAACGCCGTGTCCATCGCCGTCATGGTGCTGACCACGGAAGCGGCCGTGACCGACATTCCCAAAAAGGACGAACCCGCGGCTCCGGCCGGCGGGGGAATGGGCGGGATGTACTAGTTCCCAAAGGACGGCTTGTGCCGTCCTTTGTATTTCGCTATACTTTTCCCAAGTTTTCACTCCCATTACCTCCTTATGGACGAACAAAAAGCCCCGATGGCCAACGCGAGCGATGCGGAAGCGAACAAGTGGATGGGCGTCCTGTCCTACCTCAGCATTCTCTGCCTGATCCCGTTCTTCGGCGCCAAAAAGAGCCCGTTTGCCCAGCATCACGCCAAGCAGGGTTTGACGCTCTTCTTGATCGTCGTCATTAGCCGCATCGCCACGACGTTCCTGCCGTGGGCCATGGAAGACACTATCGATTCCATCGTCAGCCTCGGCGCCTTCGTCCTGTCCGTCATGGGCATTATCAACGCGTGGAAGGGTACGATGTGGGAAATGCCGGTCGTCGGCGGCATTACCAAGTCCGTCTTCAAGAAAGCCTAACGTCAAAAAACACCGGCCTCACGGCTGGTGTTTTTCGTTTCGATCGCGTACGCTCTCTTCACTATGAAGGAACTCATTTCGCAAGTCGCCGACTTAGGCGAGCGCGCCGCCCGCACCTGGCGGCTGCTTTGACCTGGACCGCGTACAAACGGAGGTGAAGGCGCTGGAGGTCCAAATGGCGGACCAGGCGTTTTGGGCGGACACCAAAAAAGCCAAGGCCGTGTCCAAACGGGCGTCGGACCTGCGCGCGGACTTGGAGGCTTGGGGCGCGTTGCAAAAAGACACGCGCGACTTGCAGGAATACGCCGAATTGGCGCAAGCGGAAGGGGACGACAGTGTCCAAGAGGAAGTCGCCCTGCGGCTGAAGGAACTGGAAGCGCGGTTTTCCCACATGGAATTCGCCACGCTGTTTTCGGGCCCGCATGACGCGGACAACGCCATCGTTTCACTGCACGCGGGCAGTGGCGGGACGGACGCCAATGATTGGACTGGCATGCTCGCGCGCATGTACGGCCGTTTTGTGGAAGAAAAAGGCTGGCGCTTGGAAATCTTGGACGAAAGCCGGGCGGAAGAAGCCGGGTTCAAATCGCTCACCTTCCGCGTGGAAGGCCGCTACGCGTACGGTTATCTGAAATCGGAAGCCGGCGTGCACCGCCTAGTCCGCATTTCGCCGTTTGACGCGGAACAAATGCGCCACACCACGTTCGCTTTGGTGGAAGTGATTCCGGAATTCGCGGACGTGGAAGACGCGGACATCGACCCCAAGGACTTGCGTATCGACACGTTCATGTCGGGCGGGAAGGGAGGCCAGAGCGTAAACACCACGTATTCCGCCGTACGCATCGTGCATATTCCAACTGGCATTACCGTGCAATGCCAAAACGAACGCAGCCAGGTGCAAAACAAGGACGTGGCCATGAAGGTGCTGAAGGCCCGCCTGCTGCAGCGCCGGGAAGAAGAACAGCAAAAGGAAAAATCCAAGATCCGCGGCGAATACCACAGCGCGGAATGGGGCAACCAGATCCGTTCCTACGTGCTCCATCCGTACAAACTGGTGAAAGACCACCGGACGGACTATGAGACGTCGGACGCGGAGGCGGTACTGGAGGGCGGCGCCCTGGAACCGTTCATGGAAGCCTATTTGCGCCATGAACTAGGCCAATCCAATCGCTTTGAAGAAGCGAACAAGGAATAATATGACCTACAAAAAAGCCCTCGTGACCGGCGGGGCCGGGTTTATCGGCTCCCACGTAACGGACGCGCTCCTTGCTCGGGGCGTGGAAGTCTTGGTGGTGGACGATTTGTCCTCCGGCTTCAAGAAAAACGTGCCTAAGGGCGCGGCGTTTCTCAAGAAATCCATCTTGCATCCGGCGTTTGGAAAAGCCGTGGCAAAATTCAAGCCCGACGTCGTCTTTCACTTGGCCGCGGCCGCGAGCGTGCCGGAATCGGTCGCGCGGCCGGCGGAAAACGCCGAGGCGAACGTGATCGGGACGGTCCGCGTGGCGGAAGCGGCCCGCGCCGCGGGCGCCAAGTGCTTGGTATTTTCCAGCACGGGTGGCGCGTTGTATGCCACGGGCGAACCGCCGTTCGCGGAGACGGCGGAGGCGGAACCCAAATCCCCGTACGGCATCGCCAAAAAGGCCGCGGAGGAGTATTTGCACTTCTTTTCGCGTGAATACGGCATGCCGTGCGTCATTTTGCGTTACGCGAACGTGTACGGCCCGCGCCAGGCCTCCAACGGGGAAGGTGCCGTCGTCCCGTCGTTCGCGGACGCGTTGGCGGAAGGCCGCCAGGTGTCCGTCCACGGAACGGGGGAACAGACGCGCGACTTCGTCTGCGTCGACGACGTGGTGGCCGCCAATTTGGCCGCCGCCGACCGGGGAACGTCCGGGGTCTTCAATATCGGCACGGGCCGCGAGGTGTCGGTAAACGCCCTGCTTGGGGCGCTTGGCTACGCGTTCGGCAAAACGGCGGATGTCCGCCATGCGCCGCCGCGCGCCGGGGATCTGATGCGTTCCTGTTTGCGCGTGGAAAAGGCCAAGAAGGAACTAGGGTGGGAGCCGCGCGTTTCCTTGGAAGACGGCCTGAAACGCTATGTTTCCTCGCGCTAAAAAGTCCTTCGGCCAGAACTTCCTCGCGGATCCGTCCGTGGTGGGAAAAATCGCCGCTGCCGCCGGTATTGCGCCGGGGGAGCGGGTGCTTGAAATCGGTCCCGGCACGGGCGTTCTGACCCAGGGATTGCTTGGACTCTCGAAAAACGTAACCGCCGTGGAGGCGGACCCGGACTTGTTGCCTGATTTGCGTGCAGTATTTCCCGACCTTGATCTGCGGGAAGGTGATGTCCTCGCCTTACGCGACCAAGACCCGACATTGGGCGGAACCTTGGAAGAGGGGGAGTACGTCTTGGCGGCGAATATCCCGTACAACATCACTTCCGGCATTTTGGAAGAGTTCTTGCGCGTTTCCCCGCGCCCCAAACGACTTGTCTTGATGGTGCAGAGGGAAGTGGCGGACCGCATTACGGCCGCGCCGCCCCAAATGAGCCTGCTGTCCGTGGTGTGCCAGACATACGCGGAGGCCAAAAAGGCCTTCAACGTGCCCGCGGGGGCGTTTCGACCGGTCCCCAAGGTGGATTCGGCCGTGATCGTGTTGGAACTGCGTCCAAAAAAGGTGGGAGAGCCTGATCCGGAAGAAATCATCGCGCTCGCCAAGGCCGGATTCAGCAGCCCGCGCAAGCAATTGCACAAAAATTTGGCGCAAGCGGGACTCATGGACTCCGCGACGGCGAAATCGCTCCTGGAGGCCTTGGGTCTTCGTCCGGACATTCGGGCGGAAGGTCTGACGCCGGGGCAGTGGCAAAACCTGTGGAAGAAATGGAAAACGGGATAGGGCTTGCCCTCCCGTTTTCTGGTATACTGACGCATGAACACGCGTGCGAGCGCACGCGATGTCTATGGCTACGATGCGGTTTCCGAAGCTTCCGAGCGGCCTTACGCCCGAACAGAAGGTTGCTTCGGCGTTATTGGTTATTCTCGGATTGGGCGGCGTCATTCTGGGCTTCATGTCATTCGGCGCCAACATCCGGCGGCCGTTTGAATTGCGTTTGGCGGCGGCTCCCAAGGGATTTGAATTGGAATCGCAGCGTCTGGCCCGTGAGGAAGAAGAAAGCAAGACCCGTGACACGGACGAAGACGGCTTGTCCGACTATGACGAGTTGCGCGTCTTCCGCACCAGCCCGTATCTGAAAGACACGGACTCGGATGGGTTTGATGATAAGGCGGAAGCGTTCTCCGGAAACGATCCCAACTGTCCGTCGGGGAAAACGTGCGGCACGGTCCTGTCCTCAGAAGGAGCCGCCGCTCCCGCCCCTGTCCTCCCGGCCGCTCCCACGGCACCAACCTCGCTAGATAGTCTGGCTGCCGGTGCCTCCGCGGCGCAAAGCGGGTTTAAGACAGAGGCAGACGTCGCGGCCTACCTCAAATCCCTCGGCATTGCCCAGGTGCGCTCCGTGCTTGCGCAATCTGGTGCCTCCGCCGACCAGTTGAACGGCCTAACGGACGCCGCCGCCCGTGCCTTGTTTGAAAAGGCCGTGGACGCCGCCCTGGCCGCCGGGCAATTCAAGACGCTTGTGACCCCGCAACCATAATCGCTATGCACACGGGTAGGAACAATTGGGTGAAGCGAGCCGTCATGGCGGGTTGTTTGCTTGTAGGACTGTTTGTTGCCCATACAGCTCCGGTTTACGCTGAAAATATATTAGCCGCACCAGAACAGGCTGCTGCCGCCGCCATGGGTGCGTGTCCCGGATTAACACCATGTCCTCCAGAGGGGATTTTGGAATCGCTGAAGATCGGTGACACGGAAATCCTCAAGCCGGCCATGATCGTCGGGCTGATGACGGTGGGTACTAACCTGGTGACCTACGTCGGGAACCGGCTTGCCTATGAATTGGCCACGACCATCGCCACAGGGGGGAGGGGTCAGGCTCCATTGGTTAACTCCAAAAGCCTGGCGGATTCCTGGGGGACGTTCGGTCTTGATGTGGTCGGAGAAACGCTAGGAAGTTTGGACGAGCTGAATTTGGACGACCAATTCGGCGTCAATTTCAGCTTGTGTGCGCCGTCGAACCCGCTGCTTAAGTTGAACCTTGCTATCGGGATTAAACAGGCGTACCAGCCCAAGAAGCCCAAGTGTGATTTCGCTACCGTCGCTAAAAACTGGGAAGCGACCGTGGCCAGCATTGCGTCCATCGGGAAGGATCCGACCGGCGAGGCCATGAAGGCCTTGGCCGGTTCGTTGCGTCCTGGCTCCAATGAACTGAGCTTCGCGATCCAGACCACCCTCCTTACGCAGCAGAAGGTAGCGGAAAAGAAAGCGGCTGAAGTAGCTGATTATCAGAGTAGTGAAGGGTTTAAGGCGGTAACTGACGCCGTGACAGGCCAGGTAAAAACGCCGGCAGCCCTGGTGAAGGAAGCGACAACGTTTACCTATACGCAGAAGGATAAAGATGGCGTTGAATCCACCAAGGAAATCATCCAAAATCCCGAATGGGGCAAACTTGGGATTGGCGTCGGGCTTTCCGTGTTGAATACCTTCGTCAATACGCTGCTGACGGGTGGAATGAACTCCCTATCCGGTCTATTGAAGGAGGGATTGATACCGACACAGATGCCTGGTGATCCGATGTTCCCAGAACTGGCCAGTCCGAACGACGTGAAAGAACGCTTGGCGGCCAAGTTCGGCGGCGTCAAAACGGCCAATCCGTTTGCCGTCACCAACTACGACGTCATGAGTGAGTTCACGGTCTGCCCCTCGGGTGGGTCGTTGAACCGCGGCGTCAACAACTGCGTCATGGACACCAGCTTTTTGAGCGCGGTGACGCGTGCCCAGTCAGGTGAGCCGTTGACCGTAAGGCAGGCGGTGGCAGAAGGATTGCTGCACGGTGATTGGCCGCTCATCGCTCCCACGGATACGTCGCGCAACCAGGATCCGCTGTGCTACACCTACGGGTACTGCTACGGCAACCTGGCCAAGCTGCGCAAGGCGCGCATTATCTCCATTGGGTGGGAAATCGCCGCCGGGTTAAGCACGCCGCAAAGCCCCATTACGCTCCAGCGCGCGCTGGATGCGTTTGACAAGTGTGAGACCGCGCCGGAACTGTGCCACCTGGTGGATCCGGACTGGATCTTGATGTACCCGGAATCCCAGTGCCGTGCCACGGCGAACGGGGAAGTCCTCTCCGTCAAAGACAGCGCGTCCCGTGCCGCGTCGTGCGTGGACGTGCAAAGCTGCGTCTCCCGCCGGGCCGACGGTTCTTGCGAGGCGTTCGGTTACTGCGTCAGTGAAAAGAACGTCTGGAAATTCAAGGGGGAATCCTGCCCGCTCCAGTTCGCCTCCTGCATGACGTTTGCGAACAAGACGGGCGGCAAGTCGTCGTCGTTCCTACTGAACACGGTTGATTACGGCACCTGTGCGGAAACGAATGCGGGCTGTTTGTGGTATGCCCTGACCAAGACGGTCAACACTAAGGGCACGCCTGCCGTCACGGCGGATGACACCTATGATTGGGACGGCGGCACCGCGTCCGCGACGGAGAAGCGCATCTACCTGAACGGGAAGGCTGAGCTGTGTTCTGCGGCGGAAGCGGGGTGTACGCAGTTGTACACGGCTGCGAGTTTGCGGTTGAACATGGTGGCCAATCCGGACCTAGAAGATGATGTCAACGCGGACAACCTGCCGGATTCCTGGTATTGGACAGCCGTGCCTGCCGGCCAGTACGTCAAAGACTCGCAGCAAGGCTTCCTTGGAAGCATCGGTTCGGTCCGTCCTTCCGCCACAAGCAAGCTTGCGCAAGACGGCATCGTGCTGACCCCGGGGGCCTTCCACACGCTGAGCGTGTACCTGAAGGGGACGGACGCGGGCGATGCGGTCCAGTTGAAATTGACCAAGATGGACGGGACGACGCCTGCAAACGTGACGGGAACGAATTTCTCGAGCAATACGTGCACGCGCAACGGCAGCACGTACGCGATTAAGGCCTCCAACGGAAGCGCGGTCGATTACGTGCGGTTCTCCTGCACGTTCGCCGCGCCCCCGGAACCGACCCTCGCCTCCGTTTCGTTCGTAAACGGCGTGTTGGCGTATGACGCCATCCAGTTGGAAGTCGGGGAAGTCGCCACGAACTTCATCCAAAAAGGATACGACCAACCGAAGCCGGCCTCCACGTACCTGCGCGTCGCGCCGGCGTACTTGGGCTGCACGGGCGCCGTCACTGACCGCCCGGAATGTAAGAATTACGCCCAGTCCTGCAGTGCGCAGGACGTCGGGTGTTCGTTGTACAAGCCGGCGGACGGCGGGCCGGACGTGCCGGCCACCGCCACCAAGGCGGACCAGTGTCCGAACGAATGCGTGGGCTATGCGGCCTACAAGCAGACGGCCAGCCTGTATGAACAGGCTAAGTTCCCCGTTTCCTTCATCCCGACGGCGGCAAAATCGTGTGACGTCGCCAACGCGGGGTGTGACAGCTTCACGAATTTGGATTCCGTGGCGAAGGGCGGGGAAGGGGTTGAGTACTACACCAGCCTCCGCGCCTGTTCCAAACCGGAAGACACGACCCAGGCCCGCACCTACTTCACGTGGGAGGGTTCGGATGCGGCCGGCTACCAGTTGCGCACGTGGCAGCTGCTCCAGACGACCGTCGTGGGTTCTACGGCACCCTGTACGTCTTGGGCGGTGGAAAACGGCGGGACGGCCGGGGCACCCAAGCCGGTGATCCGCTGCGTGGAAAACGCGGCGCCGGCTGCACTCGGATGTGCCGCGCACGCGGATATTTTCACCAATCCCGATTGCCGCGAGTTCTATGATGAGGCCGGGACAATTACGTACCGCCTCTTCTCCAAGACCATCACTGTCTCCGCGGAATGCGCCCCGTACCGCAAGACGGTCGCGCTTGAAACGGATTGCCGTGCGACGGGCGGCCTGTGGACCGCTGCGGGTGAATGCCGCTACCTCGGCATCGCCAAGGAAAGCAACAGCTGTCCGGCGGCGGCGAACGGTTGCCGCGCGTACACCGGCGGCGCGGGCAACAATGTCCGCACCGTTATGCAAGAAACGTTCGAACCGCCCGCCTTCCAGGCGGCGAACGTGAATGGCGTGGGTGGGGCCAATCCGGTCCAGACCAGTGAATCCGTCGCTACGGGCGGCCATTCCTTGGGGATCCTGAACGCCCCCGCTGGAGGCGGGTTCGGTGGTTCCCTGACCGGCATGGTGACCGTCGGCAAGACCTACGCCTTTGATTTCTGGGCGAAGGGGAACGGGGAAGTCCAGGCCGCGTTCGTCCAAATGGACGGAACCGTACGTCCGATCGGCGCCCCGGTCACCGTCACGGGGGATTGGAAGTCCTTCTCCGTCGGTCCGGTGGATACGGCTGTATTCTCGGGCTTCGATGATCGTGCCACCTTGCGGATGACCCTGGTGACCGCAGGTTCGTTCTACGTGGATAACATCCGCCTGACGGAGTCGCAGGACACCATCGGCATCGTGAAGAATTCCTGGACCATCCCCGCTTCCTGTGACCGTGGTCCGGGGACGGATGGGACTCCGGGTACCGGTGCCGTGGCCCCGCAATATTATCTCGGGTGCAAGGCGTATACGGAGGCGAAGTCGGGTACCAAGGCCTCTTTCTACCAATTCACGCGCTTGTGCTCGGAACAGACGGTCGGTTGCCAGGCCTTCTTTAACACGCGCAATTCCAAGGCGCCGGAAGGCCATGTGTACAACGCCGTCTGCAAGGCGGCGGCACAGACGGCCACGGGTACGTCGTGCACCGTCGGTTCGATCACCTACTGCACCATTCCCAAGGGACAGACGACGTGTTCGTTCGAATATGCGACGTCCGCGTTGCCGGCGTCCGGCAATGGATTCACCATTTCCGCCGGACCGGATACGCGCGTGGTCGGCAACGACGCGCCGGTGTACCTGGTAGATAACGGCGCTGCGTCTTGCACGGAAGCGTCCCTTGGTTGCCAAGAAGTCGGCAAGCCGATCTTCAACCAGGACCGTTCCGCCGTCGTCTCGTACGAAACGACGTATCTCTTCGACCGCCCGGACGAATATAAGGACACGCTATGCGCGGAGACCGCTCTCTTCTGCGCGGCCTGGGGAACCCAGACCAACGGCACCTTCTTCTTTAAGGATCCGGGAGAGCAGACGTGCGACTACCGCACGGACGTGAAGCGTACGGGGGACAACCGCCTCTACACCGGCTGGTTCCGCAAGGGGACGACGGAACCCTGCGCGCCGGACAATATCCGGGCGGGAGACCAGTATGGCATTTGGAAAAACGGGGACGTGAAGTACGCGGACTGGGTCGGCCAGTGTGAAAACAAATACGACCTGTGTACCGAATACATTGATACGACGGATACGACGGCCGTGACGGACAAGGGTCAGTCATACCCGTATCTCGCCAAAGGCAGTTTGAGCGCCACGGAGGCGGACACGTGCAACGGCCAAGTCAGCCAGCGCGCCGGCTGCGTCCTGCTCAACAATACGAACATCCTGGACTTGCCGTTTGCGGCGGGTCCGAGCTACGTCGCATCCACGCACGCGGACGCGCTCTATGGAGGAAAGCAAAATGAGTTGCGGAACCCAATCAGCTGCGACACTGCCACCAGCGGTGTCGTCCAGAAGCCGGACGGGTCCTCAGTCAACCTCTGTAACCTGCGCTGCTCCTACAACGTCGGCGCGAACCGTAATCTACGGACCGGGTTGCGCGTGGAGGGGCCGGGCGGCAACGAGTTAGTCGGCGCCTGCCTGACCTCCGCCGATTGTCCGGTCATGGAAACCGAGACGGGCCGCAAGGTGTCGGGTACCTGCGTGGATGTTGCTGCGCCCGCCTCCGCGACCAATCCGGTCGCCTACGGCCCGCAGTATGCCCTGAAGAACGACAGCAACCTGGTGCGCAGCGTCATTCGTGACCGCGCCTGCGCGGAATGGCTCTCGTGCCAATCCTCGTACTCCGCTTGGGATGCGGACAACAACAAGTACGTGCCGATTTGCGAACAGGTCCGCCTCTATCGCGACTTCAAGAACGGCCAGCATGTGGACCCGGTCCAGGACGTGTCCGTGGAACCGATTTCCGTCCAGGCCTACATGTCGCGCAACCTGTCGTGGTACGGCCTGGATTACGCCGGCTACACCATTCCGGGCGCCGTGCCCGTGCCGGCCATCAAGCATCTCAACGTCAGCCCGGTGAAGTGGTGCTTCTATAACGGCGCGCCGCTGACCGTGCCCGCGACGGGGGCTCCTCGCGCTTGTTCCGTGCCGGGAGACTGCGCGACTCCCGCGGGGGCGACATGTGAACCTGCCACGAGCGATTACCGCGAGGTCGTCGTGGTCGGCACGTGTGACGAAAACGCCGGTGCGGGACGCGGCGGGGACTGCCATGTCGGTTCCTGCAAGGCCACCGGCAACCGCTGCAACCAAGACGGCGACTGCGGGGCGGGGGATACCTGCCAAATCGGGTATTGCCAAGAAGACAACGGGCGCACCTGTACCAAGGCGGACAACTCGGAATGCGCGACGCCGGGGGCAACGGACCGCGTGTGTGACACGTCCCGCGGCCGCTGCGTGGACCTGCTCGTTCCGACGTTGAAGTGTTCTTCGAACAACCAGTGCAACCCCAAGCAAACGTGCAAGGACTATCCCGGTTCCCGCACGGGCGCGTGCTTCAACAACCTGTGTTTGACGGACTACCGCGACCAGAACGGCGACGGCCGCGCGGATCCGCTCAAGGCGGATGCGGCGGAACCGTTGTCGTGCCGCGGGTACCCGGAGATCTCCTCCCCGTTCCCGCAGCAAGTGGTCTCCACTTGGAAAGACTATGAGGAGAGCGCGTCAAAAACCAGGGGGAAGAACGAATCGTTGGTCAGTGAGTCGGCGGCTCCGTTCACGTACGTGAAAGGATTCGACCAACTGCCTGTCTGCGCTCCGATCCTGGGTGCGGACGGGAAGTACCACCAAAACAACGATTGCCTGTGCTCGTACACGAAGGTCGCGTACGGGGAAGGGGCCATGACGAAGTATTTCAGCACGGAAAACGCAAAGAATTTGTCGCTCGACAAGGGGGTGTGTATGGGGGGGACGTCCAATGGCGCCACATGCACGGTTGGCAGCGCGTGTGCGGGCAATGGCACGTGCCAGTTCCCGACGCGCCAAGACACGAAGATCGGGTGGGAGGGATACTGTCTGGAATATGACACGTCCATCCAGCTCTTTGGCAGCCAGTCGGAAGCGGATCGTCCGTGTTTGACCTGGTTCCCGACGGACAGCGTAAAGGGGGCGACGGACTTGTTCGGCAAGGATCTCCAAGCCGGGTATTACTCCGGCAAGGACGACGTGTATTGCGCGGAGACGGACGTGTACTACAACGTGTATTCCAACGTGGTGAGTTACACGGCGTCGGTTCCTGGAAACGCGAGCGTCAATGTGGAATACGCGACCGCTTGCGCGGAAGCGGGGAATGCCAATACGGACGCGTGCAATACGGGATCCATGCCGCAAGGGAAGATCCCCATGGATCGGATCAAGTGTCCGGAAAACTTTTTCGCGGTCGTGACGGGCTGCGGTCCGTCCGCGCCATTCGTAAATAGTGCGGTAAACCCAGCGCAGGCGTCCGAAGAGGAACCGCGTTTATGCGGGACGGGAAATGCGTTTGCAGACGACAAGCCCTGGTATTTGAGTCGCAATCCGACGATTTATACCGCTGGGTGGGATCAAGACGACAGCGCGGACTTCCCGTTCATCTGCGTGCCGAAATTGTCCTTCCGCAAAGTGGCGGAGGCAGAGGACGCTCCGTTGGAACCCTGTCTCCCGCCCGGAAGACGTCTGGAGAATGTACGCGGAAACACGGAAGCGGATTACGGGTCTCCCATCGCGGGGGCGACGGAGTGGACGGAAGGCACCCGGACGGTCTATCAAGTCAGCGCCTCCGAATTCAACAAGGCGCGAACGTATTACGCCGGATGCGCCGTGAAGGGGCTGACGCAAAGTGAGCTGTTCCGTTATATTCCGGCAAGCGACCTCCAGAACAACGTCTATGGGGTCTCCTACGGTGACGGAAGCTCCGCGCCCGGATACGGACGCCCGCCGAGTGGTTCGCCTGAGTTCAGTGTCTATTACAACAACGAGATAAAAACGGAGGCATATCTCGGGTGTAAAAACCTCGTGCAGACGTCTTCGACAGTCGTTGGCGCCGGGGGAAGGAAAAAGAACGCGGCGCAACAGCTCGTTTTCAATATCGGTTGGACGGATCGTCTTTGGAATCAAATGAAGAACAATCTGCCGCGGTACACGGTTTCCCCATTCGGCTATACCGCGTATACGGAACGCTCTGTCTTCGGCCAGAGTATCCCAGTGGCGGAGTACCAGAAAAACTTCGCCGGGAAGGACGCGTGGCCGCAGTATGCGGACCAGACTCCGCCTCTCGAACATCCCTCGTACGAAGCGCCTATTTGGGAATTGGCCGGAATCGCCGGATTGACGACGTGCGAGTTCGACCATATCTATGACACGCTTACGTGCGCGGGAGGGATCGGAATCGGCAGGGACGTGGAAATCGCAGGAGGCGGATTGAATACGGTTTCCTCGGGGGAAGGGAGTAACGGGACCCAGAGCTCGTACGGAAGCTTCATCGTGGGCGACGACGAACAATACAAGGTGCGTCCGCTGGCGCTTGGCGGAAAATATTGCACGGTCGTATTGAACGACACGTTGGACCAAGTGAGCGTGAATTGTGACACCTCTCGCGACGGCGAACTGTGCGTCGTGCACGGCCAGGGAGATCCCGTGTGTACGAGCGTTCAGAATCAGGGAACGGAAAACGCCGGACTCACGCCGACGTACGAGGTGACCAAACAGTCGTTGGAGTCACCCTCTGCGGCCCTCGAACGTCTAAAGGGCCTCTTCCTCCAGGCCGTCGGCGTTTGGCAGTGGGAAGCCGGACTGCCGCAAAGTTTGGGAGGGGACATCACCTCCATCTTCCGAAGCTATCTGGAGGGGACGGGAGAAAACGACCCGCATCTTGGCCGGTATGTGAGGAAACAAGTGGGTGCCATTGAAGGCGTTTTGAATGGCATCGACCGGTCTGGGTATAAGGCCGTTCCGCCCAAAGTCGCCTCTATCGGTGCATGTGGGAACGATGGGTGCAAGGAAGGAAAAGAAGGACGGTTCAGCGTGGACGGTTTGGAATCCGGAACCATTCAAGGAGCGGACGGTCAGAAGTCCGTGAACGTTTCCTTCTTTGCCTGGGCAGACAGCGAACAGATGCCGCTGCGCCGCGTCCTGGTGGACTGGGGAGATGGATACCTGGATAGCCAGGTGGCGGAGATCAACCGCACTACCGTTTGGCCGACGAACAGCCAAACAGGCTCCACGTCGGATGACAACTTCTACAAAAACCGCCGCGGATTGGACGCAAGCGGGGACAAGATTTGCGATATCACCAAATACAACTCGTTCGGACATTCCGCACAAGCGTGTGAACAGGGATACGTGAACTTTACCCACGACTACGTCTGCAGCGGGACGGTACAAAAGAACTTGCCGGCCTGCCAGATTGAACAGGCGACGGGACGTTTGTTGAACGCCCCCTGTACGGGCGGCGTACCAAACGCCACGGGCAAGTGCGTCTACCAGCCGCGCGTGCAAGCGGTTGATAACTGGGGCTGGTGCACGGGAACGTGTACCTTTGGTCCAGACGGAACAAATCAATGCTTTGGAGGAGAATGCTCGAATGCATTCCCAAATGCTCAAAGTACTGATCGAGTAGCTCGAGAGTCGAATCCTTGGGTTTATTACTCCGGATACGTGTTAGTCGAGCCGAGCAAGTAAACAAAAAGACACTCGTGAAGACGAGTGTCTTTTTGTTGAAGAAAAAAAGAACCGGTGTCGACGCGCCCGTGGAGGGAACGCCGACACCGGCCGGCTACTGGCGGAAGCGGTGGAACATGCCGGAATCTTCTCCGTCGATGTTTCCGCTCGCATCTCGCAGGACGAGATGGTACGTGATGGTCTCGCGGTCGAGGGAGATTGTCCCAGAGAACTCCTGCGAACCACCTCCGCCGGAGTACTCATACTGTCCCGAGAAGCTCAGGCCAGTCACCACGACGAAGTTGTCTCCGCCGAGCAGTTTGTGGGCACCCACACCACCGTAGTCGTTTAGAACGACCTGGGTGGCTTCCGGAAGCAGTCCGACGCGGGTAATGACGGACGTCTGGAAGTACACCAGCCCCCAGTTTGCGTGCTCGGGGTCGCGGTAGGGCCAGTGCCCGTCATCTCCGCCGTCGCCGATCATGACGCCGATCTCCCCGACGTCCATCCAGGCGAGGTCGTGGTGCTGGCCTTCGTAGGCCAGACGGACGTTCTTGGGCACCGCGTGGTACCCCGGGATCTGGGGCTGGAAGGTGAATTCCGCCCCCTTCACCCGCGGGTTGATCGTGCCGGCGCTGTTCGGAACGGTGTAGGTGCACACCGGCTCCCCGCAGGTCAGCGGGGGCAGCGCCTCCTCGAAGTCCCCATTGACCAGCACGGTGTACTGGGTGGGGGGCAGCGCCTCCGGCGCGTAGAGCTTGACGACGGAGGCGTTCCCGCCGTCCGTGCCCGCGTCGCCCCCGTCGGGGGTGGCGCAGCTGTTGAGGGGGCAGTCCCCGCCGTCGGGGTCACCGGTGCCCGGACCGCAAGCGGTCAGGAAGGCGGCGCCCAGGATCGCCGCCCAGCCGTACTTCTTCTGGAACGTGGCCATGTGGCCTCCTTGATGCGCCGGCAGGCAGCCGGACGCGTTGTCTGCGTTTATACGCAGGGTTCCCGGAATGGGAAATGAACGATGGCGCTCCCTATATAGCGCATTTTTTGGCTTTTGTCAAGCAAAAAGCCTGGAAAAGCCCGAAATTACAGGAGCAAACTATTACATAGTGCCTTAGTCGTGTGCATATGTTTGTTTTTGGCCGTCGCTATTGAACCAAACGGGGAATTATGCTAAAGAGCCGGTACGGGCAATGTCTGCCCGAGTCCTTTTCTCAGGAGGTCCCATGTTTGGTCTGGATGAACGGATCGTCGTGCTTGCCCAGCGCGTCCGTGTCCGTGGTCAGACGTTGACCGTGGATACCGCTTTCGAACGCGATTATTCCATTAAGGGTGCCCGTGTCAGTGCCGTCCTGCGCGTCCTGCGCGAAGGGCATCTCTTGACGGTCCGTCAGCTTTCACGGCGTCTGTCCGTGGAGGATGGGTTATCCGCGGAGGAGATCCGGCAGCTACTGCGAGGATTGTGGGAGCTGCGGCTTGTCACCACGAACCGATTTTTGCCGCTGACGGCCGAGGCGGCCGGAATCAACCCGAGTCCGCTCCCGCTTTCTCCTCGCACGGCAGAGGACCTGCGTGCGATGGGAGGGTCCGCGCCTGCGCCAAGTAGCACAATTGTGCAGACCGGGCTCACGGACCTCTCCTTGCGCCGCACCTCCGTTCGTCAGTTCGATGGACGTGAGGTCGCGCGTGATCACGCGGAGTCCATCCTCGCCGTTGCTTACGGGGTGAGGGCTGGACATCGGGGCGTACCATCCGCGGGGGCTCTCTACCCGTGCCGGGTGCGAGCCCTGCTGCGGCGTGGATCATCCTACGTCCCAGTCGGGGTCGGATCTCCTCATGCCGCGAAGCGCGTGGCCAGCATGTTCATCGACCACGTTCCATGTGCCGACGCTCCCGCTTTCTTTGTCCTAAGTGCGGACACGGAACGGGCTACGCGTAAATACGGCGCGCGCGGTTGGCGGTATGCGGTTCTTGAGGCCGGGCACGCCGCCCAGATGATCCTCCTGCACGCGCTTGAGCTGGGTCTCGCAACCTGCGAGCTCGGTGCCTTCCGCGATGAGTCGGTGGCGCGGATCTTGCGGTTTTCGCCGCGAGAGCTGCCTCTTGTCGTCATTGCCTGCGGCCATGCGGCTCCGGTCGCCGAATCAGCCGATCGGCCATCAGTCATGAGCGCGTACGTCGGTCCGACCGGTATCGTCCCGCACGTGAAGGTGCGCCGTAGACCGTCCCGCCTCTTCCCAGAGCCGTTCTACGCCGAGGCGGAAGTTTCGTTGCCCGTGGCGCAACGAGGACGTGGTTTCAACGTCCAGCGAGCGGGCTCTGATGCGGCCGACGCGGAAACGGCTGCCATAAAGGCAGTTGCGGAGGGGGTCGAACGTTTCGCGACCGGATGGATCCCATCCCCGGCGTTCGTCGGAACCATCCACGGGAAGGCGGACACGCAATTCTTGGACCCGGCCGCCTTTCAGGCGTTCGGTTCAAACCAGGCGTTCCCGAAAGACCTCTCCCGTTTCCATGGCCGTTCCACAGCCTCGTGGTTCCCGGTGACCCGTTGGGGGACGAGAGACGTATCTCTGATCCCAGGCGATTTCCTCTTCTACCCATACGGGGAACTCGGCGGAAAGGCGTACAGCCAAGCTACGTCCAACGGGGTTGCGGCGCATCCACGCCAAAAGGAAGCGTTGTGGCGGGCGACGGCTGAACTGCTGGAACGAGAAAACCTGCTCGTTTGGTGGTTCTCCGGGTGTAGGCCCCCGGCGATCGGTGCCGAGGGGAAGCACCTGGAACCGATACGGCGCGCATGGTCTAAGAAGGGGATTGATCTCAGGTTCCTCAACGTGACCTTGTCGGTTCCGACCGTTGCCGCTGTCGCGCTCGTCCGTGGACGCCCTGCCGCGTACGTTGCCTCGGCTGCCGCCGCGAGTTTGCAAGAAGCGGCGTCCAAAGCGTGTTCTGAGGTCCTGCGGAGCGTGGAAGGGAATGCAGACGACCACCGCCAGCTGCGTCCGGAGCGTGTACGGGACGTAGCAGACCACCTACGCTGTTTTGCCGGTGGTTACGGCTACCGGTATCTCGCGGAGTGGTCTATGGGTGGAACACCCATGACGGTTGGGGATTCGATTTTCGGGAGCACGGACGACGATCGGTTGCAAAAGGTCGTTGACACGGTGGGAACCGTTTACTACCATAAATTCCGGCTCCCAAAACGGGTCTTCCCGTCCCAGCCGCTCGCGGTTGTCCGCGTGCTGATCCCCGAGGTCACCTCCATACGCTTCGGGTATGGGGCACAGGACATGGGTCTCAAGCGGTTCCAGGAACTCCTGGGCCGCCTGCGCCGTTCGTTCGAGCGGGTCCCACTCGAAATCCCCGTCATCCATCCACTCGCATAGAGAGGAGGTGAAGAACATGGCGAACACGAAGAAGAATCCCCTCCAGGGCCTCGGCCTCGAGGTCCAGAAGAAGGGGGCGACGTCGGACGGCAACGCGCCCAACACGTCGTGCGGCCACACGGCCTCCAACTGCGGGAAGTAACCCGCTCTCGTTCGTAGGCGGCGCCGGAACATCGGCCCGCCTTTTTATTTTCCTGTCCGAACGTAGCGCGCAATGAGATGTTGGCTTCCGACGCGCTCTACGATCTCCCAGGCGCGTTGATATTCCGCAAACTCGGCCATGATCCGCTTTTCGCGCGCAAGGCGTTCTTCGTCGAATACGGCCAAGAACACCTCCGCGTGGATCGCGTGGACCAGAATGTGGATGAGCGTATTCTCGGTTTCCCCTGAGAACGCCTTTTTCAGCGACGCGAGTACGCGCGGCCAGCGCTTGACGAACGAGTCTGCGAGCAAGTTGCGGTGGATGAGTTCGTGGGCGAGGACGTCGGCGGCGTAATCCATTGGGGCCTGGGCGGAAAATACGGGAATCGTCAGCGGGTCGGAGAATGGGGACCCGGAACCGACGACATAGCACGTGTGCTTCCGTTCCTGCCAGGCCAATCCGGTCACGTGGGCGATGGCGGCGAAAACACGGCGCTCATGCTTGCGCCATTCCCGTTCCAGTTTCCGCATGAATGCCTTCACCTCCGTTGGGGTGTAATGAGCAGGTGAAGAAGCGCGGGCCAAGCGCCATTGGGTGTCATAGATGTCGCTGTAGGAGAAGCGGACGTGGGGCGTGTGGGGCATAAACGGACGGAATGGCATGATAATGTCTTACGGTAGCAGACGCACCGTTTTCGTCCAAGAATGCCGACCTTCTTCCCATTTTCCAACGGTTGGGGCACACTGGCCGCATTCGTATTTCCCCCTATGATCGACCCGAAGCTCCTGCGTGAGCACCCCGACTTTATTAAGGACGTTTGCCGCGTCAAAAACGCCGCGGTGGACATTGATTTGGCGTTGTCCTTGGACGCCCGGCGCCGGGACCTGTCCGGCAAGCTGGACGAGGCGAACCGCGCCCGCAAGGAAGCGGCCGGCACGAAGGACATTGAAGCGGGCAAGCGCCTGAAACAGGACGCGTCCCTGCTGGAAAAAGAAGTCGCGGCGATTGAAGAACAGCTCACGCCGTTGCTGCTCAAAATCCCCAACCCGCCGTCCGCGGATACGCCGGTCGGCAAGGATGATACGGAAAACGTCGTCCTGCGGAAGTGGGGCACGCCCAAGGAGTTTGCCTTTAAGGTGAAGGACCACGTGGAGCTGGGCGAAGCGCTCGGCCTCTTGGACGCCAAGCGCGGCGCGGACGTCGCTGGCGCCCGGTTCACGTACCTCAAGGGAGACTTGGTGTTGTTGCAGAACGCGCTCTACCAGTTCGCCCTGTCCGTCCTGTTGGACGAAAGCAAACTGGCCGCCATCGCCAAGGCCGCGGGCCTTAACGTCCCGTCCAAGGCATTCGTGCCGGTTGTCCCGCCGCTCTTTATCAAGCCGGACGTCTTCCAAAAGATGGCCCGCCTGGAGCCTCGTGACGAGCGGTACCACATCGTGTCCGACGACGCCTACCTCATCGGCAGTGCGGAACACACCCTCGGCCCCCTGCACATGGGCGAAGTGCTGAAGGAATCGGACCTGCCGCTGCGCTATTTCGCCTACACGCCCGCCTTCCGCCGCGAAGCCGGCAGCTACGGCAAGGACGTGAAGGGCATTCTGCGCCAGCACCAATTCGACAAGGTGGAAATGGAATCCTTCACGGTCGCGGAAACGTCCCAGGACGAGCAGGACTTTTTCGTCGCCATCCAGGAACACTTCATGCAGAAGCTGGGCCTGCCGTACCAGGTGCTCATTACGTGCACGGGCGACATGGGGGACCCGGACGCGCGCCATTTGGACCTGGAAACCTGGATGCCGGGGCAGGGGAAATACCGCGAGACACATTCCGCGGACCTCATGACCGACTACCAGACCCGCCGCTTGGGGACCAAGGTGAAACGCGGTGATGCCAAGAGCGAATTCGTCCACACCAACGACGCGACCGCCATGGCCATGGGCCGCCTGCTCATAGCCGTCATGGAAAACGGCCAGCAGGAAGACGGATCCATCGTGGTCCCTGAAGTCCTGCGTCCGTGGATGGGCAAGGATGTGTTGAAATAGTCCACAAGCCGTCGTCGGAATGATCAGACGCCCCAACGCCCCGCCAGGTACGGGGCGTTTTGATTTGTGTCGGCAGGAACTGACACAATTCAATGTATATTTAGCCAAAAAATGGTTGACGCGTCGGTCGTTTTCCGATTGGATAGAGTCTAGATCGCGAGGGAAACGGCGATACGAGCCGCACATCTGTCTGACGCGAAGGGAACGGGCGACGGTTGATACCTTGGGTGGAGCCCAACCCTTCGGTCCCATGGGTGGTCGGATCCGCTGACGAGCGATCAGCCGGACGTTCGGGGGTACTAAGGGGGAGGCCCCTGAACATTCGCGGGGACGCGGCGCGACATAGGCGCGCCCTCTCCCGCAACGCGTGAGATCTACCGCGTTGCGGGAGGCGGCCGGACATGGGGTCCGGCGCTTCTCGGTACGGTTCGTTCACAACGGAGGTCGGTCATGCGTCGGTTGGTCGCGGTTCTGTGGTTGGCGTGGTGCGGCGCCTGCGGGTTGGGCATCGAGAACGTTTCGTCGGGGGTGGAAGAACCGGACATGGGAGGAGCGGCGCGCATCGCCGTGCACCTGCCCGTGCCGGAGGGGACGTTCGTGACGTGTACGCAGGGGGCAGGTGGTACGTTCAGCCACACGGCCAGGTCTACGGCCCACGACCTGGACTTCGACACCAGCAACACGGCGGACGAAGAACTCTTCGCTCCGGTGTCAGGGCGCCTTCGGGTCCATGACGCGCATCCGGCGGAGAATTTCGGTATCCACGTAAACATCGATCTCGGAGATGGTACGTACGTGGTGTTGGGGCACTTGAAGCGCGTGTTCGTGCGGGACGGCGCGTACGTGGCGGCAGGCCAGCTCATCGCCCATGAAGGGTGTACGGGCCTCTGTACGGGCGACCACGTCCACGTGGGCCGCCACCTGGGGGACGCGTCGCGTCCGGCGGAATACGGCCAGTCCGTCCCGCTTCTCTATTACGTGCGGTCCCTGACGGCCGGAGGCGGATTGGACACGTTCGCCGGGGACGAGGCGCGTTGCGGCGTCGGCACGGGCGCTCGGTACGTCTCCGGACTCAAGACGGTGCTATGGCATCCGAACGGGTCGTTGCTCAAGGTGCCGGACCGGGAGACGCTGTACTTGGTGGACCAGGGCGCTTTGCGTGCGTTCGCCGACGCGGATGCCCTGGCGTCCCGCGGGTATCGTCCGGAACACGCGCTTCTTGTCTCGGCCACCGAGACACGGTGCTATTCGCCGGGATCACCCCTGGCGGGGCGGGGAAGCGCGGAGGTGCCTGCTTCCGGTTTCCGTGACGGGTCCTTGGTGAAGGAAGAAGACAAAAGCGACGTCTACGTCATCTCCGACGGTGCCGCCTTGCCCGTGTGGGACGAAGACACGTTCCGCCTCATGGGATATGCCCATCGGGAGATCTTCACCCTCCCTATCGGGGCTGTCCGCCGGACCTTTTTCCGTGTGGGCGAATGCGTGACGGACCACGGTTGCCTGTTGCCGACGACGCCGGTCCGTTGTGGCGGGGCGTTCATCCCGCCGGACGAGGGGATGGTCCCAC
Source organism: uncultured Gammaproteobacteria bacterium (assembly GCA_964616135.1). GTDB lineage: Bacteria > Patescibacteriota > Patescibacteriia > UBA9934 > GWF2-40-263 > JAJYIV01. The sequence continues at coordinate 20,550 of CAZTTQ010000004.1, forward strand.
CGGTATCGGAAGAACCGCCGGATGCAGGCATGCCACCCCCTCCGCAAGACGAGGAGAGGGATAAGGGGGAGGAGCAGGTCCCCCCGATGCGCATCCTGGCGCTCCGTTGGGATGCGCCCGCCGGCGTAACCCCGACGTGCATCACGTTGTCCGGCGAATATCGCTTGGCGGACGGCTCTTACCGACTCTGGTGGGGGACGCTCGCTTCGACGCGGGGGCTGCCATCCGTCATTTGGAGCGTTCCGGACGTGCATACGGGCGACACGCTTCGCTTTTCGGTGGAATTCGCCCAAGAAAACGGCGCGGTCAGTTGGTCCTGCCTGGGACCATACCCTGACCATCCGACGGTACAGGGCGTGACGACGGTTTCCATCGACGGACAGTCGGTCCCCGTCCGCGTAGCTGGCGATCCCGCCAGTTCCGGGTGCGGACTGGCCGTGACGGTCCCCTAACTTCTCCCTCCCGCCCCGGATTCTCCGCGGCGGGAGTTTTTTGCACACGACGCCGCGCGGAAGCCTGTGCTATACTTAGCAAGAACTATGGAGATTCTGCGACGGTTGTTTGCGCGTCGTAGCGTCCGCGTGATCGCGGGCCTCTTTTTGGTGCTTGCCGCCGGGGGCGCGTTGTCCGCGCCCGTCGCGTTCGCCGCACCTGCAACCACGTCGCCCGGCATCTTTGATACGATCGCCAACATCATTGGAGGGATTTTCATGTATGCCGCCTCCGGCGTCGGTTCGCTCATTTCCAACATCATTGAAGTCATTGTCGCGGTTATCCAGTACAACAATTTCTCCTCGTCCCCGGTGGTCGGCGCGGGTTGGGCCATCATCCGTGACACGGTGAACATGTTCTACGTGGTGTTGCTTATTATCATCGCGTTCGGGACCATCATCGGATCGGACCGGTTCAAGTGGGCGCAGGACGTTCCCAAGCTGTTGCGCTGGGCGATCATCATCAACTTCAGCAAGACGCTTTGCGGGCTCATGATCGACGCGTCCCAGGTGGTTACGCTCACGTTTGCCAACGCCATTAAGGACATCGCCGGTGGCAACTTCGTCACGTTCCTTGGATTGAACAGCATCCTGTCGCTTTCCACGTCCACGCCGGACCTCATGTCCGGCAACCCGGGCGGGTACGCACCCTATGACTTCATGTTCGGTGGCATCATGGCGTTTGTCATGATGTTGATCGTCTTGGTCGTGCTCGTCGCCTTGCTGGCTATTTTGGTGTTCCGTATCGTGATGCTGTGGATTCTCATCACCATTTCGCCGCTCACGTGGTTTGCCGGATCTCAAAAGGTTTTGGGGGACGCCACGGGTGCCTATAAAAAGTGGTGGGGAGACTTTAAATGCTACTTGGCCGTCGGACCGGTGCTGGTGTTCTTCTTGTGGCTGGCTCTGGCCGTCGCCGGGGCGGGGAATATCGCCGCGGTGGAAGGATTCAATGTCACGGATTCCAATAACGGCGGGCTGATCAACCAGATTTTTGACATGCCGCGCCTGACCAGCTTCATCTTGGGCTTGGCACTCATCATGGCCGGGTTCCAACAGGCAGCGAGCGTCTGCAGTGGCGCGCAGGGCGGCAGTGTAATTAAAGGAATTCTTGGGAAGGCAGAGGGTCTTACCAAAACCATTGCCCGTAAGCCGACGGACCTTGGGTTGGCTGGTGGAAGGGCCGTGGCAAACCGCATTCCATTGGTTGGGAATAAGCCTCTTATCGGTGGCGTGGGCCGGAACCAGATTGGTGCGGGCGCGTCTCGTATGGCGGCTGCCGCGGCCGGCACGCTTGGATTAGGCGGAGCCGCCAAGTACTTCGCGGGTAAGAAGGGGGAATTTGAAAAGGCGGATAAAGAAGTGGTCACGGAAACGGCCGCGCGCCGTGACGCCATTGCCGGATCCTTTACGGACGACGGCAAAAAGAAGTCTTTGGAAAGCATTTACGCAAAGGCAAAGGAAGGGGAGAAAGCCGGGACCGCCGTCCTGGGTCGTGACCGCTCCCTGGCTGTCGCTGAGCTGAAGAAAGCCGTGGAGGATAAGGACGCACGCAAAAAGATGGGGGCCGCGAACTTTGATGCCATGGTGCGGACCTATGGTAAGGAACTGGAGGACACCTATGGCAAGGATGACAAGTTCAAGGGCGCTCTGAAGGACTTCAAGAAGGGTCGTGCGGACTTGTTCACGCCCAAGGGCGCGGATGGCAAGACCGACTGGAAGGCCGCCCTGAAGGATTACGACGCGGCAAAGGCCATGGATTGGGAAGCCGTACGCGGCATGTCGAATGAAGAGAAGACAGCCATTGCTGGCGTATTGAAGGGGATTTCTAATACCAAGGAATACGACGCGGCTGGTAAGGAAATGAACGCGTACGAGTTGCTAGAAAAGGGTAAGCTCGGCAAGGGGGTGAAGGCGGACGTTCTTAGTGCCTCGCCGCCCGAGGGAATCGCTGCCCTCATCGAACGCTCGTATAGTCCAGCGACGGGCACTTTCGCGGATGCCAGCGACGGAAAGCGCTACGCGGATGCGGTAAAAGCGGATCCTGTGGCAAATATTCCTGATATTGCCACCCGCGTCGCTGCAACGGGGGGTAAGGACGTGGAACTGTCCCGTGCCGCCATTGCTGCCATGATGGGCGGAGGCAAGGGGAGTGCTGGTAAGTCCGGTGAACTGCTCGCGCAGGTGGCGGAGAACAAGCCGAACGCGGCCGGTGCCCGCAAGGCGTTGGTTGGCACGGCCCAGATTCTCCACAATATGCCGCCGACCAAGGAAAACGAAAAGAAACTCAAGGGCTTGGTAGACCAGTGGAAGAATGCCGGCTTAGGAGACCTGACGGCGGAAGCGGCTATCCTTCCCGTGGAAGACCGGGAGATCGCCAGCCAGCTCGGTCGCACCAAAAAGGCGTATCGTGACGACAATCCGGAACAGAAACGGTTGGTAGAACTGGACGATGCGGCGTTCCAGAATGAGGCGCAAACGCTTGATAACGACATCGCGGATGAAACCCGCCGCGCCGCCGCCGCGACGTCTGACGCGGAAAAGGCACGCAACGCGGCCGCGCTTGCGGAACTGAATGCCCGCAAGGCCGAAGTCACAAAGGCCCAGGTTGCGCGCTACGCGCAGATGCCCCAGGCGACATTCACTGCTACCCAGACGGATACGGACGCAGACATTGCCCGCGCCGACCAACAGATCCGCACGACGACGGATGACCAGACGCGCGCGTTGGCCCAGCAGCAAAAAGCCGCGCTCGAGGCGCGTCAGGCCATGTTGAAGCGCGTCCAGGGTATTCGTGCCCAGGCGGAACGTGTCGCCGCGTTACCGCAAGAAGAGGGAAAGAAGAAAAAAGGCCGCGCCTAACGCGGCCTTGAGACGGACATACGGAGGATATGCCCATTCCCTTTGGACAATTGCCCGACCAGGTTCGTGCCTACGCGTTCGGTAATGAAGTAGCCGAGGCGGCGGACCAGATCGGGGAAAAATACGCGCTGCGGGACAGCTCGGTGCTTGTACCGGTTGTTAAGCGCGTCCTACAGGGAGAGGATCCGTCCGTCATCATCCCGGAAGCCTTGCGTGAAGCCGGAATTGACCCGGATCGCATAAAAGCGGCGGCCGTGGATTTTACCAAACTCGCGTTGAAACCGATTGACGGGGATATCGGCAGTTTGGATGCGATTATCCGCGTATGGGGAGGAGATCCGGAAGCCCCCGTCGTGGGATTGGACGGGGAAGAGGAGGGTGTAGAGGCCGAGGCGGAACCGGAACCTGTGCCTGAGCCGCCCAAGCCAACCTCCGCCTCTATTGCTCCATCGGCGCTAAAGCCCGCACCTATCCGCCGCCCGCCGCCGTCTCCCGCCCTGGTGCGGGGAGCCGACATGCTGGCGCCGGAGGATGCGGCTGAATTAGTGCGACATGCAGCCAAGGCGGAGACGGCGAAGGCGGGAGCCCGGCCCATGTCGCCAGAACCGGCCGTCCAGGCCATTGTTTCGGCTGCGGGCCTGGCCGACGCGGAGTCCCAAAAGCGTCTGGCGAACATTGTCTCTGCGCGCTTGAAAGAAGTGCGTGACGCCTACGCGACCCGTGCGGAATTGGAAAAGCCTCCGGCGTCGGGTGGGCTTGGATTGACCGGCCGCGTCTTGGCGGACCTGATGGAAAAAATCGAATCCGCCGTCTATGACGCCAAGCGTGAGGCGGACGCGCGCGCCGCAAAGGATAAGTCTGCGCACGTGGAACGCGGCATTGCTCGCCGGGACATGGGTTCTTCCGCCCGTGAGCAAGAAGAACAGCTGCTTGCCCGCCGTTATGCCGAGCTGACCGGCAAGGCGCCAATGAAGACGGTCGGCGCCATCGGCGCCCGGCCCAGTTTGGCGATGTCCGCCCGGGAATCCGTATCCCGCGCTGACCAGAACATTGATAAGTCCAAAGTAAGGCAGGCGATTGCGGCCGCGGCACCGCCCACGTTGCGCCCCGCCACATCCCGCCCGCGCATGGAAGACGTGCGTCCGGCCCACCGGCTGGCCGGTCCTGTGGACGAATTGCGCCTCCTGACCCTGGAGGATTTCCGCCGGCTGTCCAAAGACCCCAAAACTGCCATGGCCAAAGTGCTGGACCAGGCGGAATTGTTGAGGTCGCAGGGGGAAGACCAGTGGTTTGCCGCCGTGAAAGCCTGGCGCGCTTCGCCGCTTAACGGATGGTACGTCCGGGCCATGCAGGAAGCGCTTGCCCGAGGTTCCGACGTGCGCGGGTTGCTGGCCGAAAAGCGGGCGGCGGGGGAGACCGTGCCGTCCGATGCGGAGGTCGACGCCCTGACGCAGCTCAACGGGCGCCTGCGCTTCTGATAGAATGCCCCCATGGACCAATTTACCGTCCCCCAATTTATTGATTCGGAGGACAAGATCCTGGGGCCGATCACGGCGCGCCAGTTCATCATCATGCTGGTCGTGATGATGGTGGACGCGCTGTTGTTCAAACTGGCGCCGTTCGTCTGGTTCCTCGTCTTCGGCGTGCCGCTGTTTGCCTTTGGTGTCGTGGTCGCCTTCGTACCGGTCAACGGCCAGCCGTTCCATTTCTTCCTGCTCAATATCATTCAGACATTCCGCCGCCCCGGCCTGCGTGTGTGGGATAAAAATCTGACGGACGCGGAATTGCGCGCATACCTGGCCAAGCCGCCGGAGGCGCCTCCCGCCCCTCAAACGCGTAAGGGCCCACTGGACCGTTCGCGTCTGCAGGAACTCACTCTCTTGGTGAATACGGGCGGCATGTATAAGCCGGAATAAGCACCGCTATGCAATCCAAAACCCTTGCGAAGCCCAAACCCGGACCCGCCACGCAGCGGTTTTTGGACGTTGCGGAAATCCGCGACGACATGGCGATCCTTAACGATGGCACCGTGCGCGCCGTGTTGTTGGTGTCCAGCATTAATTTCGCCCTGAAGTCCGTGGATGAACAGGAGGCTATCATCCAGTCGTACATGACCTTTCTGAACTCTCTGGAGTTTCCAGTGCAGATCGTCATCCAGTCCCGCCGCATGAACGTGGACGCGTACATGCAGCAGCTCATTGACCAGCAACGCGTCACGGAAAATGAACTGTTGCGCGCCCAAATCTCGGATTACCGCGCCTTCGTCGGGGAATTGGTGGAATTGGGCGAAATCATGCAGAAGCGCTTTTACGTGGTGGTGCCATACGACCCCGTGACGAATCGCCGTAAGGGATTCTTCGACCGGTTCCAGGAGGCGTTGTCCCCGACCGCCGCGGCCAAACTCAACGCCAAACAGCTGGCGGACCGCCGGGAGCAGCTGTCCCGCCGCGTGGAAATCACGGCCGGCCAATTGGCCAGTATGAGCCTGCAGGCCGTGCGGTTAGATACCCAGGGGCTCATCGAACTTTATTACAACTCCTACAACCCGGACGTGGCGGATGAAGAACGCCTGGGGGACATAGGGAAGATCGGCGTGGATCTCTAAAGGGTATGGCCATCGACATCTCGCAACTGAACCGCGCCGCCCCACCCCCACCACCGCAGGCCCCACGCGCCCTGAAACCGGAAGAAGTCCGGCAAACCCAGGAGCGCATCGCGCTTGAGGAAGAGCGGATGTACCGCAAGGGCGTCGTCACGGTCCGGGATCTCATCGCCCCGGCGTCGTTTGAGGTCACGCCGAAATTGTTGAAATTGTCCGGCGTTTGCGTGCGCACCCTGTTTATCGTGGCGTATCCGCGCCACATCGGTTTGGGCTGGGCCGCCCCGCTCATCAACTACAACAAGACGGTGGACGTCGCGATGTTCTTCTACCCCATCAAACCGGAGGTCATCTTGAAGCAGCTCCAGCAGCGCGTGGGTATCTTTGAGGCGGGCATTTACGCGGACGCGGAAAAAGGCGCCCCCCGTGATCCGATTAAGGAAACCGCCCTGCGCGACATTGAAGCCCTGCGCGACGCCCTCACCCAGGGCATCGAGCATTTCTTCCAGTTCGCGTTCTACATCACGCTCTACGCCAAGAATGAGGAAGAACTGGACAAGCGCACGCAGGAGGTGGAAAGCATGTTCGGATCCAAGCTCATCTACACCAAGGCGGGCTACTATCAGGCGGAGCAGGGGTTCAACTCCACCCTGCCGGTCGGCAATGACGAACTGATGATCACGTATAACATGAACACGTCGCCCATTGCGGCGTCGTTCCCGTTCATCAGCTCGGACCTGACGTCCGACAACGGCATTTTGTACGGCGTGAACCGCCACAACAACTCGCTGATCCTGTTTGACCGCTTCAGTTTGCAAAACGCGAACGCGGTCGTGTTCGCCACCTCCGGCGCCGGCAAATCGTACGCCGTGAAGCTGGAGATTTTGCGTTCGCTCATGATGGGCGTGGACGTGATCGCCATCGACCCGGAAATGGAATACAAGCACCTGTCCGACGCGGTCGGCGGCACCTACATCAACGTGTCCCTGGCGTCCGAGGCCAAGGTGAATCCGTTTGATTTGCCGCGCGCCATCGGGGAGGGGACCAAGGTGGACGACATCATCCGCTCCGCGGTCATCACGCTGAAAGGCCTGCTGCGCATCATGATCGGCACGCCCATCGGCGAGTCCGGCAAGGTCGGTTTTACCCCGGAGGAAGACTCCGTCTTGGATCGCGCCCTCATTGAAAGCTACGCCAAAAAGGACATCACGCCGGACACGGTGGACTTGGCCACGGTCGAACCGCCGGTCCTGCAGGACCTGCAGGACGTGCTGGAAGGCATGGAAGGCGCGGAACCGCTCGTCGCCCGTTTGCGCAAGTACACGGAGGGCACCTTCGGCGGCCTGCTCAACTCCCCGACCACGGTGGAAATGAACAACCAGTTGGTCATTTTCTCCGTGCGCGACCTGGAAGACGAACTGCGCCCGATCGGCATCTACTCCATCGTCAACTACATCTGGAACGTCGTGCGCTCCACGCGCAAAAAGCGCATTTTGGTGATCGACGAAGCGTGGTGGCTCATGCAGAACGAGGACTCGGCGAAATTCATCTTCGCCCTGGTGAAACGCTGCCGCAAGTACTTCATGGGCGTGACCACCATCACCCAGGACGTGAACGACTTCCTGCGCTCGCCGTACGGCCAGGCCATCGTAACCAACTCGTCCATCCAGTTGTTGTTGAAGCAATCCTCGGCCTCCGTCGACCTGATCCAAAAAACGTTCAACCTGACGGACGGGGAAAAATTCCTCCTGCTGGAAAGCGGGGTGGGGGAAGGCATCTTCTTCGCGGGCCCGAAGCACGCGGCCATCAAGATCGTCGCGTCGTACACGGAAGACCAGCTGGTCACCACCAACCCGCAGCAATTGTTGGACCGCGAACGCAAGGCAAAGGAAAGAGAGCTGGACGAACAGGAAGCAAAGGAAAAAGCGGCCGTGAAAAAGCCGTTGGTCGCCCCGGCTCCGGAAATCGCAAAGGCGGAACCGACACCCGCCGACGACGCAATGGACATGGAAAAAGATGCGGCGGAAGCCATGGAATCTTTGCAAAACCAGCAGGCCCAAGCAGATGCCGCCGCCGCGCTTCTTGCCGCCGAAAGCAAAAAGCTTAAAAGCTAGAGGCTAGCAGCTAACCGTTCCCCTTATGGACGCCCGTCTCCGTAAACCGATTCTGATCACGGTCCTTATCCTGTTCATTCTCCTGGCGGCCGTGCTCTTGGCATTGTTCTTGAGGCCAAAGGCATCGTCCACGCCCGCGCCGCAGGAACAGGCCGTACAACCTGCCCAGCCGCCGGAGCCGACCTTGTCGGAGCGACAGGAACAAGAAAGTCGCGCGTCTTCCGCGACCCTGCAAGCGCAGGCGAAGTTATTTGCGGAGCGCTACGGCAGTTTTTCCACGGAAGCGAACTACCAAAACCTGAAGGATCTGATGCCAGTCATGACGGACGCGTTCGCCGCCCAGACGGCGGCCAACATTAAGAACATGCCTGTCGCGACGGAGTATTACGGCGTCACCACACGTGTGGTTGCCGTAAAGACGGACGCATTGGATGAAGCGGCCGGAACCGCGACCCTAACGCTCGGCACGCAGCGCCAAGAAACCAAAGGGACGGCCGCCGCGACGGTGAAGTACCAGAATCTCGTGCTTATGTTCAAACAAGTCGGCACGGAATGGAAAATCTCCTCCGCCGTTTGGCAGTAGTTCCGCGCATCTTGTTGGATGGCCTGTTCCCACGCCGCTGTGTCGCATGCGGCAGGGAAGGGACCGTCTGGTGCGCTGAGTGCGCCGCGTCGTTTGTCGCGCCGCCGCCGGAGCCGTTCGTCCCCCAAGAAGGCAGTGCGCTCGATGGCGCTACGGCCTTCTTTTCGTACGCGAACCCGTCCGTACGCCAGATCCTCACGGGGTGGAAATACATTGGGGATGAAGCGTACGCGGAAGTGATCCGCGGCTGGATCCACCCGCGGACCGGGGAGATTCCTCTCTCTGCAAGAGGGGGCCAAGGAGGAGTCGCGGTCATCTCCGTTCCACTCCATCGCCGCCGGGAAAATGCCCGTGGGTATAACCAAGCGGACGTCGTTGCGGAAACCGTGGCGACCGCCTTGGGCATTCCGGTCCTACGCCCGCTTATCCGCGCCCGCCACACGCCGCCCCGTGCCCGCGTGGAACACGCCAAACGCGGGCTGCATGACCTGCAGGGCGTGTTCCAAGCCGCAGGAAGCGTTCCTGCCCGCGTCTTGCTTGCGGACGATGTGCTGACCACCGGAGCGACCTTGGAAGCGGCGGCGGAGGCGCTAAAGGCTGCCGGGGCTGTTTCGGTGTGGGCGGTGGTTGTGGCACGGGGTGGAGATTGAACAAACAAAAACACCCGGGAGACCGGGTCTTTTTGGCGGAGAGAGTGGGATTCGAACCCACGCGGGACTTTTGATCCCCTAGGAGATTAGCAATCTCCCCCCTTCAGCCACTTGGGTACCTCTCCGTGGGTGAAGCACGGGCAGCTTAGGGGAAAAAGGGGAATTGGGCAAGACAGATGAGGGAGCGCACATCTGGTATACTGGACGAGTGGGCGAACCATACACAAGAAAACCGAACGTCTTTTGTCAGGTGTGTCAAAAACCAGTTTACAGAAGACCTGTACAGATTCGCCAAAACGGGAGTCGTGTTTTTTGCAGCATGAAATGCTACGGAATTTCCAACAGGAAAGAAATTCCCTGCATCGTGTGTAAAAAACCAATCCTCTCGGGGCTCAATAGAAAGACATGCGGCCGTGCGTGTGCGAATAAGTCGCGAATCGGGATCTCCTATGTGGGACGTCCAGTGAAAGATAAGGTCGCTACGACTCGTGCGCTCAAAGCCCGCTTATGTGCTGTACGTGGGAAACAGTGTGAGCGATGCGGATATAACATTCATACAATACTTCAAGTTCATCATAAAGACAGGGATAGAACGAACAATGAGTTAGATAATCTTGAATTAATTTGCCCAAACTGCCATTGTGAGGAGCACTATCTGGAAAAAGAAGGCCGGATAGAGAAAAAATAGATGGAGGGGTCGGATAATGGCTATTCCACCGGTTTTGAAAACCGGCATCCTTCGGGATTTGTGGGTTCGAGTCCCACCCCCTCCGCCAGAGATTTTGTTTTCCCATCCGCCGCGTGGCGGATTTTGTATTTTGCTGTGTTACACTGGGGTTAAATCCCTATGTTTCCGTTTGTACTCGCAGCCATTGTGCTCCTTGTGGCTCCGCGGAGCGCCCATGCTATCCCTCCCCCGGACTTTCTTTTTTCCGTAGGCGCCCAGGCGGGCCAGATGGCGTCCTTGTTGGCCATTTTGTTTTCCGCACTCGCGGCCTTTTTGGGGAATTTGATCCGCCCCTTTCTCCCAAAGGGGTCCGCGCGTATTGGGATTGTGTGCGGGGCGATTGTCCTGGTTGTAGGCGGTAGTGTTTTCGCCTGGCGCATGTTCTCGGAGCGGCAGCGGACCGTCTCAGAAGAAATTGCCGCGGACCTTCAAGCGGAGATTAAGCAGAATGATCCCTTTTCAGAAGCCGCGCAGGAGGCGCCGCAGGATACGTCCGCCCAATATGGATCGGACGCGGCGTTCATTCGCGCCTATTACGCCCTGTTAGGAGAGCGGAATGTGCGCGCGGCCTATGCACGTTGGAGTAAGACTGTTCCATTTGAGACGTATGCAGGGTGGTACCGGGATGTGACGGGGGTGACCGTAGAATCCATCACCCATGTGGATCGGCGCGTGTACGCCGTGCGCGTGTCTTTGGCGGAACAGGAGCAGATCACAAAATACGCCGCTCTCTTGTCATTGGAAGGGGCGGGGTCGAATCTCCACATTTCTCACAGTGAATCCCGTCCCATTGCAGCCGAATCGGCGGCGGGCGGGTTGCCCTTGTCCGTCTCCAATACTGCGTTCGCGGCGGTTGCGGACCAGGCGTTCGTCTTGGACGCACGAGAAGACGAGGAATACGATTTGGGCCACTTTTCGGGGAGCACGCACATTCGATTTGCGGATTTGATCGCGGGTGCCTGGGTTTCCTTGCCCACGGACCAGGAAGTCTACGTTTTATGCTGGTCGGGAATTCGCGGGGAAGAAGTGACGTCGTTCCTACGTGAAAAGGGCGTACGCGCCTTTGCGTTAGAAGGCGGCGCGTCCGGGTGGGTTGCGGACGGCGGTGCCTGGGAAGGAGAAATCGAATTCGTGAAACGATACGGAGATGACCGATACCTGCGCACTGTGCCGACGGCAGAGGTACACGAACGCGTCGCGAAAGGTGCCGTCCTTCTGGATGCACGCCGCGGAAAGCTCCTGCCGGGCGCCACGTCGTTATCGGTGTTTTATACACCAAGTCGTGAGTTGGAATTCCAGTTGTCCGGCGTGCCTGCCGGCGTGCCCGTTATTACGGTGTGTGACGCGTTTGTGAACTGCTTTGACGCCAAAATCTTGGGAATCAAGTTGGAAAAGCACGGCCATGAATTCATTGGGCGGTATGCCGCGCCGTGGGAATATGCAACGGGGAACTAAGGCAGAACACCTCATGCGGCTGCAGGAGGCGGGTTTTCCCGTCCCCGCCTTCGTATCCATTACCGCGGATGACACGCGGTCCGCGGAGGAAATTGCACGGGAAGCACAGACCGTTGTTGCTGCTCGGAGCTATGCCGTGCGTTCAAGTGCGGGGAATGAGGACGGGGCGAACGCATCCATGGCGGGCCAATATCTCACCTTGGTGGACGTGAAGGCGCCGGCGTTAGCGGAGGCGATTACGCGCGTACGTGCCTCTGCCGGGTCGTTTATTGTACAAGAGTTCATTGAACCGGACGTCGCGGGAGTTACCTTTACACGCCATCCGACGGAGGGGCGTGAAACGGTGATCGAATACGTACGAGGGAGGGGAGAAGTGCTCGTGTCCGGCGCCCGCCGCGGGACCCGCTTTGCGTTTTACCGTTCCGCCATCCCCAAAGAGGTTCCCGGGCTCCCCGCCCTCGGAAAGGTCCTCCAAACGTTCTTGGAGATCGAACGCGTATTTGGAAGTCCCCAGGATATTGAATGGTGCGTAAAGAATGGGCAGTGGTTTTGTTTGCAAAGCCGCCCCATTACCACGCGGGACTCAACGGCTGAGGACCACTTCTTAGACGAACACCTCCCACGAACACCTTTTTGTTTCAAGAAGACGGGAGCGTGTGAAATCGCCCCGCGCCCCACGCCGCTGACGCGGTCGCTCTTGGCGGCCCTCTATACGCAGGACGGGCCCGTGGCACGCGCGTATCAGCGGTTGGGGGTCCCGTATGAACCGGCGGATCCATTTGTCATCGTGGGAAACGAACTCTATGTTGACCAGGAACGGGAACTCCACGCCCTCTTTCCATCCATGACGACATTAAAGGACCCGTATGGGCCTCCCCAAGCGAACGGGCTCCGCGGAGTATGGAAGACCATGCGTGCCATGGTCGCCTTGAAAAACAGCCAGGTGCCTGGGGACACGCTTATGCTCCGCGCGTCGTCTTTGTTACACGCGCCTGCCCGCGCAACGGATCTGTCCACGGCCCTCGCCTGTTTTTTGGACGCGTACGAAACGGTTTTCTTGATCAATATAGAAGCAGAGCGTGCACTGAGCCGCGTGCGCCCATTCTTTCCTACGGAAGCGGCCCTCGCAAAGGGGTTGGCTGCAAAAACGGCGGCAGACGGAGCGGTATTTGCGTGGCAGCCCCCGCAGGGATTGAGGGGGAATAGTATGGAATTGAGTGACGAGAGTCCTTTTTCCTCGGCGGACGTTTCCTGGAAGGGAGCCGTGCCGGCGGGGGTACCAGAATCCCTGCTTATTTCCGCGCAAATCACCGCACGACTGCGGGAATACGGGCGCTGGATCGCCCAGCATTACCTGCAGCCGATCCGTCGGCTTGCACGGGAGAAGCACGGCGAAGACGCCTGGTTTTATACGTGGGAAGAATTGGTGGGCGGCAAGACCGTTGATGTGTCCGCGCGGAAACAGGCGTTCCAGGAAGGGGATCGGTATGTCTTGCCGACGCTGCTGTGCCACCTCCCGCCAACCGATCAGAAAAGTCAGGCATACGGCGTGTCTTCAGGTCGCGCAGAAGGACGACTCGTGCGCGTAAAAGACGCGGGGCGATACACGGGTCCGCTCGTGGTACTGACGGACGTATTGGGCCCGGACCTCGCGTCATTGCCAAAGAACGTAGTCGGCGTCCTGTCAGGAACCGGCGGTCTACTTTCCCATTACGCGATCATCGCCCGTGAACGTGGCATTCCCGTGCTGGTGGGAATGACGGGTGTATCGGCCGCGTTAGGGAAACGAATCTCTCTAGACGCCGACGCTGCGCGTTGGGAAGTGCTCGGAGAATAAGCTATACTGTCTCCCATATGGAGGACTACGGCACCCCGCTACTTTCTTGGCAGGTGGACGAATACCAGCGCGTGGAGCGTTCCGCGCGGTGGTATTTGATCGCGGGCGTCATCGCTGTTGCCCTTATTGTTTATGCCGTCGCGACGGCCAACTTCTTGTTCGCTGTCATCATCCTGATGGCCGGCGTGGTCACCTTGGTTACGTCCTTTACGGCCCCGCGCCGCATTGACGTGGTCATTACGGACCAGGGCGTCGCTATTGGGGAGCGCTTCTACGAATATAAAAAGCTCCGGGACTTCTCCCTGGCGTACCAGCCGCCCGAAATCAAGATCCTTTACCTGGACTTCGCCTCACCCCTCAATCCGCTTTTATCCATCCCTCTGGAAGAAACGGACCCAAATGACGTTCGGGACGCTTTGTTGGGCTATTGCCGGGAGAACCTGGATCGGACGGAGGAAACCTTGACGGACCGCCTGCGCCGGGTGTATAAACTCTGAGCTTTTCCATTCGCGGAATGGCGAGAAGTCCGTAGGCGCCCGTAGCTCAGTTGGATAGAGCATCAGCTTGCGGAGCTGAGGGTCGCACGTTCGAGTCGTGCCGGGCGCACCACAAAACGTCCCAGGGAAACCTGGGGCTTTTTGTTTGGCGCACCGCAGGCTAAGCTTTGTCCAACATGGCCATCCACCTTTCCACCCCCGTTTCTACCTTGCCTGGCGTCGGCCCCATGGCCGCCGCGGACTTTAAGTTGCTGGGCATTACGTCCGTGCGGGACTTGTTGGACCACGTGCCGTTCCGCTACGACGACTATTCCAAGAAACCTCCCTTGGCACAGGTGCGGGCGGGGGAGGCCCTGACGGTGACGGCCAAGGTCCGGACTATTTCCACGCGCCCGTCCAAAAACAATCCGCGGCTCAAGGTCACGGAGGCGATCCTGCAGGACGAGAGTGGGGAGTTGAAGGCCGTGTGGTTCAACCAGCCGTTTTTGGAGAAAACCTTGCGTCCGGGCAGCGTCGCCGCGTTTGCCGGCAAGACGGACGGAAAGTTCTTCGGGCTGGCGCTTATGAATCCGGTCGTGGAACCGGCGGGAGTGAACATGCAGACGGGCCGCATCCTACCCGTGTACGGCCTGGCCGGTTCGCTCACGCACCGCCGCATCCGCAACGCCGTGGCTGCCGCGGCGCCCGCGTTGCCGGAGCTTGGCGAATGGTTGCCCGCGGACGTGGTGGCTTCGGAGGGGTTCGTATCGGAAACGGACGCGTACCGCTTTGTTCACAACCCGACCGCCAACGGGGAATTGGCGCGGGGAATCGAACGGCTGAAGTTCGACGAATTGTTTTTGCACCAGTTGATGTTTGCGGCGGTGCGCGCGCAGCGCCAGACGCGCCCGGCGCACCCGATGCCGGTGGACGAGGCGTTCCTGAAGTCCTTCGTCGCCACGCTGCCGTTTGAGCTGACCAACGCCCAGCGCCGCGCCGCCTGGGACATCATCCAGGACTGCGCCAAGCCGGCGCCCATGAACCGTCTGTTGGAAGGCGACGTCGGCAGCGGCAAAACCGCCGTGGCGGCCGTCGTCGCCGCAAGCGTGGTCCACGGGGGAGGCAAGGTCGCCTATTTGGCCCCGACGGAATTGTTGGCCGGCCAACAACAAGAGGCGATGCAGAAATTCCTGCCCGACTCCGCGGTTGGATTGCTCACCGGTTCCCGTGCCCGCATCGGGAATTTGGACGTGCCGAGAAAAGAATTGCTCAAGGCGCTGGAGGCCGGCGACGTCCAGGTGTTGGTAGGCACCCACGCGCTTATCCAAGACGGCGTCCCGCTCCCGAACCTGTCGTTGGTGGTCGTGGACGAACAGCACCGCTTTGGCGTACAGCAGCGCCATGCCTTGTTAGGGACCGGCGGGACGGCCCCGCACCTGCTGTCCATGACGGCAACGCCCATTCCGCGGTCACTTGCCCTCACGCTCTACGGCGACCTGGACGTGTCGGTGCTGAACCAACGTCCCAAGGGCCGCAAGCCCATCGCGACGTCGGCCGTGTCCGAGCGGGACGCCAAGAACGTGTGGGCCGCCCTGCGCCGGGAATTCGAGGCCGGCCGCCAGGCGTACGTGGTCTGCCCGCTCATCGACCCGTCCGACACGCTCGGCTCCGCGTCCGTCACGGAATTGGCCGAAGATTTGAAGAAGGGCGCGCTCAAGGGGTGTGCCGTAGAAGTTCTGCACGGAAAGATGAAAGCGGATGAAAAGCAAAAGGCCCTCTCCGCCTTTAAAGAAGGGAAGATCCAGGCGCTCGTCTCGACCACGGTGGTCGAAGTGGGCGTGGACGTGCCGAACGCGACCGCGATGGTGATCGTCGGCGCGGAACGCTTCGGCCTGGCCCAGTTGCACCAGCTGCGCGGCCGCGTCGGCCGCGGGGAGCATGCCTCGGCCTGTTACCTGATCGCCCAAGAGGGGACGAAGAACGCCATGGAGCGCTTAAACGCGCTTGTAGAGTGCTCAGACGGGTTCTTGCTGGCGGAGAAGGACTTGCAGCTGCGCGGCGCGGGCAACGTGTTTGGGGAGGCGCAGAGCGGTTTCCCGGATTTCAAACTGGCCACCATGGCAGACACGGACCTGATGCGCCGAGCCCGTGACGCCGCCCAGAAGATTCTGGCCGCAGACCCACAGCTCACCGCCCATCCGCAGCTCGCCAAACGGGTAGAAGGATCGTTTGACCAAGTGCATTTGGAATAAAAACCGCCCACAGGGGCGGTTTTTATAATCCGGAGACAGTTTTGATCGTTTTTGGCGTGACGGCGTGTTCAATGCCTAGGCGTTTCGCTTCTGCCAGACGGCGCTCTAAAAAGGGGACGGAACGCACTTCGCCGCCCAAGCCGACTTCGCCGACGTAGACGGTTGGTTCGGAGGCGGTGCCGTGCACGGCGCTGGTGATGGCGGCGCACACCGCCAGGTCCGCCGCGGGTTCTTCCAAGGCCAATCCGCCGATGACATTCACGAACACGTCCTGTTCGGCCAGCTTCAGGCCCGCGCGCTTGGACAAAATAGCGCAGAGCATCTGCAGGCGGTTCCCGTCAAAACCAGAGGCACGGCGTACGGGTGTGCCATAGCTGGTTTTTTCCACCAAGGCCTGTACTTCCACCAGGAACACGCGGGATCCTTCAACTGTGGCCGTAATAACAGAGCCGGGGACCGCTGCGCGTTCTTCTAAAAACTTCGCCGACGGATTCTCTACCGCCCGCAGTCCGCCCGCAGTCATTTCGAACACGCCGACTTCGTCCGTGGACCCAAACCGGTTCTTGGACGCGCGGAGCAAACGGTACGCGTGGACCGGGTCGCCTTCGAGCGAAAGCACCGAGTCAACCAAGTGTTCAAGCGTTTTTGGGCCTGCCACGGCACCGTCCTTGGTGACCTGGCCGATGAGGAGGATGGTCACGCCGGAACGTTTGGCCAGTTCCAGCAGGGCATTGGCGGCATAACGCACCAGGGTCGGGGAACCGGGCGTGCCTTCCACAGACTGGGAGGAAAGCGTCTGGACCGAATCGATCACGGCCACGGCCGGTTTTTCCTTCTCAATGGAGGCAATGAGTGTTTCAAGTGGGAAAGGTTCCAGTGTGCGCACGCCGGCGGCGTCGGCGCCCAGGCGGCGGAAACGTTCCGCCAGCTGCGGGGCGCTTTCTTCTCCTGAAATGTAGAGGACGGACGCCTTGGCGGCCAGTTGTCCGGCGATTTGGGCTACCAGGGTGGATTTGCCCACGCCGGGTTCGCCGGAAAGCAGCACTAAGGACCCACGGACGAAGCCGCCGCCCAATACGCGGTCAATTTCCCCATTGCCAGTAGCCAGGCGGTCTTTAGGCCCCTGTGCGGCCGCGTCCGACAACGGCTTGCTCGGCTGTGCCTTGCCGGGAGCGGCTGCCCCCGCGGCTTTGGGGGCGGGAGATCCCTCCGCGACCGTGCCCCAGGCGTTGCATTCCAAGCAGCGGCCGGTCCACTTTTTGCTTTGGGCATCGCAGTTGGAACAGACGTACATACGTTTGCCACGATACGGGGCGGAAACGAAAAACGCCAGCCCTTCCGGGCTGGCGTTTGCGCTAATTGCAGTTGGAAGACATCTTCGGTTTCTCAAAATGCCACGGTTCGCTGGAAAGGTTGCAGAATCCTTGGGATTTCATGGCCGTGAGGACCGCCGCCTGGCAGGGATTTGCCCGGCAGGCAGCCTTGTCCTTCATGCAGTCAGCCTGCGAAATGCACTGTTGGAGCACGCCGTTCACGCGAGTGGCGCCCCAAATATCCAGAGCGCGGCCGGTGGTATGCGGACAGCTTTCCGCCTTACCTCCGCGCAGGATACAGGTCTGGGCTTTCCCGGGTTTTGGGTTACATGTGGCAGCACCTGGTGGGTTCTGGCAGTTCGCCTTAATGAGCCGTTCCTGGTCCGCGACGCTGCGGAAGCTGGACGCGATAAAGAGCTCATAGTTCTTTTTTGAGACCTCCGCGGCGGCCAACTTAAGGGACGGGGCAAGCTCGGCGGGGATTTTCAGGGCGCCGGGGCCGCCGATGCCTGGACCACTCACATCGCCCACGTTGGTGGAAACCACACCGTTGACCGAGTCCGGCTCGTCCTCTTCCGGATAGGAAATCGTCGGGATTTGGCTCAGGGTCAATGCGTTGAACGCGGTCAATCGCGGTCCGTTCACCGCGAACAGGATGAGGTAGACCGAGAAGAGCAGGATAAGACCAATGATGGCGTCATTGATGCGCTTCTTGGCCTTTTTCACATCCCCTCCGCCGGCAGAGAGGACGTATTGCAGTCCGCCGATCATGATCATGACGATCGCAACCGTCACGGCGATACCCAGCAGGTATTTGTAGATGCCGGCAATGTATTCCGCGATCCAGTTGATGGTGAGTTTGCCGTCTTTTTGAATGGCCGGAGTGAACACGACGCCTGGAATGTTGATTTCCAGGTTCGGTTGGACGGTTTCGCGCGTGGGGGGCGTCGGCGCGGGGGACGTCGGCTGGACCGTCCCTGGTTTTGGTTCCGCGTTGCAGGCGGCCAGGTTGGACGTGACGGATGCCTCGGCGTCCTGGGTCGTTCGGTAGGTTTCCTTGCCGACGCAAGGACCTTGCGCGCATTCCTGATGCCCGTCCGACATGGCCGACGTGACGTTGACCACGCCATTTGAGCACGCGCCCGTGGACGTGTCGCGGCAGGTGCAATACACCATACCGGCGGCGAAGACGGTGGGGGCGTGCGCACTCAACATCAATGCCGCGGCGACCAAGGAGAACTTACTTTTCCAAAAGCGGACGGACATAGGAAAGAAGTTCCTCGGCGCTGACGGCGCCGACGATACGGGTGTCATTGATGAAAACGGTCGGCGCGGCGGTGAGGCGCAGGGCGATGCTCTCGTTCAGATTGCGTTCGACCAAGGCGAGGCTGTCCCGCGCATCCAAGCATTTGGCAAACGTGGTCGTGTCCAGTCCGACGTCCTTGGCGATCTGGCGGTACTGATCGTCCGACAGGAGGGAGCGGCGGAGGAACAGGGCGTCGTGGTATTCCCAGAATTTGCCTTGGCGCGCGGCACAGTGGGCTGCGATGGCGGCGTTCGTGGCTTCCGGGTGGGCGCTGTCATTGGGGAAGTCCTTCCAGACGACGCGAACGTTGTTCGGATTGGCACGTTGGACCGATTTGGCGGCCGCCGCGGCGTCTCCGCAATACTCGCACTGGAAGTCCCCGTAGACGG
>CAZTTQ010000004.1:39613-47975 GCA_964616135.1 uncultured Gammaproteobacteria bacterium
AGTGCTATCTGCGCGCGGCGGCGTTGGGATGAATGGCAAGGCTGGCGGTGGCGGGGCCGATGGCCGGGTCCGCGAACGTGATAGAAGGGGAGGAGACTTCCGCCGGCAGCGGTTTGGCATTGTCCGCCGGGCGCCACGCCGGCTGCAGGCGCAACCCGAACAGGACGAGCACGATGCCGCCGAATACGCCGATGGAAAGGTAGGCAAGCCAACGCTGGTTCATAGGATTAGTTGAGCTTCAGGTGTTCCAGCTGCCCGGTCGACGCGTTGGTGTAGAACAATTCTGAGCCATCTTTGCTGACCTGCAGACGCTCCATGGTGGTGTCGGAGGACGGAATGGCTACCAGCGACGTCCGGCCCGTGGAAAGATCCGCTTGGTACACCGTGTCTGGCAGGTTCTTGTACAGGCTGCGCTGGAGCCCGGCGTTTTCCGGCAAGTCACGCGGGACGGCGCAGTAGAGCGTCGTCGTTGTCGCGAACGTGCATTTGTCCGCCCAAGTGTTGAGGCCCAAGCTGCGGCGGTTGGCACCGATGGTGTTGGCATTCCCGTCCACGGCCCACAGGAGCGGTTTGGCGTCGCTGTAATCTCCGGCGGCCGAGTAGAGCAACTTGGAACCGTCCGGTGACCAGTTGGGCAGGAATCCATAGCCTTCCACGATCAAGCCCTTTAGGTTTTCCTGGTTCTTGCCGAGCGGAATGATCATGCGGCGGTCCGCGGCGCCCTGGGATTCCCCCGTGTCCGAGAATGCGACGATTTGGTCATTGGGCGACCAGGCGACTTTTACTTTGCCCTCATTGTCTCCCAGCGCCTGGAACGCGCGGGCGTTGGAACCGTCCGCGTTCACGGTGACCAGCCAACGGTTGGAAGGATCCACCGCGATGCTCTTGGCAATGATTTGGTTGCCCGTTGGGGCGAAATCGAAGTCCTTCCAGTGGGAGGGAAGCGTGACTTGGGTTTCATTTTCAAAGTCGTAGACGATGTTGGAGCCGTCGGGGAATTCCAAGACGGCTTTGTCCGCGCCCGCGTCCCAGGTCGCCTGTTGGACTTGGGGGAACGCTTTGTCGGACAGGCGGACGACGTTGCCTTCACCATCTACTTTGTAGAAGCGCCCGTCGGCGGCGTCGTAGTAGTTCACGCCTTGGCCGTCGCTGGATAGCGCGGTTTGCAACACGGCACCCGCGGTCAATGCGGTGGTTTGCGTCAGGCCGCCATTGGCGACCGCGGCCGCGGGCGGGAGGCCGGTGCCCGTAGGACCGGTCGTCCCAGTACGTGCGCCGGCGTCGCCGGACGGCGTCAGGGATCCGGTAGGACCAGTGGGGGACTGCTCGGGCACGGGTTCAACCGCCACGGGCACCGGGGCTGTGCGGAAGAACGTGAAGTACAGCGCGGTGCCGATACCGACGGTGGAAAGGGCAAAGGCCGTGATGCCCAGGGCGCGTTTCAGTCGATCGTCCATACGGTTAGAGGAAGGAAGAAATGAGACTGCCGAACTGGTCAAACGCAGCGATCGGGTCCGTGATGACCGTGTACAGCAGGTAGATGAGGATGATCTGTACCACGATCGACAAGGCGACGGCCGTCATGATCCACAGGTCTAGGAAGAGCAGGGAAAGCTGGGCGACGAAATCGGGCAAAATAAGCGCGGTGGTTTTCCCGGCCAGCTCCGACCCGGTCATCTTCCCTCCGGGGAGGAAGACCATGGCGATATCACTCCAGCCGAACGGTCCGATGTACCTGCTGTTGCCGCCCGCGATCCAGCTGCCGTACACCATCCGCACGTTCCACCAGAGGAAGTGAAGGACCACGGGGATGAAGTAGCACACGGCGTTTACCATGACGTCTATTTGGTCGCGCGCCAGCTGGTCCGCGGGGCTCAATCCGCCCGGCAACGGCTCTTCTTGGATCTGGATCTCTTGTTCCGCTTCTTCTCGCTGGTCTTCTTGGGCTTGTGCGCGGATGCGTTGGATCTGGTCCTCTTCCAGCTCTTGGGAGGCGCCTCCTGTTACTTCTTCTTCCGCGGGCTGCTCCTCTGTGGGTCGTCTGCTACGACTCGCCTCCGGATCGCCAAAACCTTCTTCTCCGAAGACGGGGCCGTCCTCGGCTGGGGCGGGGCGCTGGCTGGCGCGGGGGAGATTCAACTCCGGACCGCGGGCCGCGCGCAGGCGTGACGTGCGGTCACGCTCGAGGACGCTCAATTGCCCGGGGGTGGCCATAGCGAAAGACGACCGGGGTGCCGGTCGTCTTTATTCTACCATTTTCACCGTGATGCCGCCCTCTTGTTCCGTGACGTGGAAGGTCCCGGAGCGTCCCAGTAATTCCGCGAGCGGATTTTCAATCTCCGTCTGCACCAGACGACGGATGTCACGCGCGCCAAAGGCGGGGTCCGCCTTTTTGGCGAGGATGCCGGCGACCGCGGCATGGACGCGCAGGGCGCGGCCGCGGGCGGACAGGCGTTGGGAGAGTTCTTCTATCTGCGCGGCGGCAACGCGGCTGCGCGCGTCGTCCGACAGCGGGTCAAACAGCAGGACGTGCTCAATGCGGTTCAGTAATTCCGGACGGAACCGGTCCTCCATGTCGCGGCGCAAGTCCTCCGCGCCCGGTGCCGTCGCGCCGAAGCCCAATCCGCCTTGGCGGGAGCGTTCGGAGCCGGCGTTCGACGTGAGGACGATGACGGCATTACGGAAGGAGATGGGTACGCCGGATGCGTCCGTGAGCTCGCCTTCTTCCAATAACTGGAGCAACAGGTTCTGCACGTCCGGGTGGGCTTTCTCAATTTCATCGAACAATACGACGCTGTGCGGGCGCTGCTTGACGCGGTCCGTGAGCTTTGCGCCCTCGCGATAACCGACGTAGCCGGCCGGCGCGCCTACCAGTTTGGATGCGGTGAACGCCTCCGCGTATTCGGACATGTCCAGGCGAATAAGCGCCTTGCCGTCCTTGAATGCGGCCTCGGCCAACGCTTTGGCCATTTCGGTTTTCCCGACGCCCGAGGGACCAAGGAACAAGAAGGAGGCGAGCGGGCGGCGCGGATCACCGAGTCCCGCTTTTGCGCGGGCCAAGGCGCGGCTGGCGGCCTGGACGGCGCGGTCTTGCCCGAACACGCGGCGGGACAGGGCGGCGTGGAACACGGCCGGGTCGGAGGCGTCGGAGATCACATCCGCCAACGGCAGGCCCGACATGCGGGCGACCACACGGGCGACGTCTTCCGCTTCAATAAGCGGCCACTCAGCCTTGGTGGGAGAAACGTCTTCCCGTGCCAGGACAGCCTGAAGAGCGTCTTCCTCCTCTTTCAGCAGGTTTGCTTCCGCAAACTGTTCTTTTCGGACGGCGGCCTGTTTCTGTTCCTTCACTTCTTCCAATCGGCGTTCCAATAGGCGGCGCTCCTCGGCCGGGGCGCTTTCTCGAGCCTGGACGCGCAGGGCGGCGGCCGCCTCATCCATCAAGTCCACGGCTTTGTCCGGCAGACGGCGGTCGGGCAGGAAGCGGACAGAGAGCTTCACGGCGGCATCCAAGGCATCCGCGTGATAGCGGACGCGGTGATGTTTCTCATAGGCCGGAGCGAGGCCGG
Source organism: uncultured Gammaproteobacteria bacterium (assembly GCA_964616135.1). Classification (GTDB taxonomy): domain Bacteria; phylum Patescibacteriota; class Patescibacteriia; order UBA9934; family GWF2-40-263; genus JAJYIV01. The sequence continues at coordinate 43,183 of CAZTTQ010000004.1, forward strand.
ACAAAATGGCCCGCGCGCCCTCCGCCGTCGGTTCGTCTACGGAAACGCTTTGGAAACGGCGTTCCAACGCGGCGTCCGGTTCAATGTGCTTCTTGAACTCCGAAAGCGTGGTGGCGCCAATGCAGCGCAATTCGCCGCGGGCGAGCGCCGGTTTCAAGATGTTGGCCGCGTCCAAGGAACCGGTGGCGGCGCCGGCGCCGACGACGGTGTGCAGTTCGTCAATGAACAGGATGATGTCCGGGTTTTTGCGGGCTTCCTCAATGACTTGGCGGATGCGCTGTTCAAACTCTCCGCGGTACATGGTTCCGGCGATCATGGCGGCCAGGTCGACCGAAAGCAACCGCTTGCCGCGCAGGGCGGGCGGGACGTCTCCTTGGTGGATGCGCTTGGCCAAGCCTTCTACGATGGCCGTTTTGCCGACTCCCGGTTCACCGACCAACAACGGATTGTTCTTGGTGCGGCGGCAGAGGATTTCCATCACGCGGCCGATTTCCCGTTCGCGGCCGATGACCGGGTCGAGCTTGGGCTGCGCGTCCGTGCCCGTCAGTTCGCGTCCGAATTGCGACAATGCTTGTGCTTGGGTGGGGGCACCGGATTCCTTTTGGTCGGCCGGCGCGTGGTTGCCGTCCGGTCCCGCGGATACGGCGCTGGCCATGTCGCCAAACCGGCTGGCGCTACGCAGGGCGAAGGAAACCTGTTCGCCCAGTTCTTTCACGTCTACTTTTGCCTGGCTGAAAAACGTTTCCAGTCCGACATCGCGGATTTGGATGAGGCCCGCCAGCAAATGCTCGGTCCCGACGTATTTGTGGTCATGCGCTTGAGCCGTCAGGACGGCTTTTTCGATGGCGCGCTTGGCAGCGTCCGTCAGTTGCGGGGAAGACGTGTCGCCCGTGCCTGGTTCCGCCTTGGCCTCCGCGGACAAATCGCGCAGCGATTCAACGGAAATGCCCGCGCGACGGATCAATTCCGACGCGATACAGCCGCGCTCCGTTCCTAGGGCCCACAAGACGTGCTCCGGCATGATGGATGCCTGTCCGCTTTCCACTACGTAACACAAAGCACGCGTCAAGACGTTCTTGAGGTGGGTGGAGAAGCGATCCACGATGGGGGCGGAGTCCATAGGCGGGGAACGAACACGCGCGGCAAAAGCCGCGCGTGTGGGTTAGAACTTCACTTGCGGGGCGGCGTGCACTTCATCCGGGGCGTCAAAGAAATCCCGTTTAGTGAAGGCCAGCATGCCGGCGATCAGGTTGGTCGGGAACACCTGCAGCTTGGTGTTATAGTCGCGGACGTTGCCGTTGTAGAAGCGGCGGGACGATTCGATCTTGTTTTCCGCGTCCACCAGGTCCGACTGGAGCTGGGAGAAGTTGCCCGCGGCTTGGAGGGCCGGGTACGCCTCCGCGACGGCGAACAAAGACTTGAGCGACTGGGACAGCATGTTTTCCGCTTCCGCGTGTTCCGCGGGCGTCTTGGCGCCCATGGCGGCGGCGCGGGCCTGGGTCACTTTGGTAAAGACGCCTTCTTCATGCGTGGCGTAGCCTTTGACCGTGGCTACCAAGTTCGGGATCAGGTCATAGCGGCGTTTCAGCTGGACCTCAATGTCCGACCAGGCTTCTTCCACGCGGTTGCGCAGGCCGACCAGGCCGTTGTACGTCAGGACGAACCAGGCGCCGAGCACGAGCAGGACCAGGGCGATACCCCATGTCATTTCCATAGGAAAGTAACCTAAAAACCACGTTAAACCTCTTGCGGGTATCCTATCGGCCCTGCGGATACACGTCAAACCGCTTGGTTGAGCAAAAAACGGATGCAGTCCTTGGTCTCTTCTGGACCATTCACCGCGACGTAGTCCACCGCGGTTTTAGTGACGGCGTAATCGTTGCCGCCGGGGAAAATGGCGTCGCCGACGAACAGCATGTCCGCCATGGGTATGCCCAAGTAGCGTTCGATCTGCTGGAGGCCGTACGCTTTGTCGATGCCTTTTTTGGTAACGTCTACGGACGTGTGGCCCGCGGCGCGCACCTCTAGGTCCGGCAGATACGTCGCCATCAATTCCGCGACCTTCATTTTGATCGGCGTATTCTTTGCCTTCCAGTCCTCTTTTAGTTCCACGCCCTTGGGGCCCAATTCGGCCACGACCTCTTGGCCCAGTGCGGACCACGTGACCTGGGTGCCGCGGTCTTCAATGACCGGGCCGTAGGTTTTGGCGGGGTGTTGGTAGCCGATTTCGGCAAACACGCGTTCAAAAGTCGCGGTAATACGGGCGCGCTCCTCCGCGGACAATTCATGCGCGTAGACCTTTTCCCAGGCGCCGGCGGCATAGCGGTAATAGCGCGTGGACGTGGTGGGGAAGAGCGAAAGGTTTTTCAACAGGTCCGGGGAAGCGGACGCCAACGGAGCCAGTAATTGTTGCTGGAACAGTTCGTATTTGCCACCGCCAATGACGGCGACCTGCTTTTTGGCCAGAAGTTCCATCATCAGCTGGGTCATCTCCGCGTCCATGGGCGCCTTGGTCAACGCCAATGTGCCGTCCAAGTCAAAGACGACCAACGTTTTCGGGCCCACGGCCTGCAGATCGGTGATACGCACAAGCGGTTCGATAGGAAATAAGCGGGATGGCGAAAGTTTAACACAAACGCTAAGATAGCCGCGCATGTTTACCACCATCCTCCTCTTTCTCGCCATCTTGTCGGTCCTGGTCTTCGTCCATGAGCTGGGGCACTTTTTGGTGGCCCGTAAAATGGGAATGAAAGTGGACGAATTCGGTTTTGGATTTCCGCCGCGCGCTTGGGGTATCAAGCGCGGAGATACGCTCTATAGCCTCAACTGGATCCCCATGGGCGGATTCGTGAAGATCAAAGGAGAAAGCGGGGAGGGGCGCAAGGACGCGGACAGCTTCGCCTCCAAAAGCCTGTTCGCGCGCTTCGCGGTGCTGTTTGCCGGCGTGGCGATGAACTTTCTTTCCGCCTGCGTCCTGCTCTCCTTCGGCTTCATGGCGGGCATGCCGACCGTGATTGACGGTCCGCTGCCGCCGGGGGCCAAGGTGCGCGACCGTGAGGTGCGCGTGATGAGCGTCTATCCCGGTTCTCCCGCCGCCCGCGCGGGCATTGTCCCCGGAGACATCATTATTGGACTCAACACGGTACAGCCTGCCGACAGCCAGTGGGCGCGTGACTTCATTGGGACGAACGGCGCTCAAGGGGTCCAAGTCGCCCTTCTGCCGAACAAGGGGGAAGATCGGGTGGCGTTTCTTGTCTCCGAGCCGCTTGGGGACACGGGCCGCACAGGCTTCGGTGTCGGCCTAGTGGACACGGGGACGGTTTCGCTCCCCATCCACCGCGCCGTGCTCCAAGGCACTGTCTCTGCCGCCGCGTTGGTCCGGGACGTGGTCGCCGCTTTCGCGGACCTGGCCATTTCGGTCTTTACCCGCACGCCGGCGTCTGCGGATCTCACCGGTCCGGTCGGTATCGCGGTTATGACGGGTGATGCCGCGGCACTCGGCCTGGGATCCCTCCTGCAGTTCATGGCGGTGTTGTCCGCCAACCTGGCCGTGGTCAACCTGCTGCCGTTCCCGGCACTTGATGGCGGCCGCATCCTGTTCCTCATTATAGAGGCGATCCGCCGCAAACCGGCTGATGAAAAGGTAGAAGCGGCCGTACATAACGCGGGCTTTCTCGTCCTGTTGCTGCTGATCCTGCTTGTCACCTTCCGCGATTTCATGCAATTTGGCGGCAGAATGTTGGAAGGTATCAAATCTTTGGTCGGCGCCTGAACCCTATGCAATCCAAATTCGATCAACTGAAAAAGGACGTCGACGCGGCCTTGGCCGGAGCGAAAGACGCGCAGGCCCTGGAGGCCGTGCGTGTGGATTTCCTCGGCCGCAAAGGCAAGATGGCCGACCTTATGAAGGAGATGGCCGCCCTGCCGGAGGATGCGCGCCGCGCCGCGGGCGCCGCCGCCAACGTCGCCAAGCAGCACGTGGACGCCGCGTTCGCGTCCGCCCAAAAGGCGATCACGGAAAAGGAACGTGCCCACGCGGAAGAACGCGAATGGGTTGACGTCACCAAGCCGGGCGCCTGGCCGAAAGAAGGCCACCTGCACCCGGTGTCGCAGGCCGTCGCGGAAATCACGGACGTTTTTGCCGGCATCGGCTTCACGCGCGTCCGCGCGCCGGAGGTTGATTGGGACTACTACGCGTTCGAATCCCTGAACATGCCCAAGGACCACCCGGCCCGGGACGACTGGGAAACGTACTTCTTGGGAGAAAACCCGGCGCAAAAGGCGTCCGGCGCCAAGGGAAAAATTGTTCTCACGCCGCACACGTCCAACGTCCAGGTGCGCGAGATGGAAAAAGGCCAGCTCCCCATCCGCATCATTAACGTCGGCCGCACGTACCGCCGCCAAAGCGACGTGTCGCACGCGCCGATGTTCCACCAGTTCGAAGGTTTGATGGTGGACAAGGATTTGTCCGTTGGCCATTTGAAAGGCGTATTGGAATACTTCGCCAAGACGTTTTTTGGCCCGACCCGCGCCATCCGCCTGCGCCCGCACCACTTCCGCTTCACGGAACCGTCGTTTGAAATCGACATTAGCTGCGACGTCTGCGGCGGAAGCGGGAATTGCCGCCTCTGCAAGTCCGGCTGGCTTGAACTGGGCGGCGCCGGCATGGTGCACCCGAACGTATTGAAAGCAGGCGGCATTGATCCTGGAACGCACACTGGCTTCGCCTTCGGCTGGGGCGTGGAACGCACGCTCATGATGCGCGCCGGCATCAAGATCGACGACATCCGCAC
>CAZTTQ010000005.1:0-12486 GCA_964616135.1 uncultured Gammaproteobacteria bacterium
CTCGTATGAAGCCTTCGGTCGCGGACGTCGAACGCGTCTTAAAAACGCTCAGGAAGCGCTGGCAAAATCCCGGTGCCATGCACTTGGAAGATCCGTTCCGTACGGTGGTCGGCGTCGCCTTGTCCGCCCGCACCCGGGACGAGCAGGTATTGAAGCTATTGCCGGCATTTTTTGCCCGTTTTCCTTCGCCAAGAGAACTGGCCGAAACAAGCGAGGCGGAAATCCGGTCGTATATCGATACGATCGGGATGTACAAGCAAAAGGCCAAGAACTTGAAAAGGCTCGGCACGCAGCTGGTCCGTGACTTCGGCGGTACGGTTCCGTGCACCATAGAAGAACTCGTCACGCTCGCGGGCGTCGGCCGCAAGACGGCCAGCGTTATGATGACGGCCTGTTTCAACTCTCCCGCGATCGCCGTGGACACGCACGTCCATCGCGTGACCAACCGCCTCGGTTGGGTGAAGGCCGCGACGCCTCCCAAGACGGAGGCGCAACTACTCAAGGCCATACCGGTCGAGTGGCAGCCGACGGTGAACCGGGTGTTCGTGAAACAGGGCCGATACGTCTGTCTGCCAACGCCGCGCTGTTGGATGTGCCCCGTGCGCGACTTCTGTGCGTACAAAAAGAAGAACCTGACGCCGCCAAAAGACGCGGATGCTATTATGGCGGATATTGAACGCCGGGAAGACGCCCTTGAATCTTCACGCCAGGCCTTGTTATGAACGTAGACCGCCGCATCTCGACCGCCGTCTTCGCCAACCACGGCAAACGCCCCTGGCTGGATCGGTTGATGATCGTCTGTGCGCGCGAATTGGTGGTGGGAGAAGCGTTGGTACTGGTGGCGGTCGTTGCGTCCACGATGGCCCACATCGAGGATCGCCGCTCCGTACGCATGGCTGACTTGGGCCAGGCGGTGCTGTTGGTCTTGCTGTTGATCGCCGTCTCGTGGGGGTTCGCCGTGGCGCTTGAATTGTTGATCAAACGCCCACGCCCGTACACGGCACTAAACAAGAAACCGTTGGACCATTTTTGGACTCCGACGCCCGGCATGCCTTCTTCCCACGCGTCTATTGCGTTCGCGCTTGCCCTGCCAACGCTTCCTATCGGCCCCGCGTGGATTCCAGCCGCATTCTTTGTGACGGCGTCCGTTATCTCCGCTGGGCGTGTGTATGTCGGCGTGCATTACGTGTCAGATGTGATTGCTGGCGCTGCGCTCGGCTGCGTCTCCGCTGTCGCCGCCGGGTTTTTCGGCTTTTGGCTGTTCGGACTGCTGGGCGTATGAGGGCGGTGATCTTGGCCGGCGGACGCGGCACGCGTCTGTGGCCCATGAGCCGTGAGGCACGCCCCAAGCAGTTTTTTGACGTCGTGGGGGCCAATACACTTATCGCCGACGCATATCGGCGGTTGTTGCGTTTGCTGCCGGCAGAAAAAATCCACGTAGCCGTGTCTGCCGCCATGCTGCCGCTGGTGCGCGCGCAATTGCCCGGCGTACCAGAAGGGAATCTCATCGCGGAACCGGAACCGCGTGACACGGGCGCCGCCATGGGCTATGCCGCGCTTGCGTTGTCGCGCGTTGCCCCGGACGAGCCCGTCGTATTCGTTCCGTCGGATCACTACATCGCCAACGAGGAGTTGTTTTTGAAAACGCTATCCGTCGCCGGCCGCTTGGTGGAGGAAACCGGCAAGATGGTAGATATCGGCATCACGCCCACGTTCCCGAACACGGCGCTCGGCTACACCAAGATCGGCCCCGCGTTCAAAATCGTGGACGGGATCGAAAGCTTCGCGTTCGCGGGGCATACGGAAAAGCCGGCACAGGCCCTGGCGGAACTCTACCTGAAGGACCGGGCTTACCTGTGGCACGCCAACTACTACACGTGGACGCCGGCGAAATTTTTGGAGGCCATCGACCGTCACGCGCCCGACCTCGCCCGCGGCTTGAGGGAAGGTGCTTCGTATGCGTCGCTGCCCAAAGTCGCGTTCGACCGCGCGGTGACGGAACACTTGGCGCCCGAGGACATGTTGGTCCTGCGCGGGGACTTCGGCTGGAGCGACATCGGCAGCTGGGACACGCTCCATGAGCGTTTGGCGCCGGAAGCGCGGGACAATGTGGTGAAGGGAACCGCCGTGCTGATTGAAACCCATGACGCCCTGGTCTACGTGCCCGAAGGCAAGGCCGCGGCCGTGATCGGGTTGGACAACATCGTGGTGGTGGACACGGGCGACGCGCTCCTCGTCTGCCGCAAGGACCGCTCCCAGCAGGTGAAGGATGCCGTCGCGCGCTTGCGCGAGGCTGGCCATGAACGTTTCCTATGACGCGGTTCTTCCTCTCCGTCTTTTCGACGCTCATGCTCGCCTCCGCCATCCTGGTCGGGGGCTATTGGCGGGACGCGTACGTGGCCCAGCCGTCGCCGGACGCGCGCGTGGTCGAATTCGTCGTGGAACACGGCGACACGCTGAAAGCCGTCGCGGACAAACTGAAGGAACAGGGCGTCATTGGGAGCAAGTTGGCGTTCGAATTCTTCGTCCGCATGGCGGGGAAGGGCGGCGCCATCCAGGCTGGGTCATTTGAACTGAAGCCGGGCACCAACTTCGACGACCTGGTGAAGTTGCTCTCCGATGCCCAGGCGAACGACGTGCAAATCACCATTCCAGAAGGCTACACGGCGGGCCAGATCGGCGCCTTGGTGCATGAGGCGCTGCCGCAGATCACGGAATCGGCGTGGAAAAAGGCCGCAGGTGGCCAAGAAGGCTTCCTGTTCCCGGACACGTACCGGTTCCATGAGGACGCGACCGCCGCGGGCGTGGTGGAAAAACTGCGTGCCACATTTGACCAGCGGCTCGCGGAAGCCGGCGCGAAGCCCGGCGCGGACGGGAAATACGCCCATGGGTTCACGGAGAAGGAATTCGTCACGCTCGCATCCATCGTGGAACGGGAAGTGCGCGGTCCAGAAGATATGGCGATGGTCGCGGATCTGTTCTTGAAGCGGCTGGATATGGATATGGCGCTCCAGGCGGATTCCACCGTGAACTACGTGACGGGCGGCACCAACCCGTCCATCAGCCTGAAAGACACGGAGTTGGACTCGCCGTACAACACGTACAAGAACCGCGGCCTGCCGCCGGGCCCCATCAGCAACCCTGGACTGAACGCGCTGAAAGCGGTTCAATCGCCGAAGAAGAACCCTTATTACTACTTCCTCACGACGCCTGCCGGGGAAGTGAAATACGCCCGCACCTATGACGAGCATCTGGCGAACAAGGCCAAGTATCTTCGCTAAGGCCTGCGCAGCCTTCGCGTTATGCTGCGCGTCGGTCCTGCCGGCTTCGGCTCAAACGCAGAGCCGCGGCGGTTATGAGATCACGTCGTTTGCCTCCGACGTCGCCGTGCAGCCGGATGCGTCCCTGGTGGTGACGGAAACGATCCGCGGCCGGTTCTTCGAAGACCGCCATGGCATCTTCCGGTCCATCCCGGTCCGCTACACGACGGATCTCGGCAAGGAACTGGTCGTCCCGGTTGAGATGCGAACGGTCACCTTGGGCGGGGAGGAAGTCCCGTATGAGGAATATGCGGAGGGCGACGATCGCGTGTTCAAGATTGGTGACCCGAACGTGACGTTCGTGGGCCCGTTCGAATACCAACTGCGCTACTCCGTGCGCCGCGTCATGCTGTATGAGGAAGAAACGGACCAGGTGTACTGGAACGTGACGGGTGACCAGTGGGACATTCCGCTCGGCGCGGTCTCCGCGACGGTGACGCTGCCGGGATCCGTCTCAGCAGAGAACCTGTCGACGATCTGCTTTACGGGCATGCGCGGCTCCACCGCAAAGGACTGCGCGATGGACGTAAAAGACGGCGGAGCCGCGTTTTCCGCGCAGGACTTCCTGACGGTCGCGGTGCGTTTTCCAAAAGGGATTGTCGCGCCACCGTCCGCAGAAGACCTTGCTGCCGCTTGGTGGGACCGGATGCTGCCGCGTCTGACGTGGCTCGTGCCGCTTCTGACGTTCTTCTTCCTGTACCGCTACTGGAACAAGCACGGGCGTGATGCAAAAGGCCGTGGGACGATCGTCGCCGAATACGACCCGCCCAAAGGCGTCCGTCCGACCGAAGCGGGGACGCTGTTGGACACAAAGGTCCATCCGCGCGACCTGTCCGCGACGTTCGTGGACTTTGCCGTGCGCGGGTACTTGAAGATCGTGGAAAAAGAAGAAAAAACGCTTGGGATCTTCACGTCCAAGACCTATACCTTAGTGAAGCAGAAAGAACCGAAGGACTTGAAGCCGTACGAAAAGGAAATCTTCGACGAACTGTTCTCCTCCGGGGATGAAAAAACGCTCCTGTCCGTCGACGGGGACATGGCACGGGCCATCACCCGCGCTTCGGACAACGTCTATGAGTCCATGGCGTCCGACGGGTACTTCAAGAAAAACCCGAAAAGCGCCTCATACCTGTTTGCCGGTATCGCCGTCGGCGCGGGTATTGCGGGGTGGATGGCTGGGTTGAGCCTCTCCATCGTGTTCGGGTCGCTGCAGCCGTTGGTCGCATTCATGTTCGCCGCGTTCCTTATCCTGTGCTTCGCCCCGTTCATGAAGGCGTATACGGACAAGGGGATTGCGGCAAAAGAACACGTGCAAGGATTCCGCGAATTCCTGGTGACAGCCGAACGCTATCGTCTGCAATGGCAGGAACGCGAGGGGATCTTTGAGAAGTTCCTCCCGTATGCCGTCGCATTCGGCGTGACGGACAAGTGGGCCAAGGCGTTTGAGGGAATGAACCTGCCCGCGCCGACGTGGTACGTGGGCGCGCATCCGGGGTTGTTCGTCCCGACGGACTTCGCCCGCAGCGTGTCTTCCTTCGGCACGGTGGCGTCTTCCGTATCCGCCCCCTCGTCCTCTTCCGGCGGCGGGTTCTCGTCCGGGGGATTCTCCGGCGGCGGGTTCGGCGGCGGAGGCGGCGGCAGCTGGTAGGAATCTGCCCCGAAATGCCCGTTCCTTTTAAGGAATCGGGCATTTTTCTTTTGTCCGGGGAGGATTGACAAAACGCCCCGTTTGCCGTAGTGTCCGCCGCGCTCCTGTCCATGCCGGGCAGGATGTTCCGTAGGAGGTCTTTCATGCCCGTTTCCACCGCCACGCCGGACGCCGTTCCGCGCCACGCCCGCGGCACCCGCTCGCCGTTTTCCGGCCACCGTCCGCCGCGTTCCCGCCCGAAGATTCCCCGGTCGGGCACGGCAACGATCTCCGGGGGGAGGACGGTCACGTTCTCTTCCGTCGATCCGTTCAGGGACGGCCTCATCCTGATCGTGACGGCGGAGACGCCGGAGCTGAAGCGCGGGTCGGTGCTCGTCCGCAGCCGCCAGCTGGCGCGCCGGTACGGCGTTCCCGAGGCGTACGCGGTCTTCCGCGGCCTCTTCGACGCGATGCGCGCCTTCGGGACGCACGCCCAGGAGGGTTACCGCGCCGAGGCTAAGCTCCTCCGTGAGCTGACGCTCGGCGAGCTGCCCTTCGCGGTGCAGCTCGCGTGGAACCTGACCGGCTCCACGCCGGCCGAGCGGAAAGCGTACGAGAAGGCGATGACGCAGATCGCCGCCAAGCTCTCCCGCGTCCGCGACGAGGGCAAGGTGCAGGCGCACCAGAAGCTGACGCTGGCCGCCGACCCGTTCGACGTTCTGGGCCGCGTGAACCCCGGCGCCAAGGCGGCCCGCGTCTGGGCCGCCAACACCCGGCTGCGCGACCGTGCGGACCAGGTGCCCGGGCTCGCCGCCCACATGGGGACGGTGGCGTCACACCTCCTGGTGCTGCGCTCCCGCGCCTGGGCGCTCATCGCCGACGTCGACCTGGCCCTGCGGGCGGGTATCCGCGCGGTCGGTCTCGCGCAGAAGGGGAATCGGCGCATCAGGCTAGACAATCTCGCCGTGCGGCTCGGGGGCCTCGCGGACAGCCTGGCGGAGAAGGACATGGATCCCTACGGGACCCACGCCTTCCCGCACTACGTCCGCGACCTCCGCGAAGCGGCAGCGGCGCTGCCGGACGACGCCACGAAGGCGGTGCGCGCGATGGACCGCGTCCTGCGCGCCATCCAGCTCCTGTCGATGCAGGACGTCGTGGAGGATGCCCTGACGACCGTGTCGGCTTTCGTCCACCGGAAGGAGAACATCGGCACCCGCGACCGGAACAGCCTGGAGCGCCTGCTCGAGGGGGTCCGTTCGTTCCTGAACACCCACCGCGACATCGACGCTGGGTTCAAGAACCCGGTGACGCACAACCTGCGCGGGAGCCTCGCCAAGGCCGTCGCGGCGGTCCGCGCCGGGAAGGAGCCGGAGGAGATCGTCGGCCACCTGCGCTCGGCCGCCCGCTGCTTCTGACGCACCCTGCCACCCTCGACGCCCCGTCCACCCTGGACGCGGGCGTTTTTCTTTGTGCTACAATCGCCCTCTATGAAGGAATTCGTCCTCTCCGGGGCCCCGTCGGGTCGCCGGCGCATCGATTACGCCAAGGAATTGAACGCGGAACAGCTGGATGTCGTCCTGCATGGCGACGGGCCATGCTTGGTGTTGGCCGGGGCCGGGAGCGGCAAAACCCGTACCGTCACCTACCGGGTTGCCTACCTGCTGGACCAGGGTGTCCGGCCGGAGGAAATCCTGCTGCTGACCTTCACGAACAAGGCCGCCAAGGAAATGCTCTCGCGGGTAGAAGGATTACTCGGCTCGTCCGTCGGCGGGCTGTGGGGCGGCACCTTCCACTCCGTGGCGAACCGCATCCTCCGCACGTACGCCACGGAGGTACAGCGCACGCCGAACTTCACCATCCTGGACCAAGAAGACGGGAAGGACCTGATCAACGTGTGTCTGAAGGAATTGGCCGTGGATACGACGGCACGTCGGTTTCCTTCTGCCGCCAACCTGCAAAGCGCCATCAGCTATCGCCGCAACGCTGCCCTGTCGGTCAAGGACGCGTTAGAGCGCCGCATGCCGAATTTCTTGGAATTGGCGCCTGTCATCGAACGGGTCGACGCGTTGTATGACGCCCGCAAGCGCCAGGCGGACGCGGTCGACTTCGACGACCTACTGTTGCTGTTGCGCGACCTGCTCACGCAACGTCCGGACATCCGGGAACGCCTGTCCAACCAATTCCGCTACGTTTTGGTGGACGAGTACCAGGACACGAACGTGATCCAGGCGGACATCGTCCGTGCCCTGTCTTCTTCCCACGGCAACCTGGTCGTGGTCGGCGACGACGCGCAAAGCATCTATTCCTTCCGCGCGGCGGAAATCCGGAATATCTTGAAGTTCCCGGAGATGAACAATGGGTCGAAGACCTTCCGTTTGGTCACCAACTACCGCTCCACGCCGGAGATTTTGGGCCTGGCGAACGCGGTCATTTCCCAGAACAAGCACCAGTTCAAAAAAGAACTGCTCGCCATGCGCGCGGGTGGGGAAAAGCCCGGCGTCGTCGCGGCCAGCAACGACGGCCAGGAGGCCCAATTCGTCGCGGAGCGCATGCTGCGCCTGCGGGACGAGGGCGTGCCGCTGCGGGGCATGGCCGTCCTGTTCCGCGCCGCGTTCCACTCCCAGGCGTTGGAATTCGAACTGATGAAGCGTGACATCCCGTACGACTATCGCGGCGGGATGAAGTTCTTTGAACGCGCGCACATCAAGGACCTCGTATCCCACCTGCGCGTCGCGGCGAACCACCGTGATGAAACGGCATGGTTGCGTGTCCTTGGCCTTTTGCCGGGCATCGGACTGACCACCGCGGGGAAGATATTTGAGAAAATCCGCGTCTTCGACAGTCTGGCAGAGGCAGTTGAATCCAACTTGGGGCTCTCTGGCCGCATGGCAGCGGCATGGACCCAGGCGGCAACGACGTTCAAGAAGGTGCGGGCCGCAAAACAGCCCGCGGACATGATCCGCGCCGTGGCAGGTGGAACATATCGGGAATACCTGGAAGCCGAATACCCGGACGCCAAGGACCGGTTTGAAGACTTGGAGCAATTCGCCCTGTTTGCCGAAGGTTATGACGAACTGACGCCGTTTTTGACGGAAATCACCCTGACGGACGAATACGGCGCCGGCCGCGACAAGGCGGATAAGGAAGAAGAACGCGTCGTCTTGTCTACCATCCACCAGGCCAAGGGTTTGGAGTGGGACGCGGTGTTCGTCATTCACTTAGTGGACGGCAAATTCCCCAGCGCCCGCGCGACTGCGGAAGGCGGCGACGGCATGGAAGAAGAACGCCGCCTGTTTTACGTGGCGGTGACCCGCGCACGCAAACACCTGTTTTTGTCGTACCCGCTCTCTTCAGGGTACGATACGCTCGTTCTCTCCCAACCCTCGCCGTTCCTATTGGAACTTCCCGATGCCGCGACGGAGCAGATCCGCTTGCGCCACGCGCCGTCCTCGTTTGCTCCGCTGGCCCGCGCGTCTTCTTGGGAAGATGACGGTCCGACGATCGTCTTGGACCAAAGCGGCGAACGGGTGAATAAAAAAGCCGCCCCTCCGGGCGGCAGCTTCCTGCGCGACATAGGTGACTTGTAAGCTATGCATTCCCCCCATCCGCCATCCCGTGCCGGATCCGTCCTGGGTACGGTCCTGGGTCTCCTGGTGTGCGCTGGCTTTTTTGCCGGCAGCGTGTTTTTGTTTCGCTCGCGCGCAGGAGCTACGGCAGAGGAACGTCGCCGTGCCAAGCCGGAGCTTGAACGCGCCGTCACGCGCGTACCGGACGCGCCCATCCAGACGTCGGTCTTGGGCGGAGTCAATGGCGTCCAGGGCGGGGGCGTCGCCACGCGTGAGGCAAAAAACGGCACATACACGCTGTCTATCCACGCCCAACCGCCATCCATCGACCGCGCGAGTGAGGCTTATGAGGTGTGGTTGCTCCGCCGCCGCCCGTTTGCATTCACTAGGTTGGGAGAGATGGTGACGGATGAGGCGGGCGTATTCGTGCTTGATTGGACGTCGGATGATCCGGCGTTGGACGTCGGCTCCTATCCGACGGTTGTGGTCACGCGGGAAGCCAAGGATGGCAATCCAGACCCGGGCACCCACGTGCTGACGGGAAACTTTGGTGACTAAGATTCGTCGCCGAGAGAGAAGACGCTACGGGCCAACTGCTTAAAGCGGCGGCGGGAAAATTGCACGCGCATGTGGCGTAGGAAGGGGAGTGACCGCTGGGTGCGGTGGGAAGAAACGTAGGACAGTGTCAGAGCGGGATGGCGGAGAGCAATGGACATCATAGGAGGGGGGGGGTTAAGCATGAAACATGAGGACTCCGGTTCTCCACGATCTTCGAGCGGACCAGGGAGGCGCTCACCATCCGGTGTGCCGAATCGACGGGCCGAAGACCTAATGTTTCAGGCGTAACGAATTGTCGGTGGCAGGGAATGGGACCGCGTTCGACGGTGAACCCATTCCCCGGCCATCTCTATTTTTTGGACAAAGAAAACCAGACGTCGCGAGCGTCATCGCGCGGGGAGCGTGTTGAAATTGACGTGACTTAGACGGGCTGGAACTTGCGGATCACGGCACGGACGACTCCTTGGATGATGCAGTCTTTGACGTAGATGGGATCCATGGTGCGGTTGGCTGGCTGGAGACGAATGCGGTTCTCTTCACGGTAGAAACGCTTGAGCGTGGCGTAGGCGTTGTCTAACAAGGCGACGACGACCTCTCCGTTTTTGGGCGACGGGTTACGTTCCACGACGACGAAGTCTCCGTTCAAGATTCCGTCTTCAATCATGGATTGGCCCTTGACGCGCAAGACGTAGGAGTTGGCGCCGTCCACGACGAATTGCGTGGGTACGGCCATGGTTTCCCGTTCCTCCACCGCTTCAATGGGCAGCCCCGCGGTGATCAGGCCGACGAGCGGCAGTTCAATGGCGAAGGGGAAGGCGCGTTCCGGTTTTAAGACCTCCAGCGAGCGGGCGGAACCATCTTCCGAGTTGAGGTAGCCTTTTTCCGTGAGCGTCTTTACGTACTGGTGGATGGTGGCGGGGGACGAGAGTTTGAAGTGCTCCGCGATTTCCCGGTAGCTGGGCGCATACCCCCGGTCCTCCACGTGTTCCCGGATGTAGGCCAGGATGTCCGCCTGCTTTTTTGTGAGGGTTGCCATAGCTGATAGTCGTTCGCTTTATGTTCGTATAATAGTACGAACAAAAACCGAACGCAAGTCCGCTGGGGTGAGCCAAAAAAGCGACGTCCTGTGGATAAGTCAGCCATCCACAGCTTGTTCGTTTCCAGTCGCGTCCGTGTCTGGTACCGTTCGGGCCACTCCTATGCGCAAGACCGTTGAATCCTGTTTCGCCGGGCACCCGGACAAAGTCTGCGACCAGATCGCGGACGCCCTGGTGGACGAGTACTTGCGTCGTGATCCTGATGCGCGCTTGGATTTGGACGTGTTGGGTTCCCACGGCATGCTCATGATCGGCGGTGAGGTGCAGAGCAAAGCGGATTTCGACTTGACCGCGTTGGCGCGCGCCACGTATGCGGACATTGGCTACGCGGATGAAATAGAAGTGTTCGTGAACGTGGAGGCGCCCTCTGGGGAATTGAAAGACGTCCGCGGGCCCACGGACACGTGCGTCGTTTCCGGC
This sequence comes from uncultured Gammaproteobacteria bacterium, assembly GCA_964616135.1. GTDB lineage: Bacteria > Patescibacteriota > Patescibacteriia > UBA9934 > GWF2-40-263 > JAJYIV01. The sequence goes on from CAZTTQ010000005.1 coordinate 10,589, forward strand.
TACGCGACCGCAGAAACGCGGGAGCGCCTGCCGCGTGCGGTCGTGTACGCGCACGCCATCACGCGCCGCTTGGACGACGTGCGCCGTACGGACCCGACGTTCTCTTGGCTCATGCCGGACGGGAAAGTCCAGGTGTCGTTGGAAAAGGACCGGCTCCGTGCCGTGACTCTGCTTGCGTCCCACCGCCCGGACATGGATCCGATGGAAGTGCGGCGTATTTTATTGGAACGCGTCCTGGCGCCGGTCGCCGGCGCGGAAGACGCGCAGATTTTGGTGAATCCCGCCGGGGCGTTTACGTGTTGCGGGTTCCACGCGGACACAGGCGTGAACGGCCGCCGCCTTTCGTCCGACAGTTACGGGGGCCTCGTGCCTTTTGGTGACAACGCATTGTCCGGCAAGGATCCGTTCAAAGCGGAACGGTGCGGCTCCTATATGGCCCGCGCCGCGGCCAAGTGGATCGTGGACCAGGGCCTGGCGTCTTCCGTCGTGGTGAACGTCGCGTACGCGTTCGGCCGAGCCGAGCCGATTTCCTTGGAGGCCGTCGGGATGGGAGAAAAAACGCGCGGATCCAAACTGAATCTGTCGGAACTCGTCCGCACCACGTTTGATTTCCGTCCGGAGTCCATCGTGGAACGCTTGGCGCTCCAACGCCCGTTGTACCGCTCAAGCGCCACGCACGGCACGTTCGGTCGTGCGGGCCTGCCGTGGGAAGAGCCACTGCCTTCGTGATACCATGGGGCGTATCTATGCCCGCCTTACGGAGGACTCCCGTCGCGTCCGGCGCCGCCCTCGGCCTGCTGGTATTAACCGTGGCCGGCACCTTGGCGTTGGTACGCCTGCCGGATCCGGAACGCGCGGTGGCAAGCACGCCGGACGCGTCCGCCCGCGTGGAAGGCGTGTGGGCTCCCGGTTCCGCGCCGTTCTTGGTCGCGGAGACGGTGGGCGGGCCGTTTACGGCGGCGCGCGGATTGGTTTACCGCGTATCGGCGCCGCCGGCTCCCGCGGGACATCCCTATACGTTGGCCGTGCAAATTCCGTCGGACCTGTCGCCCGTGGCGTCCGCGTTGTACCACTACGACGCGGCTGCTGGCGCTTGGCGCGCCGTCCCCGCCTCCATGGATGAGACCGGATGGTTTCTGAAAACGGATCTCGCGGCTCTCCCGTCCGCTAACTGGGCCGTCGGCATTCCATACGCGCCCGAGCCGAGCGTCCATGCCGCCGCCGCGCTCCAATCGCTCGTCGCTGTGCCGCCGCCGGGAGCCGTCGGTTATCGCGCCGCGTTGCTGTCTGCTTCCGTGCCCGGGGACTACGTCGTCGTGCGTGACCCGTTCGGTGCGGGTGGCTGTGACGGCCGGTTCCAGCCGGGCAGGGAACAGACCCGCACGTCCATGGACGTGACAGAGGCGGAACGCGTCGTCGTCGTGTGGGAATTGGCCGCGGGGTGCGCACCGGGCGCCGTCATCGGCCCGGTTGTGCGGGACCCTTCCTGACGTGGTATTCTCCCATTGCTTTCTTCCTTCCTATGCGTGTGAATCATTCCGTGTTTCTGCCGCTCGTCGCGCTGGTCCTTATGGGCCAAGGCTGCCTAAGCGAAGGCATTGAAACCCGTTTTACTCCTCCTGACGCCATTTCCACGTCCGCTCCTATGTCCGTTAAGACTTACACCTTTCCCGGCAAGTTGTCCGACGCTGAAATCCTGCACAAGCAAGTCCGCATTTCGACCGCCAAAGGCGACATCGTAGTCGCATTGTACGGGGACAAGGCACCGCTCACGGTTTCCAACTTCGTCTACCTGGCCAAGCAGGGCTATTACGACGGCCTGACGTTCCACCGCGTCATCGCGGATTTCATGATCCAGGGCGGCGACCCGACGGGAACCGGCGCCGGCGGCGAATCGA
>CAZTTQ010000005.1:12496-15134 GCA_964616135.1 uncultured Gammaproteobacteria bacterium
CAGGGCGGCGACCCCACCGGCACTGGCGCGGGTGGCCCCGGCTATAAGTTCCAGGATGAATTTGCCAAAGACCTGAAGTTCACCGGTCCCGGCCAGCTGGCCATGGCGAACGCGGGTCCCGGCACCAACGGCAGCCAGTTCTTCATCACGCACGTAGCCACGCCGTGGCTGACGGGCAAGCACACCATTTTCGGCCAGGTGTTGTCCGGCCAGGAGGTCGTGAACGCGATCGCCCAAGGCGACGTGATGACCAAGGTCACCATTGAGGACTTGAAAAAGTAGTATGAAGATTCCCGCGATCCCACGCGGCGGCAAACGCTGGGCAGCCTTGGTGCTGCCGGCGTTTTTCGTTGTCGCGGGCGTTGCGGGGTTTTTCTGGGCACGGCCGGTTCTGCTCGTCTCCTCACCCCCAGCCCTCTCCTCCCAAGGAGGAGAGGGGGACGCGGTTCCGAAGCCGTTGGTACACGTTCCGCTCCCAGCGGAAGTGCGCGGCTTTTATTGGAACGCGCAGACGGCCGGGACGGCGCGCGGTGACCAGCTGATGGAGTACGCCAAACAGACCGGGTTAAACGCGGTCGTGATTGATCTGAAGGCCGACAATGGCGCCATTGCCTTCACGCCCAAGGACGAATCCTTGCGCCCGTACGCCATGGAGAAACCGCTCATCGCGGACCTGGAAGCGCTCACGGCCAAACTGGCGGACGCGGGGCTGTACCGCATCGCGCGCTTGGCGGTCATGAAGGACAACGTGTTTGCCGCCGCGCATCCGGAAGCGGCGCTCCACAATAAGGGCGGCGGCTACTGGCGTGACAAAACCGGCGTCGCGTGGCTCGACCCGGCCGCGCCGGTCGTCGCGGACACGGCACTCGTCCTGGCGCGGGAAGCGTACGCGCGCGGCTTTGACGAAATCCAACTGGACTACGTGCGGTTTCCCTCCGACGGCGTACTGTCCGCTATCAGCTACCCGTTTTTCAAGCGTGGGGAACAGGGTGAAACGGACGTCATGCGCGCATTCTTCGAACAAGTAGCCGGCACGCTTAAGGCGGAGAACATTCCCGTGTCCGTGGACCTGTTCGGTATGACGTACTGGCAGGAAAACGACTTCGGCATCGGCCAGCGTCTGCGGGACGTGTTGCCTTCCGCGGATTTCGTCTCACCTATGGTGTATCCATCGCACTATCCGCCCAACTTCAAGGGGTACGCCAATCCGGCGGAATTCCCGTACGAGATTGTGAAGGAAACCGTGGACGCGGGCGCGGCGTTGATTGAACAGGAAACGGGCGGCCTCCCCACGGAAACCCGTCGTAAGACGCGTCCATGGCTGCAGGACTTCGACATCGGCGCCGTATACACGGCGGTAAAGATCGAGGCGCAAATCAAGGCGACCCGTGATGCGGGCGCCTCCGGCTGGATCCTGTGGAATGCTCGGAACGTCTACGAGCCAGCCAATTATCCCCCCTAGACTCCCTCCAACTCCCTCTTGAAAAGAGGGAGAGGCACGGGAACCGACAACCCCCTCTTTGCAAGAGGGGGAACGGGGGAGTCGCGAATAAAAACACGCCGCTCCCAAGCCGGGGCGGCGTTTCGTTTCAGACGTCGGCGGACGCGCGGCGCTTGGTGCCGCCGTCGTTGAAGCTGGTGACCTCGGTGTGGGCAAGCGCGCCGTCGATCTGCCTGGTTCCGACGATGGTGTGGAGCGTTGGGTACGCAGTCGCGGCAGACACGAAGTCGGCGGGCACGCCCGCCGCGACGCGAACGGCGTTGCTCGTGCATCCCGATCCGATGAAGATGCAGCCTTCGGCCGTCTGGACGAACGCGACTCCGCCCGTGACCAAGACGAGCCGCTCCATATCCTTGTCTCTGGGGTCGTTCGTCGCGTGAGCGAGATGGAGAACCGCTGTCTGCCGGTGCTCCGGGATATTGAGGAACTCGATCGTGCGCAGCATGGACGCCTCCGCAGTTAAGTCCGTCCGGACTTTAAGCCAGCCATTTTTCTTTGTCCAGGGAAAAAGAAAAGCCCCGCCGGTTCCGAGAAGGAACGGGCGGGGAAGAGTCAGGCGGCGCGGTGCGCGGGCGGCTCTTTGGGCTTCGGCACGGGGCGAAGCCGGCGGAAGAGCGCGGGCGTCCGTTCCGTGGCGCGCCGGATGGCGTCCAGGAAGAACCCGGTGAGCGGCGCGGCGGCGGATGCGGCAAGCAGGCAGCAGAGAAGGCCGAGGAGGGCCTGTGTGCCGCTTGCGCCGAACACGAGGAGTGTTAGGACGTAGAGCGGCGCTTGGAAGCTGCTGAACGCCATCCATTCGCCGATCCCGGTATGGAGCCGGTCGACGGGGTGGGAGCCCAGGTAGGACGCCAGCACCCGGTCCCGCCACCAGCCGTAGAATCCGCCCGTGGCGAGGTTGATCGCGGCGGAGACGCCACGCAGCCACAGGACGCGTTCGCTCGGCAATCCGAGCAGCAGCCATTCGACCAGGCCGGCACCCACGGACGTGAGCACGGTGATGGTGATGGCGTCGGTCAGAAACCGGCGTGCGGCAGGGGAGAGCTTCCAGCGCAAGGGACCTCCTATGGGTCGGGAAACAAGGAACGAACGGAAGGCCATGCTACCCGTTTTCCTCGTTTTTGTCAACCGATTTCTGCT